>CAJPKE010000010.1 GCA_905370345.1 Candidatus Saccharibacteria bacterium UBA6209 | reverse complement strand
AAGGTGTAGCTAATTGGAAGCAGGCGGATGGAGTGGTTACGATTAAATATCCAAAGGCAGAGGATATCGTAGTAAAGATGAATGAATATGACACCAATAAGACGATGTGCGGACTGGTTTTATTGGAGAACCTAAATAATGAAACTTTTAGTGTGGAGAGAGTCGTTCAGTTTTATTCCGGTCACAGAAGTTTGGACGAGGCATTTCACTGGGGACTTCGTTGGGTAGCAGGAAAAAAAGATTAAATAAAAATCGCCATCACATAGGAAACGCTGATGTGATGGCGATTTCGTTATAGATTGGAAAGGTCATTCCTGTCTTTGAAAGCAAAAAGGAGATAATGGTTCCAATCCCCATAGCCAGACAGAGCTGATAGACTGCTGGGGCATACATAGAAACTTCTCTTTTTTGTTTTACTTCTTCTTCGATCAGCATAGAATCATCTTCATAAACAGCTGTTTTAGACAAATCCTTTTTCTTAATCAAATTATTGACGAGCAACTTTTACCATTGCGTCGCGAATGACTGAACCATTCAAAGTATAGCCAGCGCGAAGCTCCTCGGCAATAACCTCCTTGTCACCATCCGTCGATTCATCAAATTGAACAGCCTGATGAAATTCAGGATTAAATAAAGTTCCGGGTTTGGCGTCAATTTTCTCCAAACCAATCTCCTTCAATTGCTTATCAAGTTGCTTATTCAGACCAGCCACGCCCTTAACCCACGCATTATCTTGAATCTCCTCTGGGACGTTGGTAACAGCTCGCTCAATTGTATCAATAACTGGCAATAATTTCATCACAGACTTAGTTTGACCCAACTCGTGCGCTGATTGCTTTTCTGCATCCACGCGCTTACGATAATTCTCAAAATCCGCTCGAGTTCGCTGCAAATCCGACGTCAACTCAGCAACTTCTTTCTCTAAATCTTCAGCTTTTTTATTCTTCGTCATTTTTCCTCCTTTTAGCCACTACAAGACTTCTTCCAGCATCGCGCCCGTACGACGCACCAGCTCCATCGTTCGACGATAATTTTGCCTTGTTGGACCAATCACACCGATGTAATTATCACCACCAGACGATGACTTAAATTTACTTATAATTAACGTAGCACCACTGCTTTTACCGATTGGGTTTTCGCTACCAATAAACACATTTAGCGGTTCGTCCGGTGCCGCTTCGCGCAGCCACGGTTCGATATTGTCAATCAATTTAGCAACCGCCTGAACGTGATCGCCATCGCCAAACTCTGGCTGGCTGAACAACTGAGTCATTCCGTTCATATACAAACTCGAACCAAATGACGCAAAACCAAAATTGCCAGTCATTTCCACCAAACCATCAACTGCTCGACGAATCGCTTTATCTGAAGTATCAACATTTGAATTGACGTGCGCCTCAATTGCCTTCGTGCTACTATCAATACCACTCGGCAATTCCGTCATTTGCGCCGCCGTGATTCCATTGACATAAAAACGATATCCCTTATCTGTCGGAATTCGCCCTGCGCTCGTGTGGGGCGCCTCAATAAATCCCATCTCCTCAAGTTTTGCCATTTCACTGCGAATCGTGGCGCTACTCACGCCAAATAACTTGGCTAGCGTTACACTACCAACTGGCGCCGCAATTTCAGCGTATTGCTCAATAATAGCTACAAGAATTGCTTGTTGACGTTCGGTCATAGTCCAATTATATCGCAAATCTAGCACTCATACAAGCAGAGTGCCAAGCCTTATCGTCTTTCCGTAAAGTAGCGCGCTGCATCCGAAGAGAACAACATCATGATCATAATATGCACGCCAATTGAGATCAAAAGCAGCATAATCGACGCATTAATTCGCCCAATCGTCACGGATAAAGATTCGGTGACAATAGCTAATGTCGCCACAGAAAGTAGTGAGATTCGCGCCCGGCTACTTCCTCGAAGTAGCAGTCCAACCAGCACGATTTCCGCCACGACCAACAGCACATTAAAGCCAGCCATCATTGACAACATGGTATTCGCGACATTTATATCAATTCCGTCAATATTCGCAACCTGCACCAAAGTCGTCGGCCAACTAGAAAAGTCCACCAACATTTGCCCAATTGTGAACAACGACGCCAGAATCATTAGTCCGCCGCCAATTAAAATCTGCGGTGGTCGGCGACTCCAAAGCTCTTCCAATAAAGTTTCGTGATTTCGCGGATGACGATCATAAATTGTGCCGTCCATAATCACTCCGAGCCGCGTTGAAGCCGTGACATTATCGTCAGCCTTTATTCGACCAACTCCCAAAATTGGCAAATCGCCATCAGTGCGGATAGAATCTCCAAGACCATTGCGCGAATGATAACCCGTTGAAAAATCCTTTAATATCGTCACTCTAACATTTTTATTGTTACTTTTAACCGACTCAATGATATAATCTCGTTCAATATCAATATTCTCGTCAATTTTATGCGTGAACTGAAAAGTAAACAAAGAAAAACCAACACTCTTATCGTATGTACCAGCCGCCAACCAATCAACTCGATGACCGCCAGGAAGAAGCCAGCCAGTTGGACATCGCCAAAACCTAACGTGATGACGACGCCTTGGATTGCCGTCAACTTCCTGCTGATAAGCAAAGTCTTGCCGTCTGCCAAACAAAAATGCTGGCGACACTGGTGCATTTGGATAACTACGACCACTAAGCACCGTAAGCACCATTTTCCAAGCCGACCTTGGAGTTATGTCATCCGCTAGAACCCAGCCTGCCTCAGTCATTGCCTTATGGAGCTTTTCTTCCGAGCCGCGCACGCTCAAATTGACAGGGTCGCTTAATACTCCATCCGCCGTTCGCGTCCTACCAATAAAATAATTCGGTACATACATATTGCTCAAAATTCGATGAAGTCTAGGCAACGCTAAATATGCCACAATTATCCACACAACAAAGAACAAGCCAACCAGCCACCAGCCGCCCGTCACCCAACCTTCTCTAAGTACCAACCACGCCAACCAAAACGACGCCAAACCTGCAAAGATAAAAAAGGATTGGTCTAACAATGTAGTCAAGGTCTTCGAGGAACGATCTTGCCTGGCTGCTATTTTTTTTGGAGTTTTTACTGAACTCATAGATTAATTATATCATTGAGGAGATTTCGAGCTACCAAACGCGCCTCGTCATCTTGACGCTTAAACACGTCGCCGCGCAAAATAATTTCCTCGGTCACTCGAATTGCTCGCTCCAAATCGTCATTGATAATCACGTGATAATACGGAACTTCAAGCGCGTAAGCTAACTCTTTTACCGCCGAGGCATGACGCTTCGGCCACTCTGCTTGAAAATCCTCTTCGGTTGCGTAACGCTTTTTTAATCGCTCAATCCAAGTTTGGCTATTTGGCGGCACAATGAAAATCGCAATGCTATCTGGCGCCAGTCGCTCATATTCCTCCACGCCCTGAACATCAATGTCAGTGATTGCCACTCGGTTCTGATCATGCGCTAATTTCAGTTCAGCCACCGATGTCCCATAAACCGTACCGTGAACAAACTTCGCTTCGATGAATTCATTATTTTGTAGCATATTTTCGGCAGTTTGCGAATCAATAAAGTGATAATCAATTCCATCTTGCTCGGCACATCCATTATTTGTGCGTGGCGCGCGCGTAGTGTGAGAAACAATATCGCGAAACTCTGGAGACTTCAGCAATTGTTTTTTTATCGTGTCTTTGCCTGCACCAGAAATTCCCGCGAGCAGCGCAATTTTCGTACTTTTAACCAACTCAATTGTCGATTCAGTTGGCTGATAATTTGTAATAAGATCTTCAATACTTGGCATAATATTTACCTATAATAACTCATCAAGTACAGATTGCCAATTGGGAAATTCAGAACTTCCAAAACGAATAAGCCGACCAGGAAACTCGCCCGCACCATTCGCCGTCCGATCGTCAATCAAAATATCGCCTCGACTCAAATTCTTTGCTGACGAAAAAATAACCTTACGGAAGAAAACGTTATCCGAACCTTCGCCGCCAAAATACTTTTTCACCCACGCCAACTTATCGCCCAAAGCCGTCGGATTTTCCCACGGAGAAGAAGATAAAATGTATAAATCGTATTTGTCTTTCAGGGCGTAAACCGCCTCGATAGCTCCAGACACTGGATCCATCAAAGAAAAAATTCCTGGAATATTATCGTGATGACCAGCAAACTCATCAATCAACTCAGGCGATATTTTTGTTAAAGCAGATTTGAAATCCGCCAAAACACCATCCATATCAATATAAACAATAGGTTTTTTCACGATTAATCCCTTTTCAGCATCACCATAAATGCTTCGCTCGGTATGTCAACTTTACCGAAGCGTTTCATTCGTTTTTTACCACGTGCTTGCTTGGCGAGAAGCTTCTTTTTACGACTGACATCGCCGCCGTAAAGATAGCCCGTAACGTCTTTTCGGTAAGCGCCGATATTTTCCCTGGCAATAAATTTACCGCCAATTGCCGCTTGCAATGAAACCTCAAAACTCTGACGAGGCACGACTTCTTTCAGCTTCTTAACAATCTCACGCCCCAAATGCTGCGATTCCAAGCGATGACACATTACACTCAACGAATCAACCATCTCACCCGCTACATAAAAATCGACGCGCACCAAATCTTCCACCTGATAATCCGCCAACTCATAATTAAACGAACCGTAGCCGCTGGTAATAGATTTCAATTGGTCATAAAAATCCGTCAACAAATTCGCAAGTGGCGCCGCAAATGAAATCAGCGCCCGCTCGTCAATGTAACTCAGGTTTTTCTGGCGACCACGCTTGCTCACGATCAACTGAATCACCGCACCAATATAATCCTGCGGCACGACAATTTCACCGTCAATCCACGGCTCGCGAATCTCTTTTATCTGCGCTGGGTCGGGCAATTCACTGGCAGACTTGATATCCAGCTCCTCGCCATTCGTCAAACTAACTTGATAATCAGTACTCGGATTGGTCACAATCAAATCCAAATTATACTCACGTTCCAGTCGCTCGCGAATAATGTCCATATGAAGCAAACCCAAAAATCCAATTCGTACGCCATATCCCAGCACTGGCGAATTTTCTGGCTCAAACTGCAGCGCCGAATCGCTCAGGCTCAACTTTTCAATTGCCTCTTTCAGGTCATTGTAGTCTTCATTGGACACCGGGAAAAACCCCGCATAGACAAACGGCTTAACTTCTTTATAGCCTGGAAGTGGCTGGACTGTAATTTCTTTGATCATATCCTCGATAGATATTATACCATTTTTATTATAGAGAAAGATCGTCTTCCGGTATACAGTTTAGCCTTTTGCTAATTGTAGGATATGCTTTTTTGCTAACGTCTAGCTCTATTTTTTTCGCGAAAACAACTGACGATCCACTATTGCCCATGCCGCCAGCATAGCATAATTAGTAATCTTGCCCGCGGCGATCATACTCTGCACGTCGGCGATCGGCAACCACTGCGAAATAATCTGCTCTGCGTCGTCCGGCTGATGCTGATAATCCGCTCTGGTGTATTCCCCGTAGACCACATACAACTTAGCGTTAGTACGACGGTTGTCAGGATAGAACCATCCACATTCTCGCAAATTATTCATAGCGACACCAGACTCCTCGGCCAACTCTCGCCGCGCAGCTGTGCAAGCGTCCTCGCCCACCTCAATTTTACCACCTGGTAGCTGATATAATACCTCATCCACAGGATAAGAATATTCTTGCTGCACAAGGATAGTGTCACCACGACGACACACTACAACTACTCCGCCATACCCACAATAAGGGTAGTGGATATAGCGAATTATATTACCATTAGGCAATTTTACTATGTCTTCCACTGCAGTTAATCGAGAATATTCGAATATAGTACGTGACGATATCATGCGCCATTTACTAAGAATATTTTCTTTTGAGGTCATAGTTCAATCAAGGCTTTTATGTTTTTACCCACCATAGCCCAAAACCGACGAATTTTCTGACTCTAACTGTAGCGCTGAATCGCTCAGGTTTAACTTTTCAATTACCTTAGACATTCATTAACAATTATACCATTCTTTACAACTAGACAGTTATGTTAAACGCTCATTGTCGTTGTATTGGCAAGGTTTTGTGACTATGGAGTATACGAAGTATGTACATCAACCTGCTTTGAAGGAGATTTTAAAGGATATAAGAACGGCAATTCTCTATTTGGCACAATATCATAAAATCTTTGATATTGCTCACCCTCGAATTCTTCTTCGTTTCCTTCACAGAAATGTAGCTGAGGGTGTTTCCTTGATATTCCTACTCGTTGCACCAATAGTCCAGCACGAGACCAATATTCCGAAGTTGTGTCGGCTTCCAACCCATATCTAGCCAGAAGTAAAGCAATAACAGGTTTATGTATTTTTGAAGTTTCTCCCGGGTGAAGTCCCAATTCAGGAATTGCTGTTTCAAAAAAATATGACAATATTGACGTACCCGCCTTATATTCGTCTGGAGCATTCTTAAATAACATACCCGCAAAACAAGCCTTTCTGCCAACTTCTCTATAGCCAAGACGAGCCATGGGTTTTTCTGGATCATCTCCAAAAACTATTCTCTTCACTCCAGAAGGAGCCGTCACTTCGTTTGCAACAAGGCAAGATCCATTAGCAAATCTAATTGGCGGCAAGTCGCTCATCTTAATTAAAATATCTCCCCAGCGTTACCGTATCGCCAACCCGCGCATTTTATTATCTTATCTAATCTACGCTTTTCAATACTAATATGCACTATTTCCACTGCCGCGTCTGGTTGATCTTGTGCTTCTCAAAATACACTTCCGCCAAATTGACGTCAAACCGATTTGCCAATTCCATCAAATAATTCAGCACGTCCGCAAACTCCTCGCGCAGATTGTCATGATTGTCAGGTTTTTTCTCACCCTTAAATCCTGTCTCTTTGCGAACTGCTTTTGCCAGCTCGCCAACTTCCTCAGTAAACAATAAGAACACTTCAGTGACAGAATTTTTATCCCACCCCTTCTCTTTACATGTTTGATCGAGGTGTTTTTGTAATTCAGTTAAGCTGATTGTTTGTGGATTCATGATTTTTCCTTCTTTAATCTTAATTAACTTACACTTGATGGAATATAAACATAGCAGGAAGCAAGAATCTGCTCGCTATCCAATCCTATTTTTAATTACTATTATACTCTGATTTATCAAACAATATATCACTTTGGTTAAATATTTTTTCCTGTGATAGTCCAAAATCTCTACCAGCAACTTTTTTATGAAGTTGCTGGTTTTGTTTATATAACTTTTATAAAGAAGTAATAAAAGTTAAACCGCCTAATATCACTCCCGCTGCATTGGGAATGATGAGGATCCAGTCTTTTTTAGGTTCTTTTGTCCAACCATAGATTACCCAAATTAAACAAGAAACTGCTGCGAATAGTGGTTGGAATGGTTGAGCTTTTTCTCCTTGTAGGTTAGCGATAATTTGTGGAATATATGCAATAAAGACAAGGATCCCAATAAAAGCTCCAATAGATCCGACAAAGCGATTAATTTTTTGTTTAGACATATAATACCTCATGAGGTTTTATTATATTATAAAGGAAAAGATGCTGTCAATAATTTTGTGTAAACACTCTAGTAGAGTCTTCAAACAAAGTAACTAAGTAACGTTCCAGAGCCTCCTCGTTAGGAAAAAGAACCTTCTTTTTCGTTTGACGTTTGATTTCTTTATTAAGAGACTTAGTGAGTTTTGTCGAATAAATGCTATGCCAAATCTGGTAAGGAAACTGATTTCAGCAATCATACGCGTCAATACTACGAACCAACGCCAAAAAAATTCAGTTAAGCTTATTGTTTGTAGATTCGTGGTTTCCCTTTTTAATCTTAATTAAAATATCTCCCCAGCGTTACCGTATCACCAACCCGCGCCTCGCGTGTCGTCTTCAGGTTTGTCACAATATAGCCAATTTCGCCAGTTTCAAGCGAAGGGTCGGGCTGCATGGCTGGGTTAAGATGACCAACTTCCAGAGCTAGTCCATCTGCGCCAGTCGCCATCATTCGGATAGATTCGCCCTTTTTAATTCGCCCGTCAACCACCCGCACGTATAAAATCACGCCACGATAATCGTCATAATAGCTATCAAAAATCAACGCCCGAGTCGGATCATCTGGATGACCAGTTGGTGATGGAATCCGCTCAACAATTACATCCAAAACCTGATCGACATTTTGACCAGTTTTAGCAGAGATGTGAATAATATCGCTCTCGTCGCAGCCCAACAAATTAATAACTTGTCTGGATACGCGCGGTATGTCGGCGGCCGGCAAATCAACCTTATTTAACACCGGAATAATTGTCAAATCCTGCTCCATCGCCAGGTAAACATTCGATAGTGTTTGCGCCTGAATTCCTTGGCTGGCATCAACCACTAATATCGCACCCTCACAAGCCTGCAAGCTACGCGAAACTTCATAACTAAAGTCAACGTGTCCCGGAGTGTCAATCAAATTCAGATCGACATTTTTATATCGCATTCGTACCGGCGCCAACTTAATAGTAATGCCTTTTTCCCGTTCCAAATCCATCGAATCCAGCAACTGCGACTTCATCTCGCGCTTTTCTACCGTCCCAGTCATCTCCATCATTCGATCAGCCAGCGTAGACTTGCCGTGATCAATGTGAGCAATAATACAAAAATTCCGAATATTTTCCATTAGCCCTTAAACTCCAATCGCCCAAATAACACTTTTTTCAATCGTGCAAGAATTGGGTCAATTTCTGGCAATTTCAACCACTTCGAAGCCATGGCATATGCCCCAAAACTAACTAATGAAATGATAACGAATTTCGGAAAAGCACTAAAGAAACTATCGTCATGGTAACGAAATGGCAAAACCAACACACCAATATAACAAACTACACCCGTAACAATTCCAGCGAGTATCATTTTAAAAATCGCCCGCACAAACGTCATGTCGAATAATTTTGGCATTTGACGATTCATAACCGCCAAAAGCACAACCACCTCCAAAACTGCCACTGTTGATTGAGCCCAAGCCAATCCATATGCACCCATTTTCAAGACCATTGATAGGATGATTGCTAAGATGATATTCAAAGTAATCGAGAAAATTGAAATATACAGCGGAGTTTTCGTGTCTTGGCGGGCGTAAAATGCTCGCGCGGCCATGTGATAAATAGTTCGGAATAAAATCGCCACAACTAGGCAGCCCAAAATTCCCGCGATTAGTTGATTACCACCATTGCGGATAAAATGCACGACGTATCCCCTAGTAAAGAAAATCACCACCGACACCGGAAGTGCCATCCAAAAAATAATTCTCAGCAGGGAACGCAGGTCTTTTTGGAATAGGTCATTTCGACCTTCGCCCAAATGCTCAGTCAATTGAGGAAAGGCGGCATTTGAAATCGCCACGCCAATAAGATTGATCGGCATCATATGAAGAGTCAAAGCCTGTTGGTACGCCCTAACCGTACCGTCAGCCAAGCGCGAGGCTAAATTGACCTCAACCAAGCTAACCACATAATCCATTCCTTGATCAACAGAACGCGCTGGCAATAAAGATAAAACTTTCCTAAATCCCTTATTTCGCCAATAGATTTTGAAATTGTAATCAAACCCAAGTCCAGCCAAGCCAACCGCACTGACGATCAATTGTAAAAATGATCCCAAAACCACGCCCAATGCCACGCCCATAATGCCGCCGTCAAAAATCTGCCAGCCGAATAAATTGACGCCGCCAGTAAACCACACCGTACCAATAATAATACCGACGTTATACAGCATTGGCGCCAGCGCACAGAACATAAATCGCCCAACCGCTTGCTGGATACTAGCAATCACCGCTGCAACCGCAAAGATAAACGGATTAACTGCGATTACCTGCATCATACTGACCGCCAAAGCGTGTCCAGACTCACTCAGGCCAGGCGCGATTAAATACTTCATCAACGGATCGGCGAAAATAATAATCAGCACCGACGCCGCCATGGTTATTAGCGCCATAAAATTGATCATACTAGAGCTAATCTGCCAAGCCGACTGCTTATTGCCCTTGACCCAGCGCTCATTAAAAACTGGAATGAACGTCACACTAAGCGCACCAGAAACCAGCACCGCAAACATAAAATCTGGCACCATAAAAGCTGCCGTATAAGCGTCTAGTCCAACCGGGTATCCCGCCAATGCTCCATTTTCACTCGGCATGTAGGCGGAGTTAAGCAGACGATCACGGAAAAACCCCAACAAGCTCGACAACAACGTCGAGCCCGCCAGGATAGTAGCAGCCAATTTCACATTAAGCCGCTGATTTATTTTCGTAACTGTACTACGAACGCGCCCCATAGTATTTTACGAATGCAGTTTAGCTTCTTTTGGTAACTTAGTGCCCTTAAGAATCTCGTCAACCTCAGATTCTTCCAGAGTTTCTTCCTTTAGTAGAGCCTCAGCCAACTTATCAAGGAACGAACGATTCTCTTTCAATACCAACATTGCACGATGCTTAGCTTCGGTAATCAATTGCGCGACTTCCTCATCAATCATCTTCGCAGTCTCATCAGAATACGGACGCTCTCTGGTCATCTTATCGAACATCAAGCCGCCGTTATCTTCATGGAACACTTGATCGCGCAAGCCCTTGCCCATTCCTTGCTCAATTACCATATCACGGGCAATTTCAGTCGCTTTTCGCAAATCTGAACCAGCTCCAGTAGTGATTCCGTCATCGCCGTAAATCAATTGCTCAGCGATTCGTCCGCCCATTGCCCGAGCCAAAATATCCTTAAACTCGTAAACATTTGTGTAGCTCTTATCTTCTGGCGGCAAGAACCATGTTACTCCACCGGTACCGCCGCGCGGAATAATCGTAACCTTGTGGACTGGGTCAGAATCAGGCAAGACGTGACCAACAATTGCGTGGCCAGCTTCGTGATAAGCAGTCAATTCTTTCTCGTGATCGTTCATTATCTTAGTCTTGCGCTCCGGACCAATTGCCACACGCTCAAACGCCTCAGTTAATTCGTCATTTGAGATCTTCTTCTTGTTGCGACGAGCGGCAATAATTGCAGCTTCATTGGCCATATTCGCCAAATCCGCACCAGACGAGCCAGCGGTTTTTGCCGCTAGTTTATCAAGATCAACAGTTTCGTCAGTTGGCTTTTTCTTAAAGTGAACCTTCAGAATTGCCTCACGATCTTTGCGTTCTGGTAATGTAATATTCACACGTCGGTCAAATCGTCCAGGGCGAAGCAAAGCCGGATCCAAAACATCCGCGCGGTTGGTTGCCGCCAAAACAATAACATTCGTTTCGCCATCAAAACCATCCATCTCCACCAAAATCTGGTTCAAAGTTTGCTCGCGCTCATCATGACCACCACCCATACCAGAGCCACGCTTACGACCCACGGCGTCAATCTCGTCAATAAATATAATACATGGAGCATTTTTCTTAGCCTTAGAAAATAGATCTCGCACTCGGCTAGCACCAACACCAACAAACATTTCCACAAATTCAGAACCAGAAATCGAGAAGAATGGCACGCCAGCCTCACCAGCAACAGCCCGGGCTAGCATCGTCTTACCTGTACCTGGATTACCAACTAGCAGAACACCTTTTGGAATCTTTGCGCCCAAATCTTTATATTTCTTCGGGTGCTTAAGAAAATCAACAACTTCCTGCAGATCTTGCTTGGCGTTATCATTTCCAGCGATATCCGTAAACAAAACCTTTTCTTTATCTTGTCCATACAGGCGAGCCTTACTCTTGCCGAATCCCATAGCTTGATTATTTTGACCCTGAGCTTGGCGCATCATAAACATGAAGAACACCACGACAATCAGCACAGGCACAACCATAACCGCCAGATTCCACATAGTTTCGCCGGTTGTGGATGGTGGAATAACCTTCACCTCAACCTTGGCATCCTTGTTCAAGCCCTGCTCATAAATGCTACTAGATTCCTTGACTGAATGCTCGGTAGGTTTTGATTGATCTTTTGGAGTAATCTTAATGTCATTTCCTTGAATCTCCAATTGAGTAATTTTACCGTCATTTGCTCGACGCACTACGTCAGATAATGCAACATCTTTAAGATTTGACGCAGGGAAGAGTGTTGCGTAAAAAATTAACGCTACAAAAATTATAATTGCCCAAAACAATCCAAATCGTAAAATTTGACTTATTCTATTCTTTCCATTTCTTTGAGGCATCTTAACAGCCATTCTCAACTAATCCTTTCGCCTATACTAATCAAACTCTCTTTATTATAACACTTCTTAGCGTCAATTTCATCACAATGCCGCCGCCAACTTGCCAGCAAGAGCCAGCTTTTCCAGTTTTTATAGCAATTAGCATACGCTCCAATTGAGAACCCAGTAACGACACATCATAATGTCGTAAAACGTAATAATATAGCAATTCTTGTGCGACATTATCATCTATCATCGTCAAAAAATACCGACTAAGCACTTCTCCATCAAACTTCTCTGTTTCCTGCTCAATTTCCCCTCTTAATTCTCTCTGTTTTCGCCACGCCTCATACACTCCAAGCTTCTGGTATTCATCAAGTTCACGATTTATCTTACGCCTAAATTTATTTCTCTGATACAAGTCGCTTCGATTTGTCTCATCTTCACACCATTCCAATTTCTGGCGAATCGCATATTCATAAATTCTCTGCTTCGTCCAACCATTCATCGGCCTAACTATTTGACTATCACTCATCCCCGCCAGGCCTCGCCACCTGGAACCACGCTTAAGGTTCATCGCTACAGTTTCAATAATGTCATCTCGATGATGCGCTGTCACTATCACGCCATCAAAATCTGTCGCCACGCCACGCAAAAATTCATAACGCCTTTGGCGCGCCAATTCTTCACTGGCATCAGCCCCCAGCTTTTCACGCCGACAAACAAATTGTATTTTATATCTATCAGCTAAAGCCTCGACAAATCTAGCATCACTCGCCGAATCCTCACGAATTCCGTGGTCAAAATGAGCGACCACCAAATCTTTTTCCGTTCGCGACATCAAATCCAGCAAAACTACCGAATCAATCCCACCACTGACTGCGATAATATATCTCACATATCCATTATCTCACAATTTACCTAAAACGTATTTGGCAAATTTTATACTATCTGTTACAATCAATGCAGTGTGGCACCGTAGCTCAGCTGGTTAGAGCGCAGGACTCATAAGCCTGAGGTCGGTGGTTCGGGTCCACCCGGTGCTACCAGAAATTATCTTTCCTCGTCAATACGACGGGGAATTTTTTATAGATACTGAATTAAATTAGCTCAAGCTCTTCAGATTGAACGCCGTCCAAAGCCGCCAATCGTCGTGACACAAAACTATCCAATTCCCATGAATTACGCTGACGCTCCCACGTTGCTAAATCCTTTTTTCGGGTTACTTCTAAAAATTCAGCTAATTCACTGGTGTTGATTTCCATATTTTTTCCTTTTTTGTGTTAATTATTTAACTGTCTTTATACTATCATAAATTTGACAAAAAAGCAATACCTTTTTCGGTCATTATTTACCTTTTCATTCCGCTTGTGGTACACTGGTAGAGAAGGATTTATACACAAAAATGACCCCTGTAACAATCTCATCACTGGCCACCATAATTTTTGCAGCGATTATTCACGCTAGTTTTCAGCTTAGCGTCAGTGTTTTAACGTTACTTAGCGGACATTCAATTGGCAAAAAAACCGCCCAGAGAAAAATTTTTCGTATGAGCAACAGTTTTGTACTTGGAGTCGCAATGATCACCTTGTTATTTATCAGCTCAATTTCCTATTTCTTATCACTATTCATCCACCACGTCACCAGCGCAGAGCAACTAGTTGCCGCAGTCTCTTCAGGGATGATGTTTGGCTTAGGAATCGCAATTTGGGCGTTCTACTTCCGACGACAACCAGGAACTTCATTATGGCTTCCGTGCAATTTTGCGGAATATTTAAACAAGCGCACCAAAAAAACCAAAAATTCCATAGAAAGCTTTGCCCTGGGAATAATTAGCGTTATTGCAGAAATCATATTTATTATCGCGCCAATTATCGCCGCCAGTCTGGCTATTATCACCCTACCAAACCCCTTCTTGCAAATCATCAGCATAGCGATCTACGTCATCGTGTCCACACTGCCGTTGTTTGTCGTTATCGTCTTGATCGGCAGCGGACGCAGCATCTCTAATTTACAACGTTGGAGAGAAGATCATAAGAGATTTTTGCAATTCGCCAGCGGCGGTAGCTTACTAATTTTGGCGGCATTTCTATTTGTCGACCGCGTTATTGGCGTCATTAGCTATGGAGGCAATCTATGGTAAAGCCAAGTCAAATTGACGTCATCAAACAAGGAAAACGACCACCAGAGGAGTTTAGACCAGATAAGCTCCACAATTCCATAATTGCCACCTGCCTGAGCGTTCGTACGCCAGAAGGTCAAGCTCAAGACATTGCAAAAACCGTCACTCTGGGCGTTATGAATTGGTGCGAAACTCACCCAGAAATAACCTCTGCCGATATCCGCCGCCAAGCACAACGCATTATGAAAACTCTACATCCTGACGCAGCCTATTTATATAAAAATTATAAAACCATAATTTAGGAGATTTGATGTCGCAAAAACCAACTTTTGACTATGACTATATCGTAATTGGTAGTGGCGCCGGCGGTTCGCCCGCAGCCAGCATATTAGCAAGTGCCGGAAAAAAAGTTGCTGTTGTAGAAAAATCAACATTCGGCGGGGAATCACCAAACTGGGGAGATGTACCAACTGGATTCTTAACTCACGCTCTTAACGTTTATCAAACAGCCAAAGACGCCGCTAAGTTTGGGTTGCGCACTAACTCGGTTGGGTATAATTACCCTTCTCTGCTATCCTGGAAAGACAAAGTTGTAAAGAGAACTGGAGCTGGCGGCAATCGCTATTATTACGAAAAACAAGGCATTAGTGTTTTTGCTGGCAATGCACATTTCTTGAGTCCGAATGAAATAGCTATCAATCGAAGACACTTGTCTGCTCGTAAATTTCTCATTGCAACTGGATCTGATTGGCAAATTCCAGAAATACCTGGGTTAAGCGCCGTTTCTTACCACACTCCAAAAACTATTTTTAGCTTAAAGCGCCCACCAAAAACCATGTTCATTGTTGGTGCGGGAGCTACGGCACTAGAATTGGCACATATCTTCTCCACCCTGGGAACAAAAGTTTACATAGCAGAGAAATCGCCCAGAATATTATCAACATTTGACCCAGAAGTCAGTGCTTTGGTTACGAATGACGCAAAAAATCGCAATATTTCAATCTTAGCTCGCACTAAGATTATCGCTATACAAAAATCGTCTATACAAAAGCGTGTCACCTTTCTGCAAGGGCGAATAGAGAAATCTGTACGCGTTGATGAGATTCTGATTGCCGACCAACAATTGCCTGCAACAGATTTAGGCTTAGAAAACGCTGGCGTAAAATATACCGAAAATGGCATTTTGGTTAATTCTTACCTGCAAACTTCCGCTCGACATATTTTTGCCGCAGGAAATGTAACTGACGCCAATATTCAAACCCACACAGCTTTAGCGCAGAGTCGTATTGCGGCTCATAATTTGCTACATAATAATAAGATTAAATTCAACGATTCCCCACGCCTACAAGTTGCATTTACTCAGCCAGAAATAGCTCAAATTGGAATGAATGAATACGATTGTAAGGCGAAAGGAATAAGCGCAAAAATAGCAATTGTTCCGCTCACGACTACCGTACGCAGCAATATTACCGACCAGCGAATAGGTTTTATGAAATTGATCGTTGATAAGAAGCGAGTTGTCGTCGGCGGAACGATCGTCGGACCACACGCTAGCGATATGGCAGCCGAGCTAGCCCTGGCCGTTCGGCATAAAATTACCAGCGAAGAACTAGCGTCCACGCCGCATTGTTTTACTTCTTGGTCAGAAGCCGTGCGAATTGCCGCTGGAAAACTTCTATAATTACCTCTGATGCGCTATAATAAGTCTCACGGGGGCGTAGCTCAGGGGTTAGAGCAGTCGGCTCATAACCGATTGGTCGCTGGTTCGATCCCAGCCGCCCCCACCACATTCTGAATTTGAACTTGATAAGCATAAGATGAATATTTTTACCATTCCTGCTACAATATTATGTGGTAAATATTAAATTTGCAAAAATGAACAAATTAAAACTCAAACGATTAATTTACAGGATACAGCACGACTATTTGACCCTAAATAATGTCGTTATTGCTGCTGCGATTTTAATTGCTATGAGTTGGGCTTGGGGCTCCATTGAGTCAATGCAAAAAAACTACGAGCTGCAACGGTCTATCGACAACAAACGCCAGCAAGTGGAAATAGAAAAATTACAAGTCGCCTTGCTGGAATACGAATCAAAATATTATCAAAGCGAAGAGTATCAAGAATTGACTATTAGACAGCGCACGGGAAAAGGTCTACCTGGCGAAAAACAGCTCATCACCCAGTCATTTGAAAGCGCCACGCCTACCCAAAAACTTGCGTCGAGCGCAAAGCGAACGGATAGTAACTTCCAGCAATGGATGAACTTTCTATTTGGCGGCAACAGTCATAAACACTAAAGTATTGCAATTATTGCGCTAAGCTGATATCATAACTATGTATCGCGGGGTAGAGCAGCCTGGTAGCTCGTTTGGCTCATAACCAAAAGGTCGTAGGTTCAAATCCTACCCCCGCCACCAAGAAAGGTTTTTCAGGCTCTGGAGAGCCTTTTTTGTTGGTAGTATTCTGTAAGATGCACTGATTTCAATGATTCCAAACCTATGGTTTTTATAGTCATATATCAACCCCTAATAATATGCTTTGGAGCCTTGTCCTAGCGCCCGGCGAAGCCAGTACCCATTGTCTATCTACATCTCGCATAATCTCAAGAGCAACATCAATATCAGTCTCTCGTATTGCCTGCTGACGCTCTAGTTGCCGCAGCTCATCGGTAATTATCGCCTTATCGTCATCATACGCATTTATTAGATCTGTTTTATCATACAACAATCCAAGCACAAAAAGTAGCTGATGTCATATATGATTAGTATGCAGTAGGCGACCTACGCTAAACTCTATCTCTTAAGGAGAGATACTTCTATCTCAAGCTTACGAGATTCTTCGTCAAAACGAACCTGAGCAGAGTCTTTATCGTCATAGAATTCTGATTTTGTTTCAGCATAATTTCCCAAACCGAAGGGTTTATAATAGATAATTTGGTATCGCTTATCATCTAGCTCCCACAGTTCAAGCGAGGTGTATAGGTCGTGCTTTATTGCTCCACTCAGCCCTAACTTATGTCGTAAGTACCACTCACTAATCAGCATTCCTTTGGGGATATTTGAGTGGTGATTAGCTCCTTCTTTGGCGGATTTACCGTTCTCAATAAGCGCCGCTAGGAATATTCCTTTCTCACTTGGGTTAATATCCTTGTAGCTAAACTCTTTTGTGGCTATTAGCTGCTGAGCGGTTTCTAATGTTGTTTTGTTCATATAGTCATTCTCTTCCTAATTTGTATTAAGTTACATCTTCCTCAAACCGTGTATACAGGACAGGGCAATCGTCCATTGCGGTTAGTTTATCTGCTAGTTCAATAATATCATTCCCTTGATAAACATCACATCGCCATTCGTTCGGTATTGCATTAAGCCCATAGTATGCACCAGCTAATTGCCCATACACTGCCATGGTCGTATCGACGTCGCCGCCCAGACACATAACTGCCAACATTCCATCCTCAAATGTGTCATAGTTCATAAAGCCCCATAAAGCTATCTGGAGGGTGTATACGACATACCCGGGCTTATTCTTGAGCTTATCCGTCTCAACTCTCCCTTTTAGCTTGTTCAGCAGCTGGTCGTAGTGTGTACCGGTACTATGTTTACTAACGTCTATAATCTCTGCTTTGTCTTTTAGATGGATAGCGTTATGTAGTATAGCAGCAAACACTTCAGCAGCAGCTTCGGCCTCATAGGAGTAATGTGTTTCTCTAGCGGAAACTTGA
The DNA here is from genome assembly GCA_905370345.1 of Candidatus Saccharibacteria bacterium UBA6209. GTDB lineage: Bacteria > Patescibacteriota > Saccharimonadia > Saccharimonadales > Saccharimonadaceae > Nanosynbacter. The sequence goes on along the minus strand of CAJPKE010000010.1, from coordinate 7,337 downwards.
GCAAGCCGTATCACGTCACGGATATCCCGCTTACCATAGGCAGCTATCACGACTGGTGCAAGACGCATCACGACACCGTTGCCAACACCATCGCTCCGATTCATCGTTTTGTGAAAAATAGCGTGACCGCTAGCGTACATATCCAGCATGATAAGCGTTTGCATACCAATGCCCTCGCCATAGTCAAAATACGAGCGGTAGCCCTCTGATTGCCATTTGCAATACTTATCCATAACGTTCCACGAATCATAGCCGCCACACTCTAGCAAGCTATCTGCTAAACATAATGCCATAGAAGTATCGTCTGTCCAGACACCACGAGGAAAGTGTGCTTCATCGTGCATATGACGCAATTCTTCTTTACGAGCGACAATCTCATCACTTGTGTAGCCGTGTTCAACAGGAGCACCGAGGGCGTCGCCTATGGCTAAGCCGAGTAACATACCCTGGAGCTGTGCTTGAGAGTTTTTCTTCATTATTTTGATTATATCGTCAATCTCCTAAATAAGCGATCTCAATTAGCCCTTTGTGGCAATCTTAGTCTAACCCAACCATGACATTTAGTGCTGATTTATGAATTTATCAGGCTGGATAACGTAAAAGTGGTCAAGAGGATAATTTATTGATATTAACACATTCTGTTACGATATACTTTAATGGTGGTTGGGTATCTTTATTGAAGGGGTGGTCGCCTCTATTAAGCGTCTCCAGCTCAGAATCCCGCTACAGATATGATTCCAATGTAGATGCACTTGGGCCACCAAGAAAAATCCCTCTTCATTCAGAAGGGGACTTTTTCTTTACGCATTATTATCTATACAGCCCTTATTCCAACCTGAACGTTTCTTGCCTGCTTTAGTCAGAGATGTGGCTGTGCGAACTTTTTTATAATCCAAAACATCACTTAGAACAGCCCCTCCTAATTTACCATACAGTTCACAATCAAGCTTAAGTGGACATGCTTCACAAGCACTTATAGCAAGTCTGCCAACTTCAGAAATATCACTACCCCTGTTTCTTTCTATGCGACGAGCTCGATCATAGTCGCCACGACCTCTATGACGTTCGGCAAAGCCAGCACGACGACGAATCCTGCCGAAAAGATCACACATCTCAACTATAATTCTATTTCTCTTCGTAAAATCTTCATCACTATAACTATTCGCATCAGGAACAAAATCTTCGCCTAAATAGTCCAACGGCACAACATTACCGTCCGAATCAACAACATCAATAACGCCCGCTCTGCTTGGTCTAGCAAGCTCCAACACTTCAACCGTCTTCGATTTCATATAGTAACTGTTATACCACAATATCCACAAATAATCAACCCCACAAAAAACTCCCCTGCTTTTTACAGAGGAGTTGTGGCACCTGTTTGTTTGGTTATACTATATCACCAAACACGCTTATGGTGCAAGCAAAGGACTATTTTTTCTTAGAAATTGTCAAAAAGCCGTTGCGTGGGTTTTCTTTCACAATACGATCTTCTGGTAGATCACATGGTGTACCTTTTTCATTCTTCTCAACCTTAGCGAAGAAGTAAATAGTTTGAGTCTTGCCGCCGCGCAAAGTTACGTCAGTCTTATGCAAGTAATATGTGATGCCCTTTGAGTTGGTATGTTTATAAGCCATTTGGTTATATACCTCCTATTAATGATATTCCTATATAGATTACTATCTCTATATCACCCCTGTCAAGCTAAAAAAGCTTATTTCGTCGCCTAAGCATCAACTTTAACATCCCCATAACAACCAACCTCATTACGATAATCATGGCAATAAATATCGTCACCAGCAAAGACCACCCCGCGTAATCAGCTGACCATATCGGCGAGACGAAAGTATGATAATACGGCTCGGTTGAAGGCGCTTCAAACTGCAAGTTAGTGGCTTTCGCGGCAGGATATTTCGCCCACTCCTCGTTAATACAATTGATATACCTCGGATCCGCCTGTGTCGTAAATCGGCCGTAACCGCCCTGCTGTGCCCTAGTATCACAAACAGCCCTAACTTTCGATACAGTATCATTATTAGACTGATTTTTTATCTCCTCCTCGAACTCTTTCAGCTTCCGGTCATACATTTGTTTATACGTATGATCCAGCGCAATCTTCCCTGGATCTGCGTTCATATGTGTAGATACATAACGCTGCAAATCGTATAGTCGCTGCTGAAGATTGACTATATCTCCAGCCTTATCCGCATGCTCCACAGATTCTCGTCGTTCGACCATACCAACATTATTCAGCCTCAAAAAAGTTGCCGAAATAAAACCAGACATAATCAATAAAATAACCAACTGCCAAGTCTTAATCTGACTGAGTCGCTTAATTCTGAACTTGGTTTTCTTCTTGTCTATAGCCATCCCACCACCTTCTCTATGATTTTAGTATAGCAAATTATCCCAATGACGTGAATATTGTTACCGCTGCGGTGGTATAATATTTGTATGCGAATTTATTTTTCAGGAATTGGCGGCGTTGGTATCGGACCGCTGAGTAGAATTGCTTTAGAGGCTGGATATGACGTTTGCGGCTCCGACAGATCACCAAGTCTAATCACAAACGAATTAGAGTCAGCCGGAATTCCTATTTCTTTTGACCAATCTGGCGCGTTTTTGCAATCAGAGCACGATAAATCACCATTTGATTGGTTTATTTACACCGCTGCTTTACCGGAAAGTCACCCAGAACTAGTCTTGGCGCGAAAATTAGGCATAAAAACCAGCAAGCGCGACGAATTGCTGGCGCAAATAATCGCCGATAAAAACCTGAAACTTATCGCGGTCGCTGGCACCCACGGAAAAACCACAACAACAAGCTTGTTAGTCTGGACAATGGAGCGATTGCAAATTCCTGTCAGTTATTCCGTGGGTTCGACTTTAAGCTTTGGACCAAGCGGAACATTTGATAAAAATAGCCAATTTTTCGTATACGAATGTGACGAATTTGACCGCAACTTTTTGCATTTTTCTCCAGAAATTAGCCTTATCACATCTGTTGATTACGACCATCCAGACACATATCCAACAAAAGATTCCTACTTAGACGCTTTCCGTGAATTCGGTAAAAAATCTAAAAAAGTTATCGCGTGGCAAGAAAATTCCGCCATATTTGATGAGAAAAATCTAACAATTTTGCACGATTCCAATAAAAATATCACTCTGCCCGGCGAGCACAACCGAAAGAACGCTACTTTGGTGATCGAAGCTTTGAGGCATATCGGAGTGGACGCGGAGGAGTCAGAAATATATCAAGCAATAAACTCCTTCCCCGGATCAGGACGACGTTTTGAAAAGCTCGCCGAAAATCTATACTCCGACTATGGACATCACCCGGTTGAAATTCAAGCGACACTACAGATGGCTAAAGAGCTGTCAGACGATGTAGTTCTGGTTTATCAGCCACACCAAAATGTTCGCCAGCACGAAATAATTGATCAATACACTGATGATATTTTCCGTGATGCCAATGAAATTTACTGGCTGCCAACTTATTTAACTAGGGAAAATCCAGATTTATCAACCTTAACACCGCAACAACTTGCTAAAAATATCGACAAAGAAAAAGTTCATTTTGCCGAATTAGACGATAATTTATGGCAAGAAATAACCGCAGCAAGAAGCTCTGGAAAGCTCGTCCTGTGCATGGGCGCTGGCACAATCGACGGATGGATTCGCGAGCAATTAGCTAAAAATTAGCGGTCATCGCCGCTGCCGTGAATCTTCCCCCGACTCTGGCGGCTAATCAGTTTATCATTATTTCTGCGAGCCACTTCCTCTAAACTACAACCAAGCAAATGCGCTACAGAATTGACATACCAAAGCACGTCACCAAGCTCTTTTATTATTGCGTCGCGGTCATTCTCCGAGATCTCGCCATTTTTATCACGTAAAATTTTCTTAAACTTCTCCATAACTTCGCCAGATTCGCCACTTAATCCCAATATCTGTGCCATCAATCTCGCGTCAACATCACCATATTTATGAGAATCTTTATCTGTTAAAGTAGAAATTGCTTTAGTTGAGTAGTCGTTAAATTGCATAATATTCCTTTCATTTATTAGCGGGTAGTTCTTACGAAATTAATAGTTTTTCCTTCGCCAATCCACCTTTGCTCGTAAGTCGTCATTATTTTATATTCGTCATTTAGCGCGGATTCATGAAGATCAAAACTCAACTCTTTAATTTGCCACTTTTCTGCCACTAACTGCTCCAAGCTCCAGCAGAAAAAATTGTGGTCGTCGTGTTTAATTAATAGAGATCCGTCCGATTTTAGCAATGAAGAATACTTCTTCAAAAAATTAGGATGAGTCAAGCGGCGCCCAGCACTATGCTTCCTCGGGAACGGATCAGGAAATGTTACCCAAATTTGTTCCAAAGAATTCTGCTCCACTAATTGGTCTATTTGGTCAGCCCGCGCTCGAACAAAAAACACATTATCCAGCCCATTTTCTTCAGCAATTTTCGCGCCCTTCTGTAACCGATCGCCTTTCACGTCAATTGCTAAAAACGTCTTTTCGGGATGGCGCAATGCAAGCTCCACGCTGAATAGTCCAGTTCCAGCACCGATTTCCAAACAATCGACTTCCCGCTTTGCCCACTCGTCAAATTCAAAACATAGAGGTGAATTGTGGAATAAAGCGAATTTATACTTCTTACGTTTTCTGGTGATAATAAATTGATTCGGATCGACAAAACTCATATTTTCTATTATACTAAATCAATAATGGATAAGCTTATAAAACAGTTCTTAGATTCTTCTACGTTAGGTCAATGGCTGCACGGCAACAACCTTGGCTGGCTAATTAGTGAGCGCATTATCGACACAGTCAGCATTGTTATCGGCTCTGTTTTTGTTTATTTTCTGGGGAAATATTTATTATCTTGGACTATCCATTATTCTATACGCTCCACCGCTAAACATCGTTCCTGGCACCGTAAAGACATAGAAAAGCGCGAAAAAACTCTCATCCAATTAACCCGAAGTTTCTGGCAAATCATAATAATTTTCTATGTAGCCGCAATTGTCGCCAATAAACTATTTCTATTTGATTTATCGCCGCTATTCGCTAGTGCTGGCATAATCGGTGTGGCATTAGGATTTGGCGCTCAATCGCTCGTTAAGGACTTCTTGTCTGGTATTTTCATCATCGCCGAAAATCAATATCGTGTTGGCGATGTTGTTGACGTAATGGGAGCCGCTGGAACCGTCGAGAGAGTCGGCACTCGCACTACTGTTATACGAGATTCTGAGGGCAATGTTCATTATGTTCCAAACGGCACAATTCAGCACGTTATCAATAAAACTATGGGCTATAGTATGTCGCGCTTCAGCATTTATATCGACCCAAGTTCTGACATTTCTGCAGTTACAGACATCATTAACGCTACTGGTCAAGAATTGGCTAAAGAAAAGGCTTGGCAAAAGAAAATTATCGATCCACCTAAGTTTGTTTCAGTCGGCGATATTACTGGACGAGGAACAGAATTGATCATTGCCGGAAAAACTCAGCCATCCGATCAGTGGTCTGTTACCTCTGAAATGCGACATCGATTACTACAAAACTTTGATCGCGAAGGAGTTCTTCTGGCGACTCTGCCGACCCCAACCTCAATAACCAGAAGATAAAGATTAATTATTAGACAAACCTAATTCTTTATCGCTCAACACATCATTAGAAAACGCTTTGATTTTATTAACATTCTCTACTTCTTTATCATAAATTCCCAAAAATTCCTTCAATGTATCCTTATTTACTGTGCCTTGCGCGTCAAATTCGTGACTTTTTTCATTCGCGTCCTTGCTAATTTGCTTGCGGCGAGAAGCGTATTCTGGGCGACTCAAATCCAATCTGTAGGCGTCAGTCTTGTAATACATAAACATCGCGATCGATACCAACACAACTGAAACCGCAATAGTCAGCCCAATAAATGTAGCGAATTTATAACTACGAAATAATTCCTTAGCCCTATTCATTAGAACCTCCAGACAGCGAATTTTTAATAACTTGCACTTCTTCTTTATATCTCACTAACAATTCATTCAAGACCTTCACGTCCTCAGAAAGTTTATTACGAGCCTCGCGAGCGACGGTCAATTTTTGATAATAGTCCGCCACATTATTAGAGCAATTTGCGCGCTGAAGATCAGTCATCGCAGTGTCGTAATCGTTGTAATTGCTATTGAACTTAAGCCTCGTCGACTCGAACTCATTAGTAATGTTCACTAACCTTGAGCTGTCCAGCTTATTGATTGCCAATCGACCGTTCAGCCTGGCCATAAGTTTGGTAGAAATAGAATTATATCTTTGTCCAACGTTAACTCTAGTTAGAGCGTCATTGGTATGGATATTTTTAATAGCAACTCTTACGGAACTACAGTTTCGATCAAGCGTTTTTATAATCTCAGAATCAGCCGTAGCATCGACAGACTGAGCCTCAACTGCCCGTGGCGTCACCAACAAACTAGAAGCAATCAAAAAAGACGCGAGATAGAAAGTAACTTTTTTCATCACTTATATTATCTCACGTCTTCTTGAATAGAGTCAAATATTACTTGAAACGTTTTTCGACGTTACCCTTAACGTCTTTTGCGGTTTCTGCTACAGCATCTCCAACTTTCTGAGAACCAGCTTTTAACGAGCTTAAACTGTCTTTTGCTGCAGCAGTCGCTTTGCAAGCCACCTTTTCAGTGTCGGCTTTCATTTTTACAGCTTTATCCTTCAAGTCTTTCCTTGTTTCCTTGCCGCTCTTTGGTGCAGTTAAAATTCCAGCTGTAAAACCTGCTGCTACCGCTCCGATAATTGCTAAAACTTTTTTCATATATTTACTCCTTTTTTAATTATTTTTTACGAAATAAACCTGATATTTCACTAAAAACTTTTGTTGGCGACAACCACTCAGTCGCACTAGCTACGTTAGTTGTAATTTTACTAACGCTTTTCATGACCGTATTGAGTCTTACCAACAAGGCGATAACCACTGCCAGTAGCGTTACGATAATAACCGACAACAATCCTACGATGATTGATAATAAAACGATGGCTGTTTGGATATCTTCCACGCTTTACCTTTCTGCAAAAGTTTATATTTGTTATGTTTATTTTAGCATGCTTGTTAAATTGTTTGTATTAGATAATCTAACTATTTCACTATAGCATAAGCTTATTAAATTGTCAATAGAGGTGTCCGCTAATCGTTAATGAGAAGAGCGAGCCTTATGATGAGATTGAATCTCAAAAGCTCGCTCCGTCTATGACCTAATTTTTTACAGCCGTTTTCTCAGCACCAACGCACCAGCTGCGACAGCCACAACAGCTAACCCACCAACCAT
>CAJPKE010000009.1 GCA_905370345.1 Candidatus Saccharibacteria bacterium UBA6209 | reverse complement strand
GCTAATGGTAAATATCCTGTTGAAACCGTTCGCGCAATGCGTAAGACTATTATCTACACTCAAGAACACAGTGAAGTAATGTTGGTAGAAAAGGCTGAAATGCGTGAAAAAACTGACGCGATTTTAAGCTACACGGCAGCTCAATTGGCAAAGAGAATTAAGGCTCGAGCTATTATTGCGGAAACACACACTGGCGCTACTGCAATTAACGTTGCTGCATATCGTCCGAACCTACCAATTGTTTGTGTGACCGAAGATGTGAAGACTGCGCAAAAATTGGCGCTAAGGTACGCTTCTAGTCCATATGTTCGACCAAACGACTCAAATGCAGCAACTAAGCTAGCTGACGAATTGAAACAGGAAGGCTATTTCGGCGCAGACCCAGTTACTGTTGTGCTTGTTAGTGGCCACAATCCAGAGCCAGGTAAAACTGACAATATCCAAGTCAAGACATTGTCATAAGGAGAATTTGGGTGGGCAGAAAATTTCCGAAGCAAACAATTCGCGATGTTGATCTACGTGGAAAAACTATTCTTCTGCGAGCAGATTATAATGTGCCACTAACAAAGCGTGGTCAGATTTCTGACGATCTAAGAATTCGCGCTTCGCTGCCCACGCTCCGATATTTGCTGGAGCAGAATTGCAAGATTGTTATCATGTCTCATCTGGGGCGACCAAAAGGTAAGGATCTTAAGTTTAGCCTGAAAGTCGTCGCAGATCACTTATCCAAGTTACTGAGCCGTCCGGTAGAATTGCTGGACGATTGTGTGGGCGAAGCTGTTCATCAAGCCGTTCGCCGCGCGCCACGAGGCAGTATTCTTATGTTGGAGAATTTACGCTTTTATGACGAGGAGGAGGCTGATGATTTAACATTTGCCAAGTCGATTCAACGCGCTGTCCGAGCAGATTATTTTGTGCAGGACGGATTTGCGGTCGCACACAGGGCGCACGCCAGCACTCATGCGATTACATTGTGTGTTCCAGGGCTAGCGGGATTACTATTAGAAAAAGAATATGTAACTATCACCGAGGCGATGAATAAGCCAAAACGTCCGTTGGTTGCGGTTATTGGCGGCGCGAAAGTTAGCGATAAAATATTACTGATTAAGCGTCTGATTGAAAAGGCGGATCGGATTTTAATTGGCGGCGCCATGTCAAACACGTTTTTACATTGCCGTGGATTTAATGTCGGCAAGAGCGTGTTTGAGCCAGGAATGGAAAAGGTTGTCGCGGAAATTTATGATTTGGCAGCGGCTAAGGTTGGCGTAGAGAATGTTGACGATTTTTTGGTGTTGCCGATTGATGTGGCGGTTGCGCCAGAGATTTCTAAAGATTCTCCTCGTCAAGAAGTTAATATTGATAAAATAAAGAACTCAGATATGGCGCTGGATATTGGAAGTCGGACAATTGAGAAATTCACGAAAATACTGGCCGGCGCGAAGATGATTATTTGGAATGGTCCGCTGGGCTATGCTGAAATTGATAATTTTGCAATCGGTTCAGCACGAGTGGCGCTAGCTATTGCCCAGAATGAAGGAGTAGTTTCAATAGTCGGCGGCGGAGATACGGCTGATTTTATATTGAAATGGGACGGACATGACGGCGCCAATTTTACCCATGTTTCCACTGGTGGCGGAGCTAGTATGGCCTTGATGGCTGGTAAAAAATTGCCTGGAATTGAAAGTTTACTAGACGCATACGGCTTGAGGTGATAAACTAAGCATAAGGATTATCTCATGAGAAAAAAGTTAATCATTGGTAACTGGAAAATGAACTTCAATATGCAGGAGGCTAGCTTATATTTGCATAAGCTGATGAACACGCTGCCGTCGCATAGAGATGTTGAAGTGGTGCTGGCGCCTACTATTCTGACGCTGCAGAGTTTGAGTTTACAAATTAATCGTCGAATCGCTAAGTTGGCGGCCCAGAATTGCTATTGGCGAGATTCGGGGGCGTACACGGGGGAAATTCCAGCGGCGCATCTTCGTGGAATTGCTGATTATGTGATAATTGGACATTCGGAACGTCGCTATATTTTCATTGAAAGCGAAAAAGATATTCGACTGAAAGTTCAAGCGGCAATTCGAAATCGTATTCATCCGATTCTGTGTGTTGGTGAAACGATTCAAGAGAAGACTCTTGGCGAAACGAAGGATGTTCTGGCTGATCAATTAACTAGCGGTCTGGCTAATGTGACGGCGGACGAGCTGGATGAAGTAGTTATTGCATATGAGCCAGTTTGGGCGATCGGTACTGGCGACAGCGCCAAAGCGTCTGATGTGAAAAAAGCTACACAGATGATTCGACGACATATTTCTCATTTGTACGGTAAAAAAGCGGCGGAATCAGTTCGAGTTATCTATGGTGGAAGTATTACGTCAATAAACGCCGCAGATTATTTAGCAATTGATGAACTTGATGGTTTATTGGTTGGGGCAGCCAGTTTGGATGCATATCAATTTAAGGAGATAATCTCGAAAGCACATAAAGGTTAAAAAATAGGGGGCATATGACAGATATTGATTTTGATGAGTTGGATAGAGCGGTAAGCTCTCTTATGGATAAGCAGCGAGAAAAGGAAGCTCCAGTGGTGGCTAATGAAAATAATAGCGAGATTTCTGCGTCTGTGCCTGTAGGGGAAAAACCTGTATCAGAGAACTCTATTGGTACTAGCTTTGCACCTCCGGTAACTCCATTTACGCCTTCGTCTGTTACTTCTACTTCTTTATCGTCAATCTCTCAGCCTGAAGCAAAAAAAGAGCCTTCTAGCGACAATACGATTCCTAAAGAGGTTGATAATCCTACGAACGAGAAAGTTGCTAACGATTCAATAGCTAATAGAGCTCCTGGTGTGGCTGCTAGCGAAGTCAAGGCTACGCCGGTAGTTGCGAGACGCTCGACTGGTCGTTTCATGGATGTTGTTAGACCTTCATCTGTCAGTACTATCCAAAAACCTGCTGCTCCCGCTCCATCCCGAACTGGCACGACGATTCAGCCCTCACCTGATTTGGTGGACGTGATTAGCATAAATAATAGGCATCCTGCGGCAAGGAAAGAAATGTCTGATATAGTTGCTCAATCAGATAATCTTAGTGACACCCCTGATCTTAAAGACGTACACAATGAATCTACTTTCGCGGAGATTGAAGATGCGCCCGCTGAGGAGTTGTCGTTGACTGATAAGATAGCTCAATCGTTAGCCGTAAGTAATAGCGAAGCTCCTACTACACCGATGACTACGCCGCTGGAGTCTCCGTTTATTGCTAATGTTGAAGTGGAGAAGCGACCGCTTGGTTCTGTTAACCAAACTATGACTAGTTCTGAGATGAATAGTGATGAAGATACGTCTGTGTCTGCTGATTCTGAGGATATAAAATTGGAACATCAATATAATACCAATTTATCTAATTACAGCATGAACGAAAATTCTTTGGGTGATACATCCGACTCACCAATGGATTTGAGCCCAGAAATTATAGCAATTGAGGAGGCTGGCGTTCCTGAAGATTCAGACGATAAAATGTCCACTGACATTGACAGCTCTTTGATGGAGCCTTCCGAATTATCCGAAAAAGAAACTATGGATTCTGAGCCGGCACCGATGTTTGCTGCTGTATCCACAGAAGTCAAACCTTCAGCCGACAAAGAAAAGAAAAAATCCGGATTATTAATAGCGTTGCTTATTGTTCTATTTTTGGCAATTGGTATGGCTGGCGGCGCTGTTTCGTACTTTTTGCTGATAAAATAGATATATGTCTAATTTTACTGACGGATTAAATAGCGAACAGGCTCGAGCAGTGACACACGCTGATGGGCCGCTGTTGATTTTGGCGGGCGCTGGATCTGGAAAGACTAAAACTCTAACTCATAGAATCGCTTATTTGATTGGCGAGTTGAAAATATTTCCTAGTCGAATATTGGCGGTTACATTTACTAATAAGGCTGCGAAGGAAATGCGTCAGAGGTTAGCGCAAATATTGGGTGAAGATTCTGAAAATCGGCAATTTATGCCGTGGATGGGAACTTTTCATAGTATTTGCGTGCGAATGTTGCGGATGGATGGTGAAAATATTGGCCTGAACAAGCGATTCTTAATTTACGATACCGATGATCAGATAAGCTTGATGAAGCAAATTATGAAGTCTCGCGGCTTGACGGATAAAGATATTAAACCTCGAGCTGTACTTTCGGCTATTTCGAATGCTAAAAATGAGATGAGAAATGCCGAGGATTTTTCGGCTTCGACTCGCGGTCCAAGAGAGCAAAAAATAGCTGAATTGTTTTTTGCTTATGAAAAAGCTTTGAAAGACGCTTCGGCGTTGGATTTTGACGATTTATTGATAAAAACTGTGGAATTATTGAGAAATAAGCCAGATATTCGCCATAAATGGCAGCAGCAATTCGAACATATTCTGATTGACGAGTATCAGGACACGAATGCGGTGCAGTATGCGCTAATTAAGCTGTTGGTTAATTCGCGTCGCAATTTATGCGTGGTTGGTGATGACGCTCAGTCGATTTATAGTTTTCGCGGGGCTGATTATACTAACATTCTCAATTTTGAGCGTGATTTTCCAGGCACGACGGTGGTCAAGCTGGAGCAGAATTATCGTTCGACTGGCGCGATTTTGGATATGGCAAATGCGCTGATTAGTCATAATATTCATAGAACTGATAAAAATTTATGGACAGCGAATGGCGACGGTGTTGAGCCGAAATTATGGCAATTATACAATGAGTCTGAGGAGGCTTTGGTGATTGCGAATGAGATTCAGGCGCAAATTGCGAACGGTCGTCAATATGGCGACGTGGCGGTGTTGTACCGAACAAATGCGCAAAGTTACGCAATTGAGCGAGCCCTGCGTCAGAGCTATATTCCATATAAAATCGTCGGCGGTCTGCGATTTTTGGATCGAGCGGTCGTTAAGGATCTATTGGCATATCTTCGATTGTTATATCAGCCGAGTGATCGAGTTAGTTTTTTGCGAATTGTGAATACGCCAAAACGCGGTGTTGGAGCAGTAAGTATTTCTAAGTTTCTGGACTGGAATGACGCGTCAGGGAAAGATATAATTAGCGGGTTGCTGGCGGTTGAGGAGACGGATACCTTGACAGCGCGCGCAAAACGTCCATTGCTAGAGTTTGGTCAAAAATTGCACGATTTGCAGCAGGAAATTGACGGATCTCCAGCTGAACTGATTGAAAAAATCATGAAAAGTACTGGCTATGAAGATTTTATAAACGACGGAACGCCGCAAGCTGAAGAGCGAATGGAAAATATCGGCGTGCTTTTATCAGAAGCTAAGGCTTACGTTGACGTGGCGACGTTTTTGGAAGAGATGGCTTTGATGTCTTCGACGGACACAACTGCCGATCAGCAAGTGACGCTCATGACGCTTCATGCGGCTAAAGGTTTGGAGTTCCCGGTGGTTTTTCTGGCGGGACTGGAAGAGGGGATTTTGCCGCATGCAAGAGTGTTTGATAGCGGCAACGCTGATGACGTCGAAGAAGAGCGCAGGTTGTGCTATGTTGGTGTAACTCGGGCGAGGGAAGAATTGTTCGTTAGTTGTGCTAGTTCTCGGACGCAATTTGGTCAGATTGGCTATAATATGCCATCGAGGTTTTTGGACGAGATGGGATTGATGGCTGGCGGTGTTGATAGACCAGCTCAACCGACGGTAGAGCCTGATTTTTATTCGGAAGATATTGGTTTGGAAGTTGGTGATCGAGTTCGCAGCCCGAGTTTTGGTTCGGGGGAAATTATTGATAGCGAAGGGCTGAGTGTTACGGTCCAGTTTGACAATGGAAATATTAAGAAATTGAACGTCGAGTTCGCGCGCTTGGAGAAAATTTGATATAATAAGAATACCTGCGTTGTGGGTGTGAACTTATGGGTATAAGATTACAAGCAAAACATTATTCTAAGAAAATTACGTTCGTTTCTGGCGCGATATTGATGCTGGTTGGCGGTCTATTTTTTGTCAATCAAGCATTGGCTGACGCTACTAAGCCAGCAGCCAAGGCTGGCGAAAAGTTGGTGACGATTTACGACAGGGGCGCAGAAAAGACGATTGTTACAAAAGCGAGGACGATTCGCGAGGCTTTGAAATTGGCTAAGTTTTCTATTGATGAACGCCAAGACGTAGTCGAGCCGAGTCTTGATTCGGAGATGGTGGCAGAGAAGTACAGCATTAATATTTTCCGCGCTCGTCCAATAACAATCGTCGATGGAAATAAACGCCTGAAAATAACCACTGCCGAACAAACACCAGTTTTGATTGCGAAGGCCGCTGGAATTGAAGTTTTTGAAGAGGATAAAACTGCTTTATCCAATTCCGATAATATGGCGGTTGATGGCGCAAACATGGTGATGAAAATTGACAGAGCGTCGATGGTTAATTTTGTACTTTACGGCAAAGAATCTGTCATTCGCACACATGCTAAGACGGTTGGCGAGCTATTGAAAGAGAAGAATATTAACCCAAAGAAAGATGATACACTATCTGTGGATCGTTCGGCAAAAATTATTCCTGGAATGAAAATTGAGCTTTGGCGTAATGGCAAGCAAACCATAACCGCAGAAGAAGATGTGAAATTTGAGGTTGAAAAAGTTCAAGACGCGAATCGAGATTCGGGATATCGCGAAGTAAAACAAGCGGGCGTGAACGGTAAGAAAAATGTTACTTATGAAATCGAGATGAAGAACGGCGTTGAGGTGAGTCGTAAGGAAATTGCTAGTGTTGTGACAAAAGAGCCAAAGAAGCAGATTGAAATTGTGGGGACGAAAGTTAGCCTACCTTCTGGATCTCATTCGGATTGGATGTCTGCGGCTGGTATTAGCCCTGATGATTATGGCTATGTGAACTTCATTTTTACGAAAGAGTCAACTTGGCGAACGACGGCTAGGAATGGGCAATATGCTGGGCTCGGTCAGACGAATATAGATAAGCTTTCTCGGGCTTGCCCAAATTGGCAAAGTGATCCAGTTTGTCAGATTAGAGTTTTCAATAATTATGCCGTAAGTAGATATGGCAGTTGGGCTGGGGCTTACAATGCATGGAATCGCCAAAAATGGTGGTAGACTAACGCTGGCGACGTAAGTTGGCTGTAGTCTATAGATAAAAAGTGCTTAGTCTGGTATAATTTATTTGACTAGGTTAACGAGTTATTATATGATTATGCGCGCAAAAGGTTTATTTTTTGGAAAAATTATTGGATTAGCTGTGTTGGTTGCGATTGCGACCCCAATGATTTCGTTTGCTGATGGAAAGACTTCTGGTGAGCATTTGGTTCGTATTTATGATCGCGGTGAAGAAAAGACGATTATCACAAATGCATTGACCGTTCGGCAGGCCTTGCGTGCGGCTAAGATTACGATTGACGAAAAGATTGACGCGGTTGAGCCAAATATTGATATGGAACTGACCGGCGCAAAATACCAGGTCAATATTTTCCGCGCTCGTCCAATAACAATTGTCGATGGAAATAAGCGCCTAAAGGTAACTACCGCCGAGCAGACGCCAGCTTTGATTGCGAAGGCTGCTGGACTGACTTTATATCGCGAAGATAAGACGCATTTTACGAATTCTGACGATCTTTTGGTGAACGGTGTGGGTCTGGTAATGAAGATTGAGCGATCAAAACAGCGAACGATAACTGAAGAAGTTGATATTAATTTTGATATTGAGCAGATTAAGGACGATTCTCAGCCGATTGGGTTTAAGAGTGTTAAGCAGCTTGGGGAAAAGGGCGTGCGGAAGGTGACTTATCAGGTTGAGGTAGAGAACGAGCGCGAGATTAGTCGTAAGGAAGTTGTTGGTGAAATCACAAAGCAGTCAAAGAAGCAGATTGAAATAATTGGCACGAAGCCTAAAAATCCACTGACGAAAAGTAAGGGCGCGCAGATATTTACCGACTCCAAGGGCGTAGCGCATCGCGAGACGTATTATGATTTGCCGATGAATATTGTGATAAAAGCTTGTGGTAGCGGCGGTACTTATACGGTGCGGGCGGATGGCGCGAAGGTTGATAAGGATGGCTATATTTTGGTGGCGGCTAATTATGGTAGCTATCCACGATGTTCGGTGGTTGAGACAAGTATGGGTCCTGGAAAGGTCTATGACACTGGCGGATTTGCAGCCAAGCATCCGCACGGATTTGACTTAGCGACCGACTGGACGAATGGAGATGGGCGCTAGATGGCTTCTTCTCATGGACCAAAAAAATCGCTTGGACAGCATTGGCTGAAAGATCCGGAGATTTTGGCGGATATTGCTGAAGCGGCCGAATTGACGGGTGATGATGTTGTACTGGAGATTGGACCAGGGCTGGGTACTTTGACTAGTCGCTTGTTGGCTCGGGCTAATTCGGTGACTGCCGTAGAGTTTGACGTGGATTTGGCGCGAAAACTACCAGGGCAATTTCCTGGGAAAAAATTAACTGTCGTAAATCAAGATATATTGCAATTTGACCTGAATCAATTGCCAAAAAATTACAAAGTCGTAGCTAACGTCCCATATTACATTACCAGCAAAATTGTTGAAAAATTGATGACCGCGGAAAATAAGCCGAGCATTGCGGTGCTATTGGTGCAAAAAGAAGTCGCCGAGCGAATTGCGGCAGAGGCTGGGAATATGAGTATTCTGTCTGTGGGTGTTCGCATTTTTGCCGAAGCGGAGTTGGATATTGAAGTTCCTAGGCAGTTTTTTACGCCACCGCCAAAAGTTGACTCGCAGGTTGTGGTTTTAAGAACTCGTAATAATCCGCTAATTACTCCAGAAGATCAGAGGGATTTTTTCCGCATTGTTAAGGCTGGATTTTCTGCTAAGCGAAAGAAGTTGCGTTCTAGCTTGAGCGGTGGGTTGGGGATTGATAAGATTGTGGCGGAAGAATTGCTGAAAAATGCAGGAATTTCACCAGATGCTCGCGCTGAAGATTTGGCGATTGAAGATTGGAAGAGGCTACTGAAAGAGTGGCGTCTACGATAATTGTTCTAGTGGTGATATAATATATATCATGACTAAGAAACACGCTTACATCACTACCGCTATTCCTTACGTAAACGGCTTGCCACACGTTGGGCATGCCATGGACTATATGTTGGCGGATGTGTGGGCGCGTTATTCCAAACAGAACGGGCGCGAAGTTCGTTTTCAAGCCGGCGTGGATGAGCATGGCAATAAAATTGCCGCCAAAGCTGCCAGTCAGAATCAAACACCTCAAGAATACGTCGATCAAACGCACGTCAATTTTAAGAAGATGATTTCCGAGCTGAATATTTCAGTGACAGATTTTATTCGAACAACTGACGCGCATCACGTTGCTGCGGTGCAATATATTTGGCAAAAGCTCGTTGAGGCTGGTTACATTTACAAAGGTTCATATGAAGGCTGGTATTGTCAGGGATGCGAAGCTTTCGTTACGGATAAAGAAGCTGCCGATAATAATGGGGTTTGTCCAGATCACCAAACTCCGTATCAGCGTTTGAGTGAGGAAAATTACTATTTTAAAACCAGTGCTTTTTCGGACAATATTCGTCAGGCAATTGAGTCAAATAAAATGAGAATCGTACCTGAGTTCCGTAAAAAAGAGTTTTTGGAATTGATGAAAGACGGCCTGAAAGACGTGTCGGTTTCTCGCCCGCGTAAAAATCTTAGCTGGGGCGTGCCAGTTCCTGGTGATGATAATCAAGTCATGTACGTCTGGTTGGACGCTTTGAGCAATTACATTACGGTTATCGGTTATCCTGATCGTCCAGAAGAGTGGCAATCTTTTTGGCCGGCTGACGTGCAGGTTATCGGCAAGGATATTCTCCGTTTCCACGCTGGTATTTGGCCAGCAATGCTCATGGCGCTGGATTTGCCGCTTCCGAAAGTATTGCTTGTTCATGGATTTATCAATTCTGGTGGAATGAAAATGGCAAAGAGTCTCGGAAATGGTGTTGGTCCAGTCGATATTATTCCAGGTTACGGCGCTGAGGCGTTTCGATATTATTTCTTGCGTCACGTACCTACTCAGGATGACGGTGACTTTACTTGGGAAAAGTTTGAAGCTGCGTATAATGGTGAGCTTGGCAATGATTTGGGCAATTTGGTTCAGCGAGTCGCTAAAATGGTGCAGAGTTATCAAGCTGGCGTTATTGGCGACGCTCCACAATCAGAACACGACATGGGACCGTATCGTCAGGCTATGGAAAGCTATATGTTTGATCAAGCAATGGACGAAATTTGGCTAATTGTTCGTTCTTTGAATCAATATATTGAGCGAGTTCAGCCTTGGCAAGTTGCTAAAAATCGTGATAAAGACCCAGAAGCAGAGTCGCATTTGAGTGAGATCTTGGCGCACGCTTGCGGTACATTACTTCAAGTGTCCGACATGTTGCATCCATTCATGCCGCAAACTGCCGAGAAAATTCATGATATGTTTGCCAGTGGTGTCGTGCCGTCAGAATTGACACCTTTATTCCCGCGCAAATATATTCATACACCAGATCCACGCGCTCCGAAAACAGAATCTCAGGTTAAATAGTTTATGATTGAGTCTGATAAGAAAAGTGCGACTGAGGGTTTACGTCTGATAGATTCGCATTGTCATTTGCACGATACGGAATTTTTTACGGACAATCGCGAGCAATTTTACAAAGAAACGATCGAGGCGAATATTGGCATGATTTGTGTCGGTACTGACCAGCGAAGTAGCCGCCAAGCTGTGGAATTTGCTGCGAACCATGAGCTTACTTGGGCGGCAATTGGCGTTCATCCGCACGATACGAAAGATGGCTGGGAAGATGTCAAAACTTTGCTGGAGAATAAGACGGAAAATTCTTCGATTGTGGCAATTGGTGAAATTGGACTTGATTATTATTACAATAACAGTCCGCGAGAAACGCAAATTGAGGGCTTGGAGGCGCAACTTCAAATGGCAATAGATTATGATTTGCCAGTAAGTTTTCATGTTCGCGATGGTGCGAAGGGTCAGCCGTCAGTTTGGGATGATTTTTGGCCAATCTTCGATAATTTTCCTAGACTGCGCGGCGTGTTGCATAGTTTTACCGATACGCGTGACAATTTAGAAAAAGGTTTTTCGCGAAATTTGTACGTTGGACTTAATGGAATTAGTACATTCACAAAGGATCAATTGCAAAAAGAATTGTTCGCTTCAATCCCGCTGGAGCGATTATTGCTAGAAACTGACGCGCCATTCTTGACACCAACGCCATTTCGTGGTAATATAAACAAGCCAGAATATGTGAGATTGGTGGCTGAATATTGGGCAAAGCAGCGAAATATTGATTTTGATGTTTTAAGCCAAGCTACTCTTCACAACACAAAAGAACTTTTTGGCATTTGAAAGTGGAGAAAATGAATAGTACGCCGGAATGTGTTACAAAAACACCTGAAATTGAAGCTCGCGAAAAACTTGCCGCTATTTTTTCTGACGCCGAGCAGCGCGGTGACAATTCTAAAGTAAGCCCTGAATTGGGAAAGACTGCGATTGATATTGAAGACACTTCCAAGATGGACTCTGCTGATAATGGGGCGGTTGATTTTTGTAATCAAGCACTTGGTGGCTATGGAAAAAGTCTTGACTACATTAACAACAGTCCGCTTGAAACTGTGCAGGCAATTGGCAATTCACTCCAACTCTTCCGTGAAGACAAAACCAAGGAGAGTTGTAAGTGACTAGGTTTTTGAAAAAAGTACGAAGTTTGGTTTTTGCGGATGATAGCGACGCGGTGTCTTTATTGAAATTCCGTAAAAAAGATCGTCCATTAAAGAAGTTTACCGAGCGCGAGCTAATCCAATTGGAAAGTGAAATTGGCGCAACGATTTTTGGCGAGAAGCCGGCGTATGTTGCGCGACGAGAGTTTTTTAATCTAGATAAAGATACCTGGATTTGGTATGAAGAAGTTGCTGATGGTAAGGGTGGCCGGCAAGAATTGACGACGCGTTATGAAGTTCAGGCAAAGGGAATCTTAAAGATCCAGCCGAATTATCGCTATAGTTACTTGGAGGGCGATGAGCTTCAGAATTTTGTCTTGGCAACTAAGGAATATTACGAGCGAGTTTCTCGGCAATTATATAAGAAAGATCCGCAAACCGGTCGGCCGCTTTGATATAATAAAAAAGTGAATAAAGACTATATCTATCTTGATCATGCTGCTGCCACGCCAATGGATCCGTTGGTGATTGAGGCGATGTTGCCATATTTTTCTGAAAAGTTTTTCAATCCGTCTAGTCCGTACGCTCCAGCAATATTTACAAAGCGTGAATATCAAGACGCGAAGGCTCGGCTGGCGCGCTGCTTGGGTGTGATGGCTGATGAATTGATAATGACAGCTGGGGCAACTGAGTCTGTCAATTTGGCGTTCAATGCGGCAAATGGCGTAAGTTTAATTTCGGCAATTGAGCATGATTCGGTGATTAATTCCGCAAAAGCGCGTTCGGAAGTGAAGCTAATTCCGCCAATGAAAAATGGACGAATAGGCCCGAACGTGGTTAAAAAAATGTTAACTCCAGATGTTGGATTTGTTAGTGTTGCGCTAGTAAACCACGAGCTGGGCTATATCCAGCCAATTGAAGAAATTGCGGAAATTGTAAAAGCCGAGCGGCTCAGGCGCCGAGAAAATGATGAATATTTACCGTTGATTTTTCATACTGATGCTTCGCAGGCGGCGGCTTTAATTGATGTGAAAATTAAAAGGCTGGGCGTTGATTTATTGACATTATCTGCAGCGAAAGTTTACGGTCCAAAGCAAGTTGGTTTATTGTGGGTGCGACCTGGTGTTACGCTGAAAGCTAATATTTTTGGTGGCGGTCAAGAATTGGGTCTGCGCAGTGGAACTGAAAACGTTGCTGGCGTGGTTGGTTTTGCGACTGCTTTGGAATTAGCACAAAAACGACGTTCTGCTGAAGTGAAGCGACTGCGAAAACTACGAGAAAATTTGGTAAAAGATTTGAGACAGACTTTTCCTGAGATGTTGATATCGTCAGATATGAAAAAAAGTTTGATGAGTTTTTTGAATATATCATTTTCTGGAATTGATGCCGAAAGATTGGTGTTTTTATTAGAATCTCGTGGAGTTCTAGTGGCTACGGGCAGTGCTTGCGCGGCTAATTCTGGAACGCGTTCTCATGTGCTGGCGAGTGTTGGTCTGAGCGAATCAGAGATTGACGGAAGTCTAAGGCTTACCTTAGGCAAGTTGAACAATGATGAGAACATAAAGCGAGCTGGCGAATTTATCATTGAGGCTGTGCAAGCGGAAATGAAGAGGACTCGTCGATGATCCATAAACTAGTTGGCTTGATTATTTTTGCTGCTTTGGTGATTTTTGGACTTAGCGCATATTTGTCGCCGAATGATTTGGGGAAATGCCAAAGCGTGGGCGAGGGCGATTGTCGTAAGGCTGATGCGATAGTTGTTGTCAGCGGTGGTGATACGAATGCGCGAACTGACGAGGCTATTAAATTATATAAAGAAGGTTGGGCGCCGTTGATTGTTGTGTCGGGCGCGGCGGCCGATAAAACTGGTCCATCTAACGCTAAGGCTATGTACCAGCGAGCGATTAACAGTGGTGTTCCTGAGAAAGCCATTGTTATGGACGAGTCTTCCGAAACAACCAGACAAAACGCCACTGAAGTGAAGAAAATTGTCGATTCGCGAAAAATTGAAGATGTGATTTTGGTGACAAGTGGTTATCATATGCGTCGCGCCCAGCTTGAATTTTCAGCGCAATTTGACGATGTGAAAGTTCGAAGCCATCCAGTTGCTTCTGATAAAAACTGGAGTTCATTGTGGTGGTTAACGCCGTGGGGCTGGTGGCTAGCAATGGGTGAATTAATGAGAATTGGGCTATTTGCTATGGGGTTGTCTAGATGAGTAAGAAAGTTTTTGTTGGAATGTCGGGCGGCGTGGATTCCTCTGTGGCCGCAGCACTTTTGGTTGAGCAGGGTTACGATGTAACGGGTGTTTATATGAAAAACTGGTCGGAAGATCTTCCTGGAATGCATTGTCCGTGGGCGGAAGATGTTGCTGACGCCAAGCGTGTGGCGGTTGGTTTGGGTATTGATTTTCGAGTTTTTGATTTCCAGAAAGAATATAAGCAAAACGTTGTCGATTACATGATTCGCGAATATCAATCGGGCCGCACACCAAACCCAGATATTATGTGTAATCAAGAAGTGAAGTTTAAGATATTTTTAGAGGCTTCGTTGGCGGCTGGAGCGGATTATATCGCGACAGGGCATTATGCGCGCGTTGCTCATGAATCGTCTTCGTCGGCTAAATTGTTACGCGCTCGTGATGATAATAAAGACCAAACCTACTTCTTATATCGAGTGACTTCGGAGGCTTTGTCAAAAACCATATTTCCGTTGGGCGATTTCACTAAAGCGGAAGTTCGTGAAATGGCGAAAGAGCGTGGTTTGTGGACGGCTAGTAAAAAGGAATCGATGGGAATTTGTTTTGTCGGGCAAGTTGGAATTCGCGAGTTTTTGTCGGAATATGTTAAAACTGCGCCGGGAAATATTATTGATCAGCAGACGGGATCTGTCGTCGGTAAACATGACGGCGCAATTTTTTATACACTCGGTCAGCGTCATGGTCTGAATGTCGGTGGCGGATTGCCGTACTATGTCGTCGGCAAGGATATGGAGAAAAATGAGGTTTACGTGTCGCGCTCGATTGATAATGATAATCTGTGGCGAAAAGAACTTGGGCTGGCGGATATTCATTGGATTAATCAAGCACCGCATAAAGATAAGAATGTACAGGTTCGGTTGCGTCATCGAGGCACTTTATTTGACGCGAAAATTGACGGAGATATTGTAAGTCTTTCTGCTTCGGAGCGTGCCGTAGCTGCGGGCCAATCTGCGGTAATATATGACGGCGATGAATGTTTGGGCGGCGGAATCGTGAAAACAGATTGACGTTATAGGAAAAATAGTGTAAACTGTTCTAGAGTAAGGAATAATAAAACGTAGAGTTAAAGGAAGAATTAATTTTATGCTAGCAATTCGTTTGCAACGTTTGGGTCGCAAAGGTTATCCAGTATATCGCTTGGCGGTACAAGAAGCACATCGTCATCCATCAAGCGGTCGTGTAGTCGCTTATGTCGGTAGCTACAACCCACACACTAAAGAATCAAATATCCAAGTTGAATTGGCTCAGAAATATTTGGACAATGGCGCACAGCCAACACCACGCGTAGTTAAGTTATTGAAAGAAGCTGGCGTTAAGTTGCCAAAGTGGGTTAAGGAAGTTTCCGCTGACAAACATAAATCCATCCGTAATCCAGAAAAGCTTCGCAAGAATCAACCAAAAGAAGAGCCAGCTGAAGAAGTAGCTGAATAATCTATTAAGATTGGTGATTTGATCTATAAACCCCATCTGTAAGGTGGGGTTATTTTATGGTATAATTACACTCATGAATGCCCAAAAAATACGTAGTAAATATCTTGAATTTTATAAAAAACAGGGTCACGCCGTTGTTGAGCGTGCGCCGTTGATTTTAACTAATGATCCGACGACTTTATTTACGGGCGCCGGAATGCAGCCGATGATTCCGTACTTGCTTGGTGAGGCGCATCCCAAAGGCAAAAGAATTGCCGATTCTCAAACGTGTTTGCGAGCGCAGGACATCGACGACATTGGCGACAATCGTCATACAACGTTTTTTGAGATGCTTGGAAACTGGAGTTTGGGCGACTATTTTAAGGAAGAGCAAATTGGCTGGATGTGGACGTTTTTGACTGAGGAAATTGGTCTTGATCCGCAGAGATTGTATGTAACGTGTTTTATTGGTGCGCCGGAATATAATATCGAGAAAGATGTTGAAGCGGCTAAATTGTGGCAGAAAAAGTTTGCAGAAAAAGGCATTGATGCAAAAATGGCGGACATCGGCAGCGAAGAGCAGGGCGCGGCGCGTGGCGTAAATCCAGGTGAAAGAATTTTCTTTTATGACGGCAGTAAAAACTGGTGGAGTCGTAATGGTGGCCCAGAAACTACTCCGGTTGGTGATCCGTGTGGTCCGGATAGTGAGATGTTTTATGAGTTTGATTTCATTGAGCATGATCCAAAATTTGGTGAAAATTGTCATCCGAACTGTGATTGCGGTCGATTCATGGAGATTGGCAATAACGTATTTATGGCATATAAAAAAGTTGCTGAGGGGCAATTTGAGCCACTTGATAAGCCAAATATTGACCATGGATCTGGACTTGAGCGAATCGCGGCTGCAGTAAATAATAATCCTGACGTCTTTAAGATTAGCTTGCTTTGGCCGATTATTGAAAAACTACAAGATCTGAGCGGCAAGGATTACGCTTCACATACCGAAAGTATGCGAGTGATTGCTGATCATTTAAGGGCTGCGGCGTTTATGGCGGTTGATGGGTGTGTGCCAAGTAATAAAGAACAGGGCTATGTGATGCGTCGTCTGCTTCGTCGGGCAATTCGTTATAGTTTTGATTTGGGCATCGAGCAGAATTTCCTGCAAGAAGTTGTGCCGACGATTGCTGATTTGTACGAGGCTGATTTTCCAGAGGTGAAGGATAATCGCGACAATATAATTGCTGTCCTCGTTAAGGAGGAAAAAGCTTTTCGCCAGACTTTGAGAAAAGGCTTGCGACAAATGCAGCGCTATATTGACGATGGTTTGACTGGTGAAGAATTGTTCACTTTGTATGACACCTTCGGTTTTCCAGTGGAACTCAGTACGGAAGAGGCATATAAACAAGGAATTAAGCTTTCGGACAATTGGCGCGAGGAATTTACCGCGAAAATGAATGAACAACGACAGCGCTCTAAGACGGCTCGCAAGGGACAATTTAGCGGCGGCCTGGAAGGTCATGACTCTATTCATCTGAAATATCACACGGCGACGCATTTGTTGGGCGCGGCGTTACGTAAGGTTTTGAATGCGCCAGATTTACAGCAGCACGGAAGCAATATTACTGCTGATCGATTGCGTTTTGATTTTAATCACGACAAATTGACACCAGAAGAAAAACAGGCGGTCGAAGATCAAGTTAACGCTTGGATTGATGAAGATTTGCCAGTTAGTTTTGCTGTATATCCGACCGATGAGGCATTGAGTATGGGCGCAATTGGCGCGTTCGGCGAGCGTTACGGCGACGAAGTTAAGGTTTATTCTATTGGTAAAGATGATAATATCGTTAGCTTTGAAGTTTGCGGCGGCCCACACGTCGAACACACTGGAGTTTTGTCTGAAGATGGCAAGCGATTCAAAATCACCAAAGAAGAATCTAGTTCGGCTGGAATTCGTCGAATCAAGGCTGTTTTAAGATAGATAATTAACTGTTGCTCTAAAATCACAAGCGTTATATAATATTTCTTATATGGCATTGAAAGACATGTTAAAGAAGTCTGATAAAGATAGTCGCGAACTATTGGTTAGCTTAGATATTGGTACGGAGGTGGTTAAGGCGTTGATCGCCGAAGTTAAAGACGACGAGCTGAAGATTATTGGTGTTGGTCGAAAGCAGCAGGAAATGGGCGATATGCATAGCGGTGCGATTGCTGATATTGCTGGTGTTGTGGCGAATTGCGAAGAGGCTCTGTCTGAAGCTGAGGATCAAGCTGGCGTTCAGGGAAAGCGGGTTGTTATTGGCATCGCGGGCGAATTAGTTAAGGGCGTTACGAATACTATCCGCTATCGCAGGCCGCAGCCGAATAAGCCATTAGACATTGCCGAGATGGAGTTCATTATTGAGAAAGTCCAGGAGCGAGCCCAGGGAAAGGCTCAGGCTCAAATTGCGCTGGAAACTGGCAATGAAGATGTTGAGGTGAAATTAGTCAATTCGGCGCTGGTGAGTATTCATATTGATGGCTATAAAGTTTCGAATCCGATTAGTTTTCAGGGGCGAGATGTGGCTGTGCAGATTTACACGGCGTTTGCTCCGATGGTTCATATCGGCGCGCTGGAGAAGGTTGCGGACGAGCTTGCGCTAGATTTGGTGGCTGTGGCTGCCGAGCCATTTGCGGTGAGTAGGAGCGTTTTGGGATCGGATACAGATAGCAATTTCACGGCGATTCTAGCGGACATTGGTGGTGGCACGACAGATATTGCAGTTGTTAATGACGGCGGAGTCGAAGGCACGAAGATGTTTGGTATTGGTGGACGAAGTTTCACTAGAACTATTGCGGCTGACCTGGATTTAAGCTTCAAAGATGCAGAAAAGTTGAAGCTGAATATTGATAATGAGAATTTGAAACCTAGTGTAAAGAAAAAAGTTGACGCGGCGATCGATAAGACTTTGGAAGTTTGGCTATCAGGCGTTGAATTGGCGCTGAGCGATTTTGATAATGTCGATTATTTGCCGAATAGAATTTTACTGTGTGGCGGCGGATCGAGCTTGCAGAAAATTACTGAAGCTCTAAAAACTCGACGCTGGCCAGAAGACCTGCCTTTTACTAAGAAGCCAGTAGTTCAATATATCAATCCAAGTGATATTACAGGGATAGTTGACGAAACCGGAGATATTAGCGATCACACATTTGTAACTGCAATGGGCTTGTTGCGAGTTGGATATGATACAATTATCGGTAGTCAAGACGGTAATAGTTTAATTGAAAAAGTAAATAGGTTGTTAAAGATTTAAAATGAATAAAGACGTTATTTATATCGATGTAGAAGACGACATTACGACGATAATTAGTAAGATTAAGGCGTCGAAAGAGCGAATTATTGCGTTAGTGCCGCCTCGAAGAATTGGCGTTTTACAGAGTGCGGTCAATATTCGATTACTAGCTCGGGCGGCAACTTCGGCGGATAAGAGAATTGTATTAATCACGAATGATTCGGTTTTGGCTGGATTGGCGGCAACGGCGAAAATTCCTATTGCAAAAACACTTCAGAGCAAGCCAGAAATTGCGGAGATTCCAGTTCTGAAAGTTGATGACGACAATGATGTAATTGATGGCGGCAAGCTGGCGGTTGGAGATATGGCGGATTCTGCGAAAAGATCAAAGAAATCCGATGAAGACTCTGCCGTAGATAATGTTATAGCTGACGCAAATAAGAAGGAACCTAAGGGGTTGGACTCTCTGAAAAAGATGGTTAAAAAACCAAAAGTCCCTGATTTTAATACATTTCGTAAGAAGTTCTTATTGATAGGCGGTAGTACCTTACTTTTGGTTGTATTTTTGGTTTGGGCAATTTGGTTTGCGCCACACGCTACGGTTATTATTTCAGCAAAGACGACCAGTGTGACGGTCAGTGATACCGTTAGCTTGAATGAAACAGCCACTACAAGCGCAAAATCTAATGTCATTAAGTCTGTAAAGAAAGAATTAGCAAAGGAAGTTAGTGTTGAATTTTCTGCTACGGGCAAGAAGAATGTCGGAGAAAAAGCTACTGGAGTAGTTGTCTTTAGTAATTCGTCGTCAAGTAGTGTGACTATTTCAGCTGGTACAATCTTGAAAAATAGTGGGCTATCTTATACTTTGAATTCTTCTGTGACTGTCCCAGGAGCTACGTTGGGTTGGAGTTGTCCAGGATATAAATGTCCGGGATCTGCTTCTGGGTCTATTACCGCCAGTGAGGGCGGGACTCAGTATAATGCGGCAACTGGTAGTATGAGCATTTCGGTTGATGACATTTCTGCGTCGCTGCGGTCTGCTACTAGTGGTGGTACCGATAAGACTGCGACGGTTGTTACGGCTAGCGATATAGAATCGGCAAAAAGCAAGCTGAGCGAAAAGAAGATTGATGGATTAAAAGAGCAATTGTTGTCATCATTCGGCGATTCGGCAACGGTTATAACTGAAAGCTACGTTGAAAATCGATCAGATCCTAACTCGAGCGTGGCTGTGGATGGCGAAGCGACTGGAGCTGTAACTCTGAAATCGACAATTACCGCCAGCGCATTAGCTATTGATAAGAATGAGCTAAAAAACTTTGTGGAAGCAAAACTTAAAGAAGAGATTTCTGGTAAGAAATCACAGAGAATTTATGACAATGGAGTAAGCAAGGTTGCGTTCTCGCAATTTTCTAAGGCGCATAATACACAGACTGTGCGCTTAACTACGAATGGCAAGGTTGGCCCAGATATTAAAGAAGCGAACGTAAAGGATCAAGCCAAAGGCAAGAGTTACGGAGAGGTTCAGTCTGCTATTGAATCTATCGAAGGCGTTGAAGACGTCGATGTTAAATTCTCGCCATTCTGGGTTAAATCTGTTCCAAAAGATATCAATAAGATTAATGTCGAGTTTAAGATAAAAGATGTCAAGTAAAAACTTCTTAGCGCTAGATGTTGGATCTCGGCGAATTGGCTTGGCTATGGCTGATTCGCAAGTGAAGATCGCTGTGCCGTTTGGTTGGTTGGAGAATAATGAAAATATCGTCCAGGAAATAACAGAGCTGGTATTGAGGCACGATATTGATACGATCGTAGTGGGCTATCCACGAAATCAATCTGGCGAACCAACAAAGCAGACGGAATTTGTAGAAGAATTTGTTAAGCAATTTGAAGATATTGAGCTTGATACGGAGATTGTTTTTCAAGATGAATCTTTAACGAGCGTGCAGGCCGAGCAGAGATTGGGTAATAAAATTAAAGATAAGGGCGAGATTGATGCGGAGGCTGCTAGCATAATTTTGCAGGACTTTTTGGAGGAGAATTATGAAAATTCGTAAACAACGTATTTGGCTATTAGTGTTGTCAATAGTTGTGGCTATTGCTGGAATCGGCGCCCTTGGGGCAACAGTGTGGTATAAGCAGATGCTTTCTCCTGTCGACGTAAATAGCCAGCAAGCCTTCAGAGTTAATATTAAAGAAGGTATGGGATCTAGTGATATTGCCAAAACTTTAGAGGATAATAAAATTATCAAAAACTCTTTAGCATTTTCTATTTACACAAGGCTTCATAATTCGGCAAGCAAATTCAAGGCTGGCGTTTATTCTGTAAAAGCTTCACAATCTGTCGATGAAATAATTAATCATTTGACTAGTGGTAAAACTGATGAGATTGCTATAACATTTTATCCTGGATCGACTTTGAATAAAAAAATAAAGAATTCTGACGGCAGAGAAGTTGAATCCGTGTTGCTTAAGGCAGGATTTTCAGATGATCAGATAAAAAAGGCATTTGCCGCTAAGTATGACAGTCCAGTTTTTGCGGGTAGACCTGAAAATGCTGGGCTTGAGGGGTATATTTACGGTGAAACATTCTATATTTCTCCAGACGAAACTGCAGAACAGGTTTTGCAGCGCTCAATTGATCATCTGGAGAAAATTGTTAAGAAATATAATCTGGAGGAGAAATTTAAAGCTCGTGGGCTGACCTTATATCAAGGTGTAACACTAGCGTCGATTATTCAGCGTGAATCGATTGGCTGTGGGTCTGGTGTGGAAACTTGCGAGGATCAACGTAAGATTGCTAGCGTATTTTACAATCGCCTGAAGGCCAATATGCCGTTGGGTTCTGATGTAACATATCAATATATTGCTGACAAAACAGGGGTAGAGCGCTCGCCGAACCTTAAATCGCCATATAATACACGCATTCAAAAGGGCTTAACTCCTGGACCAATTGCTTCGCCTAGTTTGAGTGCGCTGAACGCCGCCGCTGACCCGATAAATTCTGATTACCTATATTTCCTGAGCGGCGACGATGATATTACGTATTTTGCAAAAACCAACGAAGAGCATGAGGCTAATGTCAAGGCTCACTGTCAAAAGAAGTGTCAGATTTCTTGACAAAAACGCATTTTATAAAATTTATTGACTTTATTGTCAATGTTGTGTAAAATAGATGTTAGATCATTTGTCTAATTTATCAACAGAGGTGAATTACGGTAAATGACCTGCCAAAATTGTCGCTACGGATATAGCAAAACTAATGTAGAATAATAATAATCAATTAGGTCGACAACATATCCTGTTCTATTGCGAGAAGAAAGACAATTTGGTAGTGGTGCTGATGGTAACATCAACACAAGGAGAACGATTATTCGTAACCATTTTACATCTCTTCGGAGTAAAAAACGTAAACTGCAATCATTTGCAATCTACGGTGGAATATTTTTATTGACTATATCATTTTTGATCTACGGCAATAGCGGTAGCAATGTATCTGCTGAAAGATCAAAAACTTTGGCATCATCTGAAACTACTGGTGTTTCATCGGTATCTAAATCTGCTAAGTCTAAAACAGCTTCAGTAGACGAATTAACGGCAGCTAATGCTGTAACTAACTTGGCGGAAACGGCGGAATTGCCTTCGGCTGGTGATTTACGCGAGTCTGAGACTTCACTAACAATTAAGAAGAGTCTTTCCCAGAATGATGCAGAAGTTATAACAAAACCTGACATTGTTAAGCCAGACACTTCGGCGGCGCGTGGTATTTCATCTTATGTGACCAAAGAGGGTGACACAATGGAGTCTATTGCTAAGAAATTTAAGATTTCATCTCAGACGCTTCGTTGGGCTAATAATACAACTTCAGACGCTGTAGAGCCGAATAAGACTCTAGTTGTGCCTCTTGTTGACGGTGTTATCTATACTGTCAAAGACGGTGATACTGCCCAATCTCTGGCAGAAAAGTATAAGACGAGTGCTGAACGTGTTGTCCTATATAATGATATCGATGACGGCGCCAAGCTGTCTATTGGCTCTAGAATTGTGTTGCCTGGAGGTGAGCTTCCAGAAAATGAGCGACCTGGTTATGTTGCTTCGCGAAGTAGGTCATATGGCAATCGATATTCTTCGTCGTCGACTACCACGAGTGCAAGTCGAAGTTGGCTAACCGCTTCTGTCGGTAACCGTTATGCGGCTGGTAACTGTACTTGGTATGCGTATGAGCTTCGTATGCGGCTGGGTCGTCCGATTGGTAGCTTCTGGGGTAATGCTAACACTTGGGCTACAAGTGCTCGTGTCGCTGGATTCGTAGTTAATAATACGCCAGCACCTGGTGCAATATTCCAGACGACTGCCGGATATTATGGTCACGTTGGTATTGTTGAGCGAGTTGAAAACGGTGTGGTTTACGTTAGTGACATGAACTACGCAGGTTATGGAATCATTACTCACCGTACACTCAACGGTGCAGGCGGTTATCTATATATCCACTAGAACTAGTTAATATTAGCACCTCCGCTATCTATCGGGGGTGCTTTTTGGTATACTAAAGATATGTTTGTAGATATTGCAAAAGTTTTAGTGCGCGCCGGTAGAGGTGGTAATGGTGTAGTCAGTTTTCGTCATGAGAAATACGTCGATAAAGGTGGTCCTGATGGCGGTGATGGTGGTCGTGGTGGTGATATTGTTTTTTTGGCGACAAAAGATCTTAACACGCTTTTGAATTTTAGATATAAGCCGGAGCTTAAAGCTGAAAAGGGTGGTGACGGCGGAAAACGTAATAAACGAGGAAAAAGTGGCGCGCCGCTAATCGTTAAGGTGCCAATGGGTACTCTGGTGAAGCGCGACGGTATGGTAATTGCGGATTTGACCGAAGATCAGCAGCAGGCAGTGGTGGCTCGTGGTGGAGATGGTGGATTTGGAAATGCACACTTTACGTCTAGTACGCGCCAAACGCCTAAAATTGCTGAACTTGGTGAGGCTGGCGAGGAATTCGAGGCAGAGTTGGAATTGAAATTATTGGCCGACGTTGGTTTGGTTGGCTTTCCGAACGCTGGTAAGTCGACGTTCCTGAGTGTGGTTTCTAATGCGCGTCCGGAGATTGCTAATTACGAATTTACGACTTTGACGCCTAATTTGGGAGTGGCTGATGTTGACGATGGGTCGATTTTGATCGCTGATATTCCGGGGTTGATCGAAGGTGCGTCGGAAGGTAAAGGTTTGGGCGATCAATTTTTGCGTCATGTCGAGCGAACGGCCGTGCTGCTTCATATGATTGATGTGTATAGCGATGATCCGGCGGAGAAATATCAGGCAATTCATCGCGAGCTGGAAAAATATTCTGAATCATTAGCGGAGCGTCCAGAGATAATAGCACTGACCAAATGCGAAGGCTTGGATGATGAGATTATTGCTATGCAGTCGACTGCTCTTCAAAAAGTAGCTAATGGCGCGCCGGTCGTAGCGATTTCTTCCCAGACACACGACGGAGTGACTGAGCTTCTGCGAATGTTGCGTGATGAAGTTGCTGGGTATCGAGAACGTGAAGCTGAAATTGTTGATGAAAAAGAGGAAGATTTGCCGACAATTTCGTTGGACGATCAGGTCGTTTCTGATGCTTGGTCTGTAAGGCGTGTTTCTGACGCTGAATCTAATGAGACTGACGATGAAGATGAGAAAATTGAGTTTACTGTTACGGGCGCTAAGATTGAAAAATTTGCTCGTCGGACTAACTTTGATCAGTTTGAATCTGTTAATCGCTTACGAGATATTATGCGAAAAATGGGAATTACTCACGAATTGTTGCGTCAAGGAGCGATTGGTGAAAGCTTGATTCAGATTGGCGAATCTATGCCGTTTACATTGGTCGAGCAATAAATTCTGCTGGTGTAAATTAGCGTGAGCTTGATGGTATAATATAAATATGGCGCAAACATTTTTCTTCTACGATCTTGAAACTAGCGGTCTTAATCCCAGGCAAGATCGAATTATGCAATTTGCCGGTCAGCGAACCGATATGGATTTGCAGCCGATTGGTGAACCGTATAATATTCTCGTGACACTAAATGACGATACGCTGCCGAGTCCTGATGCGTTGATGGTGACGGGTATAACGCCGCAAAAAACTGTCGAAGAAGGCTATACTGAGGCTCAATTTGCGCGTATGTTAAGCGAGGAAATATTTACGCCTGATACGATTGCTGTTGGATTTAATAATATCCGTTTTGACGACGAGTTTATTCGTCATTTGTTTTGGCGGAATTTTTACGATCCATATGAGTGGACTTGGAAAGACGGTCGATCCAGATGGGATTTGTTGGACGTGGTGCGCTTGACCAGGGCGCTTCGACCTGAGGGAATTGAGTGGCCAATTGACGATAAAGGCGAGCCGAGTAACCGCCTGGAGCTCATCACGAAAGCTAATGGTATAGAACATGAAAACGCCCATGACGCGCTGGCGGACGTGACCGCGTTGATTGCTGTGACTAAATTGATTAAGCAGAATCAGCCGCAAATGTACGACTATTTGCTGAAAATGCGCGATAAGAAATTGGTTCAGAAACTGGTGAATGTCGATGATAAAAAACCTTTTGTTTATGCGAGTGGTCGTTATGATAAAGAATTCGCCAAAACGACCGTGGCTTTTCCGCTAACCACGAGCCGAAATGGTGGCGTGATTGTTTATGATTTGCGTTACGATCCGACGCCGTTTGTTGATCTGAGCGTTGAGGAATTGTCGGCGAAGATATTTGCAACATGGGAAGAAAGG
The DNA here is from genome assembly GCA_905370345.1 of Candidatus Saccharibacteria bacterium UBA6209. Classification (GTDB taxonomy): domain Bacteria; phylum Patescibacteriota; class Saccharimonadia; order Saccharimonadales; family Saccharimonadaceae; genus Nanosynbacter. The sequence goes on along the minus strand of CAJPKE010000009.1, from coordinate 488 downwards.
CAAGCTGAGGATTTCGTTAAATTGCCAGTTAAGGAATTGCAGTATAATCGCTGCCCGGCAGTTTCGCCACTTGGCGTGTTGACTCAGGGCGATGGCTGGAAGAAAATTTCTCTGGATGCGGAAACTGTGCAGAAGCACCAAGATATTTTACTTTCTCATCCAGATTTTGCCGAAAGGTTGCGCAGTATATTCGAGAATAAGCCAGAGTTTAAGAAAATGACCGACCCGGAAGCGCAATTATACGATGGGTTTTTGGATAATAGCGATCGAGTTCGCGTTGAAGCCGTACGTAATGCTGGCGAGCGCGAATTGGCTGATTTTCATCCGGATTTTCAGGATGAGCGATTGTCGCCACTATTGTTGCATTATAAAGCGCGAAGTTTTCCTAATTTGCTTAGTGAAGATGAGTTACAACAATGGGAAGAATGGCGCAATGAGCATTTACAGGCGCAACTGCCGCAATTTATGAAATCTCTGCAACGATTAGC
>CAJPKE010000008.1 GCA_905370345.1 Candidatus Saccharibacteria bacterium UBA6209 | reverse complement strand
CGATAAGCTTTATTATGGAAGATAATAATATAAATACTATGATTACACGGCATGGCGGGGGGGGCACGGATCCAGATAGCGATAAATCAATTATCATTAGAACTACGGATATGGTCAAAGAATACAAAATTGGTAAACAAAAAATCAGGGCCGTTGATAGTGTTTCTCTGGAGGTTAGTAAAGGCGAATTCATTGCTCTTGTTGGCGTGAGTGGCAGTGGTAAGAGTACCCTACTGCATTTACTGGGCGGATTAGACAAAGCTACCTCTGGCGAGGTTGTCGTCAATGGTCAAGAAATTCGTAAGATGAGTGACCGTCGATTGTCACAATTTCGTAACCAAACCATTGGATTTGTTTTTCAGTCATTTTATTTACAACCGTTTTTGACATTGCGTCGTAATATTGAAGTCGCCTCAATGCCACAGCGCATGAAACGCGCGGAGCGTAAACAGCGCATTGAAGAATTAGCACGGCAAGTTGGCTTATATGATCGACTAAATCATCGTCCACGTGAACTTTCGGGTGGGCAGATTCAGCGTGCCGCCATTGCTCGAGCGCTACTCAATAGACCTGCTATCATCTTGGCTGATGAGCCGACTGGCAATCTCGACTCTGCAAATAGTCATGATATAATCCAACTATTTCAGCAGATTCGAGAACAATATGGTACGACGGTAATTATCGCTACACATGATACTGAAGTCGCAGCCCAGGCTGACCGTGTCATTACACTAAAGGACGGGAGGCTTTATGATCAAGCTAGCTGACGTTGGAGTATTGGCTTTCACGAAGCTCCGTGCTCGTAAATTACGGACGTTCCTTACTGTCTTATTGGCAAGTATGTTGTTTGGTGTTTTAATTGCTGCTTCGCTCGTTACTCATGGGTTATTTCAGAGCATTGACTCGTTTCGCAAAGAGGGGCTAACGAGTCGTTACATTGTTAGCGTGCTAAATACCCCTCCCAGCGCAGACGAATTCTATAAAACTATTCGTGATCCCGGATTGGTTGCTAAAGCAAAAAAACGGTATGAATCATTGGTCGCACAAAAAACTACTGAAGCAAAACGTCTGGGTTTAGAGTATTCTCATGTCAACGATCGGCCGCCATATACGCAAACATCTGATGGTTCTACACAACTATCTATTAATGATCCAAATGGTATCACGCTTCAGCTATTAAAAGAAAAATATAGCAGTACGCCAGCTTTTGACGAGACAAAATTGTCACAACTCGCCAAGCAGTACGGCGCAATTAAAACTTTTACCGAAGAATCGTATGCTATCAAAAAGAGATCGTCATTGTCCCCTCTCATTGATGGCAAGGAGGTGTTTCACGACTCTTCAAACGAAGCAGAAGTGAATACTCATTATGTAAACCCCCCGATTAACACTTCAGGCATAACTCTGGCACCCCCTGAAACGACAAAAGGGATCGTACTGCCTGATAATGCAGGTTGGAGACCTGATGGATCAAGCTTACCAGTTATTCTGCCACAAAATGTTATTGAGCAGCTATTAAAATTAGAGAAATTACCAGCAAGTGCTAGTGCCGCTGAAAAATTTGAACGTCTCAAAATTATCCGCGACAACATTGCCAAATTAAGTTTCAAAATGTGCTATCGAAACAGTGTTTCACAGTCATTGATACAAAAAACATTACAACAAAAGAAAGAAATTGCCGCCAACCAAAACAACAAAAATTATCAAAAACCAAGCTTGTTGTACAACCTACCCGATCCTACGAAATGTGAAAATGCTGCTATCACCCATGACACGCGTACAGTTGAAGAGAAAAAACGGGAAGTAAATCAAAGACTTTTTGACGCAAAATTTGGCAAAGAAACGGTGGCCATTAGCAAATTTATCACTTTCAAGGTGGTTGGAATGTCACCTAGTAGTGAGGTGCTCAATCCAGAACAAGAACAACAACGTGAAAAGTCCCGCACTACCAACGACATACTTGCTGAGATGCTACGTACAGAGGGAATTGGACAAGCCATACCGCGTACACTATACAACCAGCTGCCCAACAAAACTGACTATGCTGACTTATTAACCTACGAGCCCCTCTATCTAATGGGTAATGAGGATAATAAGCGTCGTTTTGTCGAATTTGCTAGCGCCAGTGACGCACAGAAGTTCATCGACGAACAGGGTTGTACAGTTCAATACGATAACTCGTGCAAGCCAATTGGCCGGCCGTACCAAGCTAGCCTAGCATTTAGTAATAGCGCCGCACTAGACGATATGCAAAATATGTTTAAGAAGTGGTCGGTCTACGTTATGATAGGTGTCGTAACGCTGGCGGCACTCATTATGTGGATTACGATCGGCCGTACAATTGTTGATGGCAGACATGAAACAGCAGTATTCCGAGCTATTGGTTTTAAGAGAATTGATATTGTACTCGTATATATGCTTTATGCGATAATTTTATCCACTTTAGTAGCTGTATTTGCTGGTATCATCGGCTTCACGGGTGCATATATACTGGATAATCAATTCGCACCACAACTTACAGCGCAGGCCCAATATGGATTTGGTGCAATTAGCTCAAATAATAGTATACGTCTCGTCGGTATAGATCTACAACAAATACTCTTCATCTTACTAGCGTGTATTCTCACTGGTCTGCTTAGCGTTGTGCCGCCGCTCGTACGTAATATACGTCGCAGCCCAATTAGCGACATGCGAGAATCTTAGGCAGGATCGCGACTCCCAGTAAGCTTTATTCTCAAAAAAAGCTAAAGGCTATTGCAAAAATATTTCCAATGAGAGTATAATCATAAACGCAATCATTCCCTACTCACGAGAAAGGAAGAGTAATGAGGAATAAGATGGTTGCGCTTCTCGCAGCGCTGTTCGTTGCGACCGGAATCTCGGTCGCGGCACCACCGCAGGCCCACGCTACCACCTACGGTAGCACCGTGATCTGTAGTGGGGGAGCAGTCGAGTGGAACGACTCGGCGGTCGTTGGCATCTGGATCTCCCAGCCGGGAGGACGTTCCGGGTGGGCCAACTTCTCTCGAGTTGACCGGTGGACCGCCAACTGGAGTTTCGATTTCCCTAACGACAGCCCGTACCAGATTCGTGTCGGCTGTGGGGGAAAGCCTGAGCGGTGGCAGACCACAAACGTGGGAGCCTACGTAAAGCCGTCCTGGGCGAGCCACGACTACCTCTGTGACGTAGGTCGAGGGTTCTGCGTGCTGTCGTAGAGAAGAGACCTGAGCATGTCGGTAAACTGCTCACTTAAACTATCGGCGTTACTATTATTTTATGCGTAGCTTCCTGCACCTGACAAAAACATCAAAACACACGAAAATAACTATCAGGGACGTTTTTGTTGCTGATTTCTTACGTCTGATACTGTCGTTGGCCGTTATGATGGTACTGATATACGGGATTGGCTGGCTAATTGGTAGTACTGATCCTAAACACGGGCATCTCAGCTATTATGTACAAGTCTTTTTTACAGGAAATCCTCTTGTCGAGTCTGTTATGGTCGCCGCAGCATGCGCTATTACTGTCGGTCTTAAGCCTTCAGTACGATTCTGGTCGACCACTGGTGTTGCCATCTTCATCTCACTACTTGATACACCAAACTTTCTTTGGCACCTTGATGTCAGTGGCTATCTAAGTATATTCGCCGGTATTGGTCTAATGGTTTGCGGATGGCGACTTTGGGATTACTACGATGTAACTCAAGTTAATCGTTTAACCGAACCGTATCTGACGAGACCAGCATTGATAGCATATATACTAGTTGGCGTATTGTCATTAATCCTACTGATACCTTACGGCAACTAACTCTATATTTACCCTCAGACAGAAGATGGCGCGTCCGTTATATTTGCAGTATACTCACTATAATTATAGTGGTGATTACCTTATTTTATCTCAGAGGAGCGATCGCAAAAGATTTAATCTAATAAAAATCATTTCTGACAATAGATAATTCAGCCAACCCGCATTGTCAGAGCGTCAACTATTGAAAGGGTCATCTATGGCAAAGTGTATGAGAAAAATATCGTCCGACATACTATCAAGCATTCTATTTCGTAAATGGATATTTTCGATCATTCAATCACTTGGTAGTGGCACAAGGCGATACTCGGATTTACACCGCTCTCTTCCGGATGTTACTCAAAAAGTTTTAACTGAGCATTTAAGAGCCCTTGAGCGCGCCGGCATCGTCCGGCGCTTTTTTATCCGACGATTCCGTCGTTTACCATAGGGTATATTTTTTATAAGTGCCATTTCTTGGTAATATTTGAAGCAATTCATCGCTAAAGACGGTGAGCACTGCATATGAGACACCGTGGGAATCCATAGAAGGGCTCTTTTTTATTATTCTACGTTGATTTTCCTGGCGAACATTGCGAATTGAGGGTTTTCAAAGAAAAACAGCGGTTCTCCGCGATAATCGTGATATTTCTTCAGTTTTTAGTCGTCACTACTCATCTGCTTAACGACATCTATCAAATTCCGCGGCGTAATGTCAGCTTTAATTAGATATCCGTCAACGCGACTCATAACGGATTTACGCGAAGCTTCGTCTTGCTCAAAATTGGTCATAATCAAAATCTTACTATTCGGAACCAAATCGACATTGTTATTTCTCAGCGCGTCTAAAATCTGGTCGCCGCGTTGCTCTGGTAGCATCAAATCTAAGATTATCAAGTCAAAGTTCTGGTTGCGCGCCGCCACTAGCCCATCATTTCCGTCAACAACCCACGTCACATCGTAGCCTGCTTTTTGCAAGCTTCTGACATACATTTCGCCAATAAATCGGTCATCTTCTACGCATAAAATTGTCTTTATCATAATTCCTCCTAGCCCTTATACATAGCGTGATTTTTTATCCAGCCGCCGCCCTTTCGTATCAATTGATTATTCAGCTGCCCGTCTTCTAACAATTTATCTTTAACTGTAGCATAAATTGGCAAAGTGAACGAGAAAACCGAGCCTTCGTTTTCGCGGGATCGAGCCGTTATCGAGCCGCCGTGAGACTCGACAAAAGCTTTGCAGATATAAAGTCCAATTCCCGTCCCAGCCACGGCCTCGCGTGATCGGTGCGATCGATAGAACTTGTGGAACAAATTGTCCACAACATTCGCCGGCATACCAATTCCATTATCAGCGACAGACACTTCCACGAAGTCGCCTTTTTTCTCTGCGGAAACGGTTACAGACCCGCCCTCAAAACTGTATTTGATGGCATTGTCAATTAGATTACCAATCACTTCCCCGATACTTCCGTGATCAGCAGCTACGGTTGGGAGGTCGTCTGGAATATTGACGCTGAGCATTCTGTGCTGAGTCGAGGCGCGAAGCTGCATATCATCGGCGATCGAGGCATAAATATTAGCGACAGTGTCTTCTAATAAATAAACCTTCAAGTGATGTCTATCATATCTGGCAACGTTAAGAATGTTGTCAATGTAGCTAGACAATCGGTTGGACGAAACGACCAGCCTATCAAGAAGCTGCCTTTCGTCGCCCTGTAAGCGTCCAGCGAACTCTTCATTGATAATGTCCAGATAGCCACGAATAACTGTAATCGGTCCGCGAAGCTCGTGAGCAGCGAACGAAATGAAATTAAGGTCCTCTTCTTCTGGTAAATATCCTTTAGACTTGTCGATGAGAAAAATGACAGTTTCGGCGGCGGCGCCTTTCTCGAATGAAACCACGATATCAAAAATCCGCGTTTTTTGGATGATGTCAGGGTTGGTGCTAATGCGTTGCCAGCGATGTTCGGCTTTAATTTTCTCATTGGAGATTTCGTGAAGCCAATCGGAAATACTCGGTTCGTTTAGAAAATCAAGCGCCAGAAAATCCTCGCCCTTTGCGTTTCTGGAAATCGGGGCGGCGGAATTGGCGAAGATAATCTTCTGATTGGAATTAAGAATTACCACACCAGTACTGGCTTGATTCAGAGCTTGAGTGAGCGGGATTTTTGGCTTATCGTTGTCACTGGTTGGTTTTTGCTCTGGTTGATAATCGCTATAAATTGCCTGAAGCGCCGTCTTAAATCCAGTTTTCTCGTAGCGTTTATCGTTAGGGTTTGGCGGAGTGTCGGTGGTTGGTTCACCAATTTTATGAGAAAGTGCCGCCAGAATTTTATTAAGCGGCGCAGCGATGATTTTAACGATAGAAATTGAAAATAGGATTTGCAAGATAGCGGTAATTAAAATGATAATCCAGAAATTTAGCTGAAATATGGAAATTGCCGTGAAATGGAGTGCTATTCCCAGTCCTAATATGATGCAGGCGCTCGCTGATAATAGGACTAATATGACTTTTCGGTAATAATATTGTTTGTACTCGCGCAAGGTTTTAGATGCTGGATCTATTGCCATGAAACACTTCCCCTTCCTGGCGTGAAGGCTGCAATCCATGTTTGTCCGCGATTTAAGGCGACGTCTTTTCCGGATTCGTCTGTCAATTTAAGCGGCGAATTTATGTCTGCTTTTGACCAAGTGGCGGTGGCGACTGTGCCGTTTTGGAAAATGTAAGCTTTGCCGGATCCTGTCGTTTTGACATCTTCGTAACCATCGTAATTTTGAGCCCGAGCTTCAACGCCAACTTCCATAGCTACAACGGTATTTGGGGCAATTTGCCCATCTTCTCTATCGGCGTGTGGCGCGTCAGCCATGCTCCTGAGGTAAGAATTCGACGCCTTGTCGTAGGCGTATGAGGTGTTATAGAGAGAGCCGCTGAGGTTTATGTTTACAGTTGTGGCGTTTGGCGATTCGACGGGTTTGCCGTCTGCTCGCGCGAAGCTGGTTAATTCGGAATTGTTATAACCTTTTTCGCTGTTCAATTGGTCAAGTTTTTCTCCTGAAGTATAGACGTTGTGCGGCGCGTAGCGGTCGCGAGATCGCCAATACGATCCGTCGTTAAAGAACTGGTCGATGTCGCGATAATTGCCGTTTCTGACTTGAGATAAAGCGTTTGGGCTTCCGCCAACGTGTGCGATTGACGCCTGATACGGCGCCGCCCAGCTCAGATAGTATAATCTTAAGCTTCGCACTGGACCAATTAACGCCGGCTTTTCTCCCTGGTACAGAGCCAAAAACCTAGTAATTCCGCCCTCCGCCACGGCTTCATAAACCACGCCAGCTTTCTTCAGCCCTGACTGCGGTCTGGCGGCTGGACTATTCTCAATCATCACGCCAGTTACGGGCAACTTCGCGGCGGCTTCGTTCGCGATTTCCACGCCAGTTAGCGGCGAATAAAACTTCTTCGGCGCGGGTTTTTTAGTTGGCAATTTCAGTTCCACGCTAGCGGTCTGCTCGTATTTTATGGAGTGAATTGCAATTATGAAAACTCCAGCAATAACCATCGCGCTCACCACGAGTACAATCGCCAGAATATGCTTTTTTACCCATTCTTTGAACGACTCCCAGCGAGCGTTCTTTTTTTGTCCTGATTTATCTATTTTTTCAACATTCATGCTTATGCTTAGTATAGCATTTTCGGCGCACGAATAAACTATTTTTGTAGATAATTATCGATTCTTTGCAGAGTTTTTTTCTTGCCAATTAGCGCCAGCGTGTCGTTAAGTTGCGGACTAAACGGCGCCCACGTTGTCACAATTCTTACCAGACTAAACAAAATCCCCGGCTTCTGCCCTGTCGTTTCCAGTAATTCATTAAGGCAATTCTGAATTGTCTCTGGCGTCCAATCTGTAATTTTCTCGAATTCTTGGCGAGCAATTGACAATAACTCTCGTCGCTCGTCGTCGGTCAATTTGCGAAGTTGCTTATTTCCGTCAATAAGTTCCATGTCAATTTCAGGATCCGCGAAAAAGTAGTCAAATCCGCGTAAATCTTCAAACATTTTCAGGCGGTCTTGCGCTAAAGTCAGCACTTTCATGCGGTATTCCTTAGTTATGTTTGGGGCGTAGGCGGATTCCGGCCAGAAACCAGTCTGTTTCCCGTCTTCTTGCGGGTTATCTTCCCGTGGCGACACATACTCGTAAAGCTTATCGACAGGAGTATTGCGTATATGAGCGCCGTTAAGCCACAGCAAGCGTTTTTCGTCAAATCGCGCGCCTGATTTTTGGACGCGTTTCAGGCTGAATTTTTCGATCAATTCGTCTCTGGTGAAGACTTCCTGTTCGGTGCCGTCATTCCATCCCAGGCTGGCGAGGAAATTGAGCATGGCGTCTGTCAGATAGCCCTCCTCTCTGTAGGCTAGGATGTCTTTAGCGCCGTCGCGTTTGGCCAATTTCTTAGTGCCCTGTTCGTTCATGATCGGCGGCACCGAGGCGAATATTGGCCGAGGTATACCTAGCGCATCGTAGAGATTAAGGTATTTGGGCGTGCTGGCAAGGAACTCTTGCCCGCGGATAACGTGGGTGATTCCCATTTCGGCGTCATCGACAATGTGCGCAAAGTTGTAAGTCGGAAAGCCATCGGACTTTATTAATATAAAATCGTCAATTACCTCTGGGCCGGCGTACATTTCGCCCATGACTTCGTCGTGCCAGGTATAAGCTTTCGGCTCTGAACGAAAGCGTAGCGGCTGGCTGCCATCCCAGGTCGGCGGGTTCTCCGGGCGGTAATCACGGTACAAAAAAGGTTTTTTATGGGCTTTGGCTTCTTCACGAAAAGCATCTAGTTGCTCTGGCGTATACGGATCAGCATAAGCGCGGCCAGCGTCAATGAGTTTTTGTGCATATTTCTGGTAAATGTCAAGCCGTTCTGACTGTTTGTACGGTCCAAATTCGCCGCCAAAATTGTCAGGTCCTTCGTCTGGCACAAGGTCAAGCCACCTCAGGCATTCATAAATATGTTCTTCGCTGCCAGACACTTCCCTTTTTTGGTCGGTATCTTCTATGCGCAGAATGAACTTTCCATTTGACTGTCGGGTGATGAGCCAAGCGAATAGCGCAGTACGCATACCGCCGACGTGCATATAGCCAGTCGGACTTGGTGCAAAACGAGTTCTAATAGTCATGAGTGAATTGTAGCACGTTATCTGATGAGTTACAAACTAGTGGCAATTTTTTCAATTTGACTGCTTGAGAGGTTCGCGTCGCCACTGATTTGATATAAAATCCCGCCGTTCACCCAAGCCGCTTCTTTTCCGCCACTGTAAATTGTCAATCCGTCGATCATCGTGGTGTTTGGATTCTTGTGTTTATCAGAGAAGAATTCTTTCACTGCTGATGAATTCCAGCCGCTTTTTTGCTGAGTTATGGTGTACCCTGAACTTCCGTCGGCGTAGGCGTATTTCATGGTGACTTCGCCTGATTTGAATTTGATAGGTCCGTTTAATGCGTAGCCGTCTGGCTTATAGCTTGGGTATTTGGCATCAATTCCTGATTGAACGGCTGCCATTTTTATAGAGATATTTGGCATACTCAGGTATGTTAAATAGCCACCGAGTAGCATCACTGCAAAGCCAACAGAAAACGTGTTCAACCAACGCAAGGCGCCGCCTTTTTTCTGGCGTCGACGTGCTTTTTTATTGCTGATAATCTCATTTGACAGAGCTTTCTCGATTGCTTCATTTTTCAATTGATGAGCGGTTTTTGCGACTGGCTTTTCTATTTTTTGCGGAGCGACGGCGACAAGCGGATTGTTATTCATAGCCAGAGGCTGGCGTTCTTTTCGCAATTTAGTGTTAACGCTAAGAGTTCTTTGTTGGGCGCGACGAGTAACGGGGTGAGCTTCGGCTGGGCGGTTAATGGCAATTTTCTGAGGGGCTGGCTTGCTAACAATTGGCGTAGAAAACTTCTTCACGGCGATATGTTGCTTCACGTCGACGCGAGCTTTCTGGGGTTTGGCGGCCAATGGCGTACGCTGCGGCATTTTAACGTGCCGACGATTTAACGTGCTGGATTTCTGAACGTGTGCGGCGTGAATATTTGATACAGATGCACCACGCTTACTGATTGATTGTTCTTTTTCTATTTCAGATTTTTCAATCTTAATATCATCCATCACCATTCCAGTGACAGTATTGTAAGCTCGTCCATTGATAACCACGTAGTTTTTACTTGCCATTAATCCCCCTAATGTTTATTCCTGTATATTATATTACAAATCGCCTAAGGTTTTTTCAAGTGTAAAAATATGTTATAATTTCCGTAATTATGTACCAGAAAAAGAATCGCACTAAAGAGCTCGCACGGCGGACCTTTGTGTATACGCTGATGACATTATCACTTATAATTCTCCTTACGTTTTTGACTTTTAGAATGCTCGGCTATACGTTTGATCCAAATACGAAAGAATTGCAACAGACTGGACTTGTCCAATATGAATCACATCCTGGCGGGGCACTGGTTTATGTTGACGATATGGAGCTGCGCCGCACTCCGACGAAAAGCACCGTTCTTCCTGGTAAACACACTTTTTCGATGAAATTGGATAAATACGAACCGTGGCAAAAAACGTTGAATATCAAATCTGATACCGTGACGAATTTGAATTACGCCAGACTGATTCCGACAAAACGCGAAACCACCGAAGTAAAAACGTTCGATTCATTACAATCCGTTTCTCTGTCGCCAGCTGGTAATTTCTTGATGGGATTTGGTGTTAAAGATAAAACTCCAATTTTAACAATTGGCGACATTCGCGACACGAACAAAGATAAGGAAAAGTTCACGGAACACGCATTAAGCGTAAGCGTTTTGGCTGGCTATTCCCTGTCTTCTGACAATCATACGTTTACCGTGTCGGAGTGGGACCGCGATTCTCGTTATGCGCTAGTGAAGCATTCGTATCCAGCGGAAAATAACACTACAGGCGTGCAGTGGCTGGTTTTTGATAGAGAAAATCCAGAGAAAATTACCGACGTAACGGCGATGACTGGTTTTGCAATTAAGCAAATCAGCTTTGCGGGGACTGGCGGGCACACGGTTTACGCTTTGCAGGAAACTGGCGAATTGAGGCGAGTTGATCTTGATAGCTCGACAATTTCCAGCCCAATTTTAGTTGGCGTCGAATCTTTCAAGCTTTACGGCGACGATCGTCTATCTTATGCGGCTACTGTTGACGGTAAAAAAGTGGCAGGAATTTGGAAGCGAGATTGGAAAGAGCCGTTTGTGATCGGCACTTTTGCTACTGATTCTACCCCGGTAATTCGAATTTCTCGCTATTTCAATAAAGACACCGTGGTCTTGACTGATGGCAAAAATATGACAATTTACAGAGGCGACATTTCAGACTCTAAGGACCGCCAAAAAGAGTTCTTAAAAACGGCGAAGATTATTAAAACCGATAATGCGACTACTAACGTGATGATGGACAATGCTGGGCGATTTATCGTGGCACAAAACGGCGCTATGCTGCAGACTTATGATTTGGAGCGTAAAGAATTGTCGAGCGCGTTTAATATTGGCGTGGCGCAGGAAGTGAAGTGGCTTGACAATTTCTATATTCGTAGCGTTTCTGCGTCAGGAAAAATGGAGATTCGCGAGTTTGACGGCACGAACGCTCATACGCTGATAAGCGTTAAACCTGGTTTGGATTCTGTTTTGTCCTCGAATCAGCGATACGTTTACGGATTGACGACCAACGCTTCTGGAAAATTTGTCCTGAGTAAAATGAATATGGACAATGGATCTGTTGGGCTGTTCAATTAATAGATAATTTATCGACCACCGAATAATTTTTCAAGCAAAGTCGGCTCGGGTTTTCCTGGAATATTTGAGTTGTTGCTTTGCTGCTGATTTGAGCTGGATTCTGACGTCGCAGTGGCTTTGCTTGGGTCTGGGCTGATTTGTTCTGCGAAGATAAGAAGTCGTTTTTCTGCGGTTCCTAAAGGCACACAGCTTACAAGTGTTAGCATTGGTTTATCTGTATTAATCTGAACTTTTGAAACTTCGGTCGGCATAACAACTTCTGTTGATGTTATTTTATAAGTGTAGCGTTTCTCGTTGTAATTCATGTAAATAATGTCGCCCTTGACCAACTTTTCATTCTGAGCAAAGACGAATTTATAATCGCCGCCAGCAAAAGCGTCGTTACTGGAGTGGGCGGCAAATACGGCATTTCCGACTTCGCCTGGCACGGCACTGGCGCCAGGAATTGAAAAGTGAGCTACTCCCTTCTCCATGGCTTTTGATTGCGATTTCGTGTCGCTAGCGGCGCCGTAAATAACTGGCGCGTCAACATTAATCTTTGGAATAATAATCCTAGGTTCAGGTCCGACAGTTACGTCAGTGGAGGCATCAACGATGATGTTTTGCGGGTTAATTGCGCCAGGCGTTGTGTAAGCTGCGACCGCGCCGAAAATAACGCGGTTATATTGCAAAAACATGAAGACTAATAACACCGATAATCCGGCAATCGCCGGAACAAAATGTCGGGATTTTTTTACTTTATTTGCGGAGTCGCGAACCTTTTGCTGAATTTGACTGCGGAGTTCTTTTATGGCTGCTTTTTGTGGGTCCAGAGGCTCGTCTTCGCTGATTACTGGCGTGATATTCTGATTTTCCTTCGTCAATCGAGAAATTTCACGGTTTTTTGCTGCAATGTCGCCAGCATAGTAACGCTCGTAATACATCTGATAATATTTCTGCCAAGCACTGTGGTATTGCTTCCATTGGTCGGCTGAAACTTGAGTGTGGATGGTTGAATTTTGAGTTTGAGCGGTTTGGTTTACGGGAGCGGAATTGTTAATTTGTGGCTTTGGCTGAATCTGGGCTTGGGCAATTGGCGCCGTTTGCATAGCGTGATTAGCAGAGTCTTTTTTCAGATCTGGCTGTGGTGTTGTTGAAGCTTGCTGAGGTTTGGGTATTTGTGCCTTAGGCTGTTCTGATCGGACTTCGGGTTTTGATTGTAATTGAGCGGAAAATGATTGCGGCTGAGCTTTTTCTGGCGCAGAATTTTGCTCTTCTGTTCTGGAATAAATGGCGTCAAGTTGCCCACGAATAACATCAGCAGCGGCATTTCGTGAGGCTGCTGAGTCGCGAGTTGGCGGCGTGAAAGATCGGCGCTGATCTGATACCGGCATGCCCACTCGACCGTTTGATTGATCATCCGTCGGATACATAACTTCTTTCATTATACGTCAAATTGATATCAAATAAAAGTCGTGCTTGTGAGAAATTGCTGGTTGTGTTACAATTATACGGTAGCTTGGAGCGTTCTCTTGTGCCGCGGTGGCGGAATTGGTAGACGCGCTAGACTCAAAATCTGGTGAGCAATAGCTCGTGCCGGTTCAAGTCCGGCCCGCGGTACCAGAGGCAGCTTCAGGTGATAATCGTCCATTTTGGGCGATTTTTTTATGCAAAGAAAACAGCCCGCAGAAAGGCGCTACCGAGGCTTTATAGCCTTCCAGGCAAGCTGTTTCCTTTCTGCGGGCTTTACAGCCCCTTTCCTCCCCCATTCATTCCTGCGTTCAGCAGGAACATGAAGCTGGTGAAGCCTCCGCCTAGTGCCCCAATGGGGGCCGCGGAGGACATGTCTGCGGCAAGCAGGAATGCGATTAGCATCCCAAGCAGTGCCCCGATTGCGGCGGAAGCGGCGACGACCGCCGCTAATGCTGTAACCATGATGAAGAGAGGTCCAATCTTCATGACACTCACTTCCTTTCGAGAAGTGCTTTACTCATGACCAAGGGCTACTTTCACCCTTTGACAAGTCATGGGTGAAAGCTTGATAGTATGATACAACTAATTGTGCGTAATGTCAAGTAGATATTTATAAGAAGCTATATTTTGCAAATAGCGGTACTGATTGCTGCTAGCGGCGCTTTCGGCGACCAAATCAAGTAGCTTGCGGCACGGGCGCCGACAGTTCCTCGCCAAATTGCCATTGGTGCGTCCCATTTTTGGGTGACGACTTCTCCTCTGTGGGCGATTATTAAATTGTCGGCATGAAAAACGCAAATTGTTACGGGATATGTGATGGTGAATTTGTGAAGCGCTTCGACGAGTTGCGACAATTGAATACTGAACGTAATCATTTTTGGATAAAAAATTGCGCGGAATATTTTCTGAACTTGCGCCAGACTTGCTATGAAAACCACGTGCGGATTGTCCAGAATTTCCTGAAAACTATTTTGCACGAGGTCAATCGCATCTCGCGTCAGAACGACGGGAATTTCTGACTTTTTGATCAATTCTTCGTAGACAATTGCCGTCTGACTATTTCGTCCAGCGTCGCCGCATAATAGCAATACGTCCGCCCATCTTTCCAGCGCCAAAGTTTCAGTGAGCGCTTCGTTGGCCAGGCTTCCTGATTGGTTTGTCGGTGCGAATAAAACGTCGGTCATGGTAGCTGGGACGCTTTTTTTCAGGGCGTCTGGCAGTAAAACTCGAGCCTCACCTACGCCAGCCTTGAGCGCTTCTTGGTAACTTTCTGCCACCGCCAAAAATCCTAATTTATTGCCGCCGATAATTCCTAATTTTCCCGCTTGGTCGCGTCGTTCTGGCTTATTCCATTCGACATCTGGAAAAAGTGGCTTCCCTGGTTCTTGTTTTTGCCAAAATTTCATATCCATTACAAATTTACCTCAATACTCACCGGACAATGGTCGCTGCCCATTTGTTCTGGATGAATTTGCGGATTAGTAACGCGATTTGCAATTTCACGCGACGCTAGCCAATAGTCAATCCGCCAACCAACATTTCGCGCTCTGGCATTCGCCCAGTGTGTCCACCAAGTATAAGCGCCAGTTTTTTCGGGGAAAGCCGCCCGAAAAGTGTCGATAAATCCAGCGTCCAAATAGTTCTGAAAACCTTCCCTCTCCTCATCGGTAAAGCCGTGTTTGCCAGCGTTGGGCTTTGGGTTTGCTAGGTCAATTTCTTGATGCGCCACGTTCATGTCGCCGCAATAAAGGACTGGCTTTGATAATTCCAGTTCTTCCAGATAAGCCAACACCGCCTTGTCCCATTTTTTATATCGCAAATCCAATCGACTTAGATCTCCTTTTGAGTTCGGAGTATAGCAATTGACGACCCAAAAATCGTCAAATTCAGCGGTGATAATTCGCCCTTCGTCAGCTGGATTGCCGTATTCGTCGCCAGTTAGGTCGAATCTTTCAATTATATTTTGTGGAAATCCATCATGCCAATTCAGCGGTGGGATTTTAGAGAAAATTGCCGTGCCAGAGTAGCCTTTTTTGGTGGCGGAATAGAAATGCTCGTGATAATTTGGCAGGTCAATTTCAACTTGATCTCGTGTGGCTTTGGTTTCTTGTAGGCATAAAATATCTGGATTGTACGTGTCGATGAACTTCGCGAATTCACCCTTATTTATAACTGCGCGAATACCGTTTACGTTCCAAGAGAAAAGCTTCATAAGCTAATTATATCTCATTATGATATAATCCCTCCATAAGGAAAGGAAAATAAACTAGCATGTTTAATCTCTTCAAGAAAAAAGAAAAACTGCCGCTACGTGCCAGCGGCGAATATAACGGTACATACAATCCTATCAAAGACAGCGTTTTGTCAGCTGAATTATTATTTGATCACGATAGTGTTACCTTTTTGTTTGATAAGGGCGTTAAAAAAGATGTCATACGGCGCTTTGATTGGTCAGAGGTAGAAGGATTTGATTTTAATTCAAAAAAGAAAGACAAAACTGTTGTTTTCCGTACAATATTGTATTTGAAGGACGGGCAAATCACTCTAGTTAAACCAATTGAAGAAAGCAACGTTCAGTACGGTATTATCACCACGCTAGAACCTCACTATAAGAAAATACGCCAGTTTGTCGCTGACAAAATAAATTCGGAGTCCTCCAAATGAATCTGTCTCTCCGCCGCAAAAAATCCTCTGAATCTAATAAAATTGACAAGACCAAACCATCTGTCAAAAACTTCAAACAAATCTACCAAGAAAATAAGAATAGACCGCTTACCAAAAACGAAAAGCGAGGCTGGGCTATTTTGGGCGGTATCATCATAGCTATTCTCGTCATTGCTCATGTTAGTAATGTGATGGAGCAGTCTCGCCTCGAAAAAGACAATGTTCCAATCGTTATCTCTGATATAGAGGACAATATTAAACTCGATTATTACACCGATAAGCGTGAGATATCCGCCAAAATATCGGGTGTTAGCTCATTTGCCGAGGTAAAAGTCTCAGGCGACAAAACCGATATCCACGACCGCAAAGACGCAGCTGGTAATATCAAATACGAAGTTAAAAATATTAAAGAGGGAGATAGCGATATCTCTATATCTATTGTTGATGGTAAACGTCGTGGTGATAAGACAATTAAAATCCATCGCCAAACAAAGGATGATTATGATAAGCAGGAGCTTGAGAAAGCTCTTAGTGAAACCGAAGAAATAGTTAAGAAAGCAGAAGAAGATTCTTCTGATGAAAATATTTCTCGTGCCAAATCAGAGATTGATAAATTGCCAGAAGATAAACGCAGACAATTTTCTGAGCGTATTGCTAAATTAGAAAAAGTCAAGCAGGAAGAAAAAGAACGTGCCGAGAAAGCTAAGAAAGAGGCAGAAGAAAAGAAGAAGCAGGAAGAAGCGGCGGCGGCTGCTCGGGCGCGCCAGCAGCAGATTCGCCAGCAGCAGATTAATACTCAGCAACAGAATATTAGATCTCAGCCTACACCACACCAGGCTGCTCCTGCCCCGCAACCATCTCCTCAGGGTCCACATTTTCGTAGCTGCAAGGAGGCTCGTGCCGCTGGATATAGCCACATGCGTCGTGGCGAGCCTGGATATTCATCTCACCTTGACAGAGATAATGACGGTATTGCTTGCGATAAGCACAAATAGCCTATATCCATGAGTAACGAAAATCTTTTGCTATACTGTAGATATGAGTAAGAAAGACGATAAAAAACTAATTGTTAATATGATTTCTGAGAGTGAATTCACCGTTCAGGGTCACGGTGTGCATACGGCTTATAAGGAGATTACGGACGCGCTGCGTAAAAGAAAAGATATTAATATTGAAGTGAATTCTGATCGTCCTGCTGACATTATCCATATTCAGACTATGGGTTTGTACTCGTTTCGACATTTGATGAAAAAAAGTGGCAAAAAAGTTGTTTCTGCTCACATTGTGCCGGATAGTTTTGTTGGTTCGATTAAAGGTGCGAAATATTGGAAGCCTTTGGGTCGAGCATGGCTGAAGTTCTTTTATAAAAAGGCTGATTTGGTTTTGGCGTGTTCCGGTATGGTTGCTGATGAGTTGATAAATGATATGCGCGTGCCAAAGACGAAAGTTCTTTACAATACGATAAATATGTCGAGATATAAGCATTCTGCTGCGGAGAAAAAGTCGACTCGGAAGAAGCTTGGCTTGAAGGATGATGATTTTGTGGTTATGGGAAATGGTCAAGTTCAGCCACGAAAACGTTTGGATATTTTAATAAAAGCTGCCAAAGAAATGCCAGATGTAAAGTTTTTCTGGGTGGGAGGAATTCCGTTTAAGAATTTGGGCGCGGATTATAACGCCATGCAAGATATGATTAAAAATGCGCCGAATAATCTCACTGTAACTGGTGTGATAGCTCTGGAAAATGTTCGTGACTATTATGTCGCTGCCGACGTTTTTGTTTTGCCAGCTATGCAGGAAAATCATCCTATGTGCGTCTTGGAGGCGGCTGGCGCTGGCTTGCCGATCATTCTGCGCGACATTCCGCAATATAACGACACATTTAAGGGCGACGCTGTTATGGCAAAAACGGACGATGAATTTTTGGAGCTGATTAGTGAATTGCGCAAAGATAAGAAAGCCTATAAGAAAGCGCAACTTGGTGCTGAGAAAATTGCTGAGCGTTTTGACAGTAGTGCTGGCGCCGAGCGATTGGTCGAATTTTATCGATCGCTGATATAAATGGTATAATGGGGCTATTATGAGGATAGGACTTTTTACGGACAGCTACAGGCCGTCCATTAACGGTATCGTTTACGTTGTCGAATCATTAAAGCGCGAGCTAGAAGCTTTGGGGCATGAGGTTTATGTTTTTTGCCCAGCAAAGTCTATTAGTCCGTCCAAGCAAGCCGAACTTCTTCACGAAGATGAGAATAGCCGAATAATTCGTTTTCGTTCAATTACTGGAGCGTTTTTTGATGATTACGACACGTCGGTATTTTTCCCTCCTGTAGTGCAACGCCAAATTGCCAATATGAATCTGGACATCGTTCATATTTTTACGCCGTCGCAAATTGGGCTATTGGGCGTGAAGGCAGCGAAGAAAAATAATATTCCTTTAATTATTCAGCATTGTACGGATTTATATGAGTTCGTCGATCATTATCCTGCGGTTTTGCCAGGAGTTTTGGCGTTAGCGGGAGTAGTTTTTCCATTGTCGGTGAAATTGAACGGACAGGATTTGCTGGAAGTTGCCAAGCTTTACCGTCCGCGTAGTGGCGTAACGAAATGGAATAAAGATATAATTGAGCGTGTTATTACTATTTTATACAGCAAAGCGGATGCGGTGATTGCCCTGTCGCGTAAAAGCCGCGATCAATTGGAATCTTGGCAGACTGAAGATTACGCGTACGATGTTACTTTAATGCCAAACGGCGTGAATGCTCTTCCGCGAGCGAGCGCGAAACGAGTTGCAGAATTTCGCGAGCAATGGGGTCTTGATGGAAAAGATGAAGTGTTTGGATTTGTTGGACGTTTGGGCGAGGAAAAGAATTTGCCAATTTTGATTCAGGCGTTTAGCGAGTTTATTGCCGAAGCTCGTCCAAAATCGAAGCTATTGTTTGTCGGTGATTTTGAATATCGAAAGACTTTGGAAAAAATGGCAGCCGAGACGGATTTTGCGGATAGGATTATCTTTACTGGCGCTATGCCACGAGAAGATTTGGGTGTGGCGTATAAAGTGATGAATGTGTTTACTTTTCCTTCGCTTAAAGATACACAGGGCTGGGTGCTTCACGAAGCTGCTCATGCTGGAAAGCCGATTGTTATTATTGACAAGGAAGTTTCAGAGGTCGTGAAAGACGGAGTTAATGGCTATTTTGCAGAAAATAATCCAGAAAGCGTAGCAGAAAAAGTAATTGCAATTCTAAAAAGTCCGAAAAAACAAGCAGAATTTAGTGCTGAAAGTAAAAAATTAGCCAACAAGTTTACGGAGCGAAGTCAAGTGAAGAAGCTTGAAAAGCTCTATCAAAAGCTAATTGACGCGCGCGAAAATCAATAAATCTCAGGCTGAATTTGTAATCGGTACGATTATCTATTAGAGATAAGCCGTCTGGTTTCTCTGTCTTGGTCGCGACGTTTGATGGTTTGGCGCTTGTCGTAATTTTTCTTACCTTTTCCGAGCGCAATTACAACTTTAATAAACTTTCCATTGGTCAATAATTTGGTCGGGACAATTGTCATTCCCTGTTTTTTGGCTTCTGTAAAATTGGACAATTGTTTTTTACTTACCAATAATTTCCGCGCCGAAGTGTCGACTGAGCGGCTATTTGCTTCTCCGCGAACATTTAATCGCAGTGAAAAGCTGGCGTTATTTAGCCACAATTCGCCGTTTCTTAAGCTAACAAATGAGCCTTTAAGCTGGACATGACCTTCTCTGGCGGCTCGCACTTCCATTCCAGTTAAAACCAAGCCGGCAACGATTTCTTCGCCAAGTTCATAATCAAACCGTGCGCGACGATTGACAATATTCTGTGTGGTTGGTTTTTTAGCTTTTGGCTTCGACATGGATTATATTATAACAAAACTTAACGCGACAGTATATTTAGGCTAGTTTGGTGCGGCTGAAATATGACTTATGTTACAATATCTCAAGCATGATAGCCGACATTCACATTACTGAAAAAAGTTTTGGCGATAAGACGTTAATGAAAGACGTCAAGTTTAGTGTGGACGATGGTGAGAAAGTCGGCGTGGTTGGTCGTAATGGTGTTGGCAAGTCGACACTTTTTGGAATATTGGCGGGCACGGATAACGATTATACGGGAGAAGTTGTTTTTCGCCGTGGCATTACGATTGCGACTACGGCTCAGGAGCATCACGGTTTGGGTGAGCAAACGGTCATGGCGTATATTCTTAGCGGACTTCCAGAATATTCTAAGCTAAAGAAAATTATCGATGAATATCCGCTGACCATGGGCGACAATATGCGAAAAATTGAAGAATATACACAGGCTCTGGAGCGATTTGATCAAAAAGGATTTTATCAAATTGAAGAAAAAATTGAACGAGAACTGAGTAATTTTCAATTAGACGGTTTTGGTAATCGGAAGATTTCTTCCCTGTCTGGCGGGCAAAAAAGGCTGGTGGAGATTGTTAAAATTATGCACTCGGAGGCGCATTTGGCGCTGATTGACGAGCCGACCAACCACATGGATTATGTGGCGAAACAACAGTTTATTGACTGGATGAATTCCCAGCCACATCAAGCGATGCTAATCATTACGCATGATCGCGATGTGCTTGGGCAAGTTGATCGAATAGTTGAGATTAAGGACGGTCAAGCGGTTAGTTACCGCGGAAATTACGACGCGTATTTGAAGCAGAACGCTCAAGCGACGACGGCTGGAATGAATAATTTTGAGCAGATTGAGAAGCGAATTGTTAACCTGAAGCAAAAAGTTTTGGACTATCAAAGACTTAAGGAAAAGTCACGAAATCCTGGCACGATTCAGAAATTTAAGCGGCTGGAGAATGAGGCGCGGGCGGAGCTGGCGGAATTGTCGGAAATGGAAAAGCCGACGTTTTGGATTGACAAAGAATCTGCTAGTCAATTGGATTATAAATCGGCCGAGCGTTACGGAAAGTTTAAGTCTCGTAATATTCGTTTGAGTATGAAAGACGCTTCCAGTCGCAGTCAGCATGTGTTGGTTCGAGCGGAAAATGTGGCGGTTGGGATTGGTGAGCGGATATTGTTTGAGGACGTGAATATTGATTTGCGCGAAGGTGAAGCGATTGAAATTAGAGGTCGCAATGGCGCTGGTAAGACTACGTTGATTCGGATGATTTTGGCGTCGGGCAAGAGTTTTGACGGCGGTCCTGTTCTTTATTCTGGCGATATTTTCCTTGATCCGCAGGTTCGAATTGGTGTTTATGAGCAGGAAATTGACGAGCGATATCTGGCTGATCCGCTAGAAAAAGCGATTGAAAAATTGTATATGAGTCGCGATTTGTCGATTTCCGATACGAAAATTCGGCAACTTTTGGCTGACTATTTGTTCACGGACGCTGATCGGATGACGCCGCTGGCTCGCTTATCTGGTGGTCAAAAGGCACGTTTTCAGATTATTTCCATGCTGGCGAATGATCCGCAACTGCTAGTTCTGGATGAGCCGACGAACCACTTAGATTTGCCGAGTATTGAAGAATTGGAAACGGCGTTGGTCAAGTATTCCGGCGCGATTCTTTACGTCAGCCACGATAATTATTTCCGCGAAAAACTTGGCGGCAAAGTTTTGCAAATTGGCGCAGAATAAAAATTTTCCGCCAGAATTTGACGGAAAATCTTGAATCGTTTTTAAGAAAATCAGTCGGCTAGTAAGCCGTTTTTTCGTAGCAAATCTTGCAGTTTTGGTCGATCAAAACCAAGCACTAATTCCCCGTTAATATCCGTTACTGGCACGCCTTGGAAATTGCCGCCATTTTTATTTAGTAACTCCTCTTTTGCGCCAGGATCAGCCTCGATATCTTTGGATACAAAATCAATTCCCAGCTTCTTCAGCCATTCCATTTCCGTGTGGCAAAACGCACACCAGCTAGTGTTGTACACGACAACTTTTGTGTCTTGATGGTTGTTCGTTGTGTCTTCGCTCATATATTCCCCTATTTAATAACACTTCCAATTATAACATAACGGTTACGTCTATTTAGAATTCTTCGACGTCAAATGCCAATTTTTGCACCATTCGCAGTGATATATATCAATCGACAAATTCGGGTTTGCTAATTCTTGGATTTCTGCTGCTTGGCGGGCTTTTATCTCTGTTGAGAAGCGACGTTTTTTCTGGCAATTAGCCAACCCTGAAATTGACATCAATGATGTTTTTTGGCTTTTTTGACTAT
The DNA here is from genome assembly GCA_905370345.1 of Candidatus Saccharibacteria bacterium UBA6209. Lineage (GTDB taxonomy): Bacteria > Patescibacteriota > Saccharimonadia > Saccharimonadales > Saccharimonadaceae > Nanosynbacter. Next base: position 6,748 of record CAJPKE010000008.1, on the reverse strand, counting down.
TTTTTGAATAATTTCGTCGTGGCATCTTGCAAAATAGTATAACAGATTGATATAGTGGAAAGTAATGGTAAAAGAAACTGACATTTCGACTAATAATACAGGCAATTCTGGCGCGATGATGATTTTGGCGAGGACGATGATTGGTACAATGTGGCGAATGTTTTTGCCGACAATTGGCTTAACTTTGTTGGGGTTGTGGCTGGATAATGTCAGCGGAATGAAGATGAGATGGTTACTTGCTGGAATTATTTCTGGCGCGATTATCTCAGTGATTCTCGTAGCTTTGCAAATTGCTAAAATTAAACAGCAGGAGTTGAAGAAATGATTGATTATATGGCAAGCGCTGGTCCGCATATTTCAGTAAAGGTTGATGAAGTTTTCAATGTCGCTGGCGTATCTATTACGAATTCACACTTGATGGGATTCTTGGGATTGATCGTACTGGTGTGGGCAATGTTCCGTACTCGTGCGGCGGTTTTAGGTAAAAAGAAGCATAATTTTATTACGAGGCTAATTCAGTGGACGTTCGACGGACTTTATAATACAGTTTGCCAAGTCATTCCGGACCGAAAATGGGCACGTAAAGTTGCTCCGCTTTGTATTACGTTGTTTTTCTTTATCGTTGCGCAGTATTGGCTGGGGCTTTTGCCGATCGTTGGTCCAATTACTATCGGTGAACATCACACTCCTCTGTTCCGCGGTGGCGTGGCGGATCTTAATATGACTTTCGGTCTGGCGATTGTAACGATTGTCGCGGCTCAGGTTTACGCGTTTAAGTATTTGGGCTTTAAGGGTAATTTGGGGCGATATTTCATCAACCCGCTGCGTGATCCAATTATGTCATTTGTTGGCATTTTGGAGTTAGTGGCTGAGTTCTCGCGAATGCTGGGACTGAGTTTCCGTCTGTTTGGTAACGTTTTGGCTGGCGAAATTCTCTTGGCAATTATCGCTTATATGACGAAGTTTTTGTCGCCCGTAGCTCTGCAACCATTCTATTTCTTTGAGTTATTTATCGGCGGTATTCAGGCATATATTTTCTTTATGCTATCAACTGTGTTTATTTCCCTGGGGCTGGCTCACCATGATTCACACGAGCCAATTGATGATGTTCACTCCTCTGTTGAAACTAATAAATTAGCGGCATCAGAGAGTGATTAAATTAGGTAATAATTAATTAAAAGGAGAATATTAACCATGGAAGCATTAGCATTCACACTTACCTACGCAATCCCAGCAGCATTTGCAGCAACTGGCGCCGCAGTCATTGGCGCATCAGCTATGAACGCCGCTGGTCGTAACCCAGAAAAAATCAACGACCTACGCACAATGATGGTCTTGGGTATTTCGTTCATCGACGCTATTGCTATTATCGGTTTCGTTGCAGCAATCGTCGGCAAAGTTATGTAGTTTTCGGAGTAAATTGTGGAGAAAATATTAACACAATTTGCCAATTCTGGCGCATCGGAAAAAGCTGGTTTGTTTGATTCGCTGGGCATTGATTGGGCGCTGTTGGCATTTCAGACGGTAGCATTTTTAATCTTGCTATTTGTTCTTCACAAGTTTGTCTATCCGCCAATGATGGAAATGCTCGTCAAGCGAGAAAAAGACCTGAAAGCGGCTGACGCGGCAGCAAAATCTGCCAAGGAAAATGCTGACAAAGCCGAAGAGATGACCGCCGAAATTATGCGAAAAGCACGAGCGCAAGCTAGCGACATCGTGGCGTCTGCTCGAGAAGAAGCGACCGAAGTCGTTGAAGAAGCAGCTAAAAAAGCGACTGCCAAATCTGAAGCTTTGATTAAAGAAGCGCATAATACGATTGCTCAAGAAATTGAAAACGCTAAGAAAGACCTGCACAATTCGACATTAGAGTTGGTGGCTGAAGCGACTGGCAAGGTTTTGGGCGAGAAAATTGATGCGAAGAAAGATACAAAGCTGATTTCGGAAGCGCTTGAGGAGGCTGAATAGATGAGATTAGTGTCCAGAAGAAAGTTGGCAAAGTACGCAGCTGAACAAATTTTAGCTGGCAATGATGCGGTGTTGGAAGAAATTGCTGGTCTTTTGATTTACGAAAAGCACGAACGTGAAGTTGATTTGTTGGTGCGAGATATTGAGACTGAGCTGGCTGAGCGTGGTGAAATTGTAGCGTCGGTCGAGAGTGCGAGAGCGCTTGATGACAATACAAGGCGTAAAATAGAGCAATTTCTGGCGTCTGCGGCGAGCGGCAAAAATAGCAAGCCAAAAGTGTCGCTAAGAGAATCAATTGACCCGACGTTGATTGGTGGCTTTAAGCTACAAACGCCGACCGCAACACTGGACGCAACGGTTTTGAAGAAGTTAAACGACTTGCGGGCGAAGAAAATCTAGGAGGAAAAATGAGCAAGATTGATGTGACAGAATTAGCCAAAAGCCTGCGGGAAAAAATCGCGCAGCTGGAGGCGACGGAAGGTTTGGAAGATGCTGGCGTGGTTATTCGCGTTGGTGACGGCGTGGCTTGGGTGCACGGCTTAAGTAGTGCTGGCTATAGTGAAGTGCTAGAAATTGAAACTGATGGCGGCACGGTTGAGGCGTTTGCTCTGAACTTGATGGAAGATGAAATTGGTGCGGTGATTCTTGGCGGTGAAGATAAGGTCAAGGCTGGCGCCAGCGTTCGCCGCAAAGGTTCGGTGCTAGACGTTCCTGTCGGCGAAGAGCTGTTGGGACGAGTGGTTGATCCGCTAGGTCGACCTCTTGACGACGGTCCAGCGATTAAAACGAAGAAGCGTGGTTTAATTGAGCGTCCCGCTATTGGTGTGATGGGCCGTAAGTCGGTTCACGAACCTCTGATGACTGGTATTATGTCGATTGACGCGATGTTCCCGATCGGTCGTGGTCAGCGTGAGCTTATCATTGGTGACCGTCAAACTGGTAAGACGGCAATTGCTATTGATACAATGATTAATCAGGCTCGTCAAAAAACCGGCGTGGTAAACGTTTATGTGGCGATTGGTCAAAAATTGTCAAAGATCGCTCGATTGGTTGACCGATTGAAAGAAGAAGGCGTGATGGATCAGACGATTATCGTCGCAACCAGCCCGTCCGACGCGGCCTCACTGCTTTACTTGGCGCCTTACGCTGGTACTGCCATGGGAGAATACTTCCGCGATAACGGCGGTCACGCATTGATGATTTATGACGATTTGACCAAGCACGCGGTGGCTTATCGACAGATGTCGCTATTGTTGCGCCGCCCACCAGGACGCGAAGCTTACCCGGGTGACGTGTTCTACTTGCACTCACGACTATTGGAGCGCTCGGCTAAATTGTCTGATAAACTTGGTGCGGGAAGCTTGACGGCTCTACCAATCATCGAAACGCAAGCTGGCGACATTTCCGCTTACATTCCGACCAACGTGATTTCTATTACCGACGGTCAGATTTTCCTGGAAACCGACTTGTTCTATCAAGGCATTCGCCCAGCCATCTCAGCCGGTCTATCAGTTTCTCGTGTTGGTGGCGCAGCTCAAACGAAGGCCGTTAAGTCTGTTGGTGGTAACTTGAAGCTTGGTCTTTCACAGTTCCGCGAATTGGCATCATTTGCTCAATTCGGCTCAGATCTTGACGACGCGACAAAGGCTCAAATTGACCGTGGTCAGCGACTCACTGAACTTCTGAAGCAGCCACAATATCAGCCAATGAGCGTCTGGGAGCAATTTGTCAGTATCCACGCGGTGACTAGCGGTATGTTTGACGAAGTTCCAGTTGCAAAGATTAAAGACGCGCAGTCTGCCCTATTGACTTATCTATGGAAAAATTCTAAAGACGCTATGCGTGAGCTAAATAAGGGTGATAAGCCAACTGATGAGCAATTGAAATTGATTGATGAAGCTACGAAAGAAATAGCGAAAGGATTTGAGGAGTAATTCATGCCGAGCACTCGCGCGCTGAAAAATCGCATTCGTTCGGTGGACTCAACTAAGCAGATCACCAAGGCTATGCAATTGGTGGCGGCTAGTAAAATGCGTCGGGCTCAAGAGGCGGACAAAGCTTCTGCGCCGTACACAATGGCGGCGGAAGAACTACTGTCTTATTTGGCGAGCCAAGGCGCAACCGACAATCACCCGCTGTTCGCCAGGCGAAAGATAAATAAGCGATTGATTATCGTAGTGGCCAGCGACAAGGGTCTGGCTGGCGCATATAACACCAACGTTTTGAAGAAGTATTTGGAGCTATTAAAGCGTGATGACGAGCGCGGAATTGAGAACTTGACTTTGACGATTGGTCGGCGAGCTTCGCAATTCGCAACGCGTCTTAAAGATACGAAAATCATCGGTACGTATGAAGATTTGCCAGATCAGCCGTCTGGATTGACGTTCCATACGATTTTGAATACGGCAGTAAATATGTTTGAAAATGGCGAAGTTGACGCCGTTACACTTGTCTATACGCGTTTTGTGAATAGTATGGTTCAGGCTGCCAAATTAGGGCGATTATTGCCGGCAGGAACAGAGGTTTTGGTTGATCCAAGTGAAGTTTCTAACACGATTTCTGACGCCAAATATGAGCCGAGTATTCCAGAGGTTTTGGATGCGGTGGCGTATCGCTTGGTTGGTGCGCGACTGTTGCAGGCGTTGCTTGACGCTCGCGCTAGTGAGCATTCTATGCGTATGATGGCGATGAAGAATGCTACGGATAATGCCAGTGACTTGGTTGATGATTTGACGCTAGCTATGAATAAAGCTCGTCAAGGGGCGATTACTCAGGAGCTTGCTGAAATTTCTGGTGGCGTGGAGGCGATGGAACAATGATAAAGGAGAAAAAGATGGCAAAAGATTTAGGTAAAATTATTCAGATCGTTGGCGTGGTCGTTGACGTGGAGTTTCCGCGAGACGTTGAGCTTCCAGCGATTTATGACGCGTTGCACGTTAAAAACGGCGATGAGAATTTGGTATTGGAGGTCGCTCAGCACTTGGACGAGCATACTGTTCGAGCAATTGCCCTGTCTTCGACGGATGGATTGAGTCGTGGTGCAGAAGTTGTTGCGACTGGTGCTCCAATTTCCGTTCCAGTCGGCGCGGAAACTCAAGGGCGAATGTTCAATGTCGTCGGTGAAGCGATTGACGAAAAACCGCAACCAAAGGGCAAAACCGCCCCAATTCACCGCCCTGCTCCAGCGCTTTCTGAGCAGTCAAATAAGACTGAGATTTTGGAAACCGGCATTAAGGTCGTCGACTTGATTGCGCCACTTGCTAAAGGTGGAAAAGCTGGCTTGTTTGCCGGTGCTGGTGTTGGTAAGACAGTTCTTATCACTGAGTTGATTAATAATATTGCTAAGTTCCATTCTGGAAACTCTGTTTTTGCTGGTGTTGGTGAACGAACTCGTGAAGGTAACGACCTTTACTATGAAATGGAAGAAGCTGGCGTTTTGGACAAGACTTCGCTAGTCTTCGGGCAAATGAATGAGCCGCCTGGAGCGCGTTTGCGCGTGGCATTGTCGGGTCTGGCTATGGCCGAAGCTTTCCGCGATGAAGGTAAGGATGTCTTGCTATTTATCGACAATATTTATCGCTACACTCAGGCTGGTGCTGAGGTGTCGGCTTTGCTTGGTCGTTTGCCAAGCGCGGTTGGTTATCAGCCAAACCTTCAGCAGGAAATGGGTGCTTTGCAAGAGCGAATTACCTCAACGAAGAAAGGCTCGATTACCTCCGTTCAGGCTGTCTACGTGCCAGCTGACGACTTGACCGACCCGGCTCCTGCGACGACCTTTGCTCACCTGGATGCTACAATTGTGATGAACCGTGCATTGACGGAAATTGGTATTTATCCAGCGGTTGACGTTTTGGACTCCAGTTCAAACTCGCTTGATCCAGAAATTGTCGGCGAAGAGCATTACCGCGTGGCGCGTGAGGTTCAGAGAATTTTGCAGCAATATAAAGAGCTTCAGGATATAATTGCTATTTTGGGTATGGAAGAATTGTCGGACGATCAGAAGCAGATTGTTGCCCGCGCTCGTCGTATTCAGCGATTCTTGGCGCAACCATTCCACGTGGCTGAGAAATTTACCGGGAACCCAGGTGTTTACGTTAAATTGGAAGATACAATTCGTGACGCCGCCGATATCTTGGCTGGTAAATATGACGATAAACCTGAGAGCTGGTTCTATATGGTTCAGGGTACGTTGGCTGATCAAGTCGCTCGCGACGCTGAAGCTGAATCTGCCGAGGCTAAAAAACATTCTGAAAAGAAAGCTAAATAGTCATGAAATTGTCATTAGTCACACTTGTCGGTACGAAGGTTGACGAAGAAGTTTATTCGGTGTCAATTCCAACTACTGACGGCGAAATTTCCGTTTTTCCAAGCCACGAGCCGCTAGTGACGATTGCACGAGACGGCGTAATTACCGTGCGTCGACATAAAGAAGATTCCGATAATCATCTGGAATATTTCGCAATCTCTGGTGGTGTGGTAAAAATTGATTATTCGTCGGTGCAAATTCTGGTTGATGAAGCTGATCACGGTGACGACATCATCGAGGCGGAAACTCAGAAGGCTCTGGAGCGCGCCATTAAGGCTCGTGATGAAGCTGGCGATCAAGTTGAGCGCGAGAAAGCCAAGCAGCTTATCGATCGTCATATGGTTCGCTTGAAGGTTGCTGATCTCCATAGACGTAAGCGACGACGCTAATTATATATCGGCAATACTACGAAGGAGCCTGGTGTCAGGCTCCTTGTGCTATGTCTTGCTTGAGATCCTCGATTGACACTCGCGCAAT
>CAJPKE010000007.1 GCA_905370345.1 Candidatus Saccharibacteria bacterium UBA6209 | reverse complement strand
GAGTATCATTTTCCGCCAGAACACGATAAACAGTCTGGGCTGACTTCCCGTTCGGATCTATGCGAAACGTGCTCGGCGCTGAAGGATTGCGACCAATTGGCAGATCAATTTTTGCAGCATTCAACTTTGGCTTGCCGTCGGTTATCGCTATGTAGGTTTTCTTAGCGGTTCGTTCGGCAAATTGCCTCTGTAGATGCGCGGCAGATTCTGGGTTTTTGGCGATAATCAGTAGTCCTGAGGTGTCACGATCAAGTCTGTGAACAATTCCCGGGCGATCGGTGTCCGTTGCGAATGAGGTTTTGGGGCGAATTATTTCCGCAACCGTTGGCTCGTCAGAAAGTCCACCCTTTGCGTGCGTCAATAGCCCGCTTGGCTTATTGACGACAATCACATCATCATTCTCGTATAAAATCGGCAAGTCAACGTCCGCCTGTTCTTTTTCTGGCAAATTAAGCGCAATCTCATCAGTTTCATCAACCTCAAATTTTGGCGTCGTCGCGACTTTATTATTGACCGAAACGTATCCAGCTTTTATGTATTTTTGCCAAAGACTTCGGGAAATTGTCGTATCAAATTTGGTCGATAAATAAATATCCAAACGCACCTTAGTTGGCGAAATTTTGAACATTATGGCATATTTTCCCTGAAATGGCGTTTCGATAAATTCTGGATCTAGCGGATTCGGCAAAATCTCGGCGTTATCTGGTTTTTTCGTCCATAGCTCGTCAATAGATTCTTCGTCGACAATCGAACCGTAAAGCAATGCAAAATGCTGCTTGTTCAAAATAAATTCCGCAAAAACATGAGATTTGTCCGTTTGAATTTCCAATCGACGCAGTGATTTGACGGGCGTATTGTCGTCCGCTAATTTGTACAATCTAGCTATTTTCAGCACTGTCCGAGGTAATATTTTCACGCGATTTGCTCCCTATTTTCGAAGCCCTACGGCTTTTTGAACGCGATACAAAGTTTCATTAGCGACGACATTCATGTCTTTTTCACTAGAAGCCAGCTTTTCTTCAATTGCTCGCTCATCAACCGCCGCAAGTCGATTCTGGAAATTCTCCAAAAATTCCGCAACTTCGTCAGCCACGATTCGTTTGAAATCACCATAACGATCCATACCGAAGTACTCATTGGCGGTCTGCTCCAGAGTAACTTCCTTGCCAGCGTCTTGTCGAACCAAAGTCAAAATCTCCAGCAAATTAGAAATTCCCGGCTGATTTTCCTTATCGTATTGAACTTTGCCAATTGAATCTGTTGTTGCGCCCATTATTTTCTTATGTGCCGATTTTGGATCGTCAGAAAGGAAAATAACTCCCTTGCCGCTCTCGTCGGATTTGCTCATTTTCTTCGTCGCTGGATTCACGAGATCTTTAATCCTCAATCCTTGGTCTTTTCCGAAGAATTGATGCTGCTGAATTACTGGTTTCGGCACGATAAATAGATCGCCAAACTTACGGTTCATTCGCTCGGCAATATCACGAGTGAGCTCCAAATGCTGAGTCTGGTCGTCGCCAACTGGCACGTAAGTCGCGCCGTAAAGTAGAATGTCGGCAACCATCAGGACAGGATAGTTAAATAGTCCAACGGAAGCATCGCCTTTACTTCCCTTATCCTTAAACTGCGTCATTCGGCTCATCTCGCCAAATCCAGTAAAGCAATCCAGAATCCACGCCAGTTCACTGTGCGCCGGGACGCAGCTTTGGCGGTAAAGATGAACGGAAGGGTTGTCCAGCGGCAATCCAGCGGCAGTATAAACTCGCGCGTTGTTCAGGGTGCTGTCGTATAACTTACTGTGGTCAATTGGCGTTGTAAAACTATGAAGATCTGGGATGAATAGATTGATATCATATTCGTCCGAGCGACGTTTCGCCATGTTAATAATCGGCAAGATAGCCCCAAAGTAATTACCTATGTGAATGTTATTGTTGGCGCGCACGCCAGTGAGGATGACGGGTTTTGATGGTTTCATTGTATTCATTATAACACTCCTTTGGTTATTAAGTAACGTAATAAAATGTTCATTGGGTCAATGGTGTTTGGTTTTTCGGCGAAGGCGCAGGATAATTCGGTGCAGCCTAATAATACTGGCGGACCGCTGGGGTAATTATTGATATAGTTTACTGCGTTCGCCTGTTCACACTGGGTTGTTATTGGTATTTTATCCAGCGCTGCCTGAGATATTGTTTGCCCAGAAATTACTGCGCGAATTATCACTTCCAGCGCTTTTTCCTCGTCCTTATCCGGCGTTAATACGCTTACTCCGGCGGCTTTCAACGGCTTGTCATATAGTCCAGTGCGGATGGTTGTCGGCGACGCTAGCAATCGAATTGTTTTATAATGGCGGCTAACATAATCAATTGCGGCATCCACCATGGAAGTTATGCGAATATTCAGCCGCTGTTCAATATCGGGCTGCAACAAATGCGCAGTATTGCAGGCAATTATGATAACGTCGTCCATCGACGCGTCAATATTTTTCAGCTCGTTTATGATAATTTCCAAGGCTTCGCTGCGTCGCGATTCGTTGGCGATAAAATCAGGAACCGGCAGCGACAAATGAACTATATGCGGAAAATCCGCACCATCCTTCGCGCCGTCTGCCAGCGCCTGCTGAATCATCCGCCGGTGTAGTTCCAAGCTTGCCTGCGGCCCCATGCCGCCGATGATAATTATTCTTTGCTTCATAATTCCTCCTTTGGGTTATATAAAAAAGACCGCGCGCGGCCTCTAGTCATGGTTGGTATTTTCAGAAGAAATTTACGAACAATTCAACAAGCCGCGGCGAAAACGCGTGCTTTGCCAGGCGGTGCTGATGAATTGCCGTTTTATAGTCATGGGGTGATTATAACGCTAATTGCTAAAATTCGCAAACGTTCTATAAAACAGCTCGCTTGGATATGCGCCAAACCCATAAAATGATGTAAATAGATAAACCGATTGAGAATAAGAGAGATAGGACGGCCATCGGATTTGCTTTCCATAATATTGTCCATGTTGGCGGCGAAATGATAAATTCTACCATCGCTAAGAACCCGATTTTAGTATAAATATGCAGCAATTCAGCCAGGCAAACAGCGAAACCGATTGCCATACCGAACACAAAGGCTACGATTAGTAAAATGACATTAAGGAGCGGCGGTCTTTCTTCCTAGCTCAGCTTAGTTGTTGCTTTATAATCCTTAAAGATTTTTTATATGTAGACGCTATATCATTTTCTATCTTTCGTATAGTTGACACATCACTGGCTTGGGATGTTGCTATGCCATCAAAGTTACTTGCCAAATCATCCCAGTCAATTGTTGGATAGTCAACTTTATCGCAGTCAGTCAATCTCGCCATTGCAAAACATAACGAGCTAAGAGACTCCGCTACCTCATATTTATCTGGCGAATTTCGGTAAAGGTCTACTATTTCGCGAGCAATGATAGCCTGTTGTACGCGGTTATTATCGGCTTTCATGCATCTATTAAATAATCCCTCAGCATCGCGAGCCCATCAACTTTCTCAATTATCGTCAGATATTCCTGCCATTCTTCGTCGTTCAATTCTGCCAAACTGCGACCAGGAAAGCTCGGATGTCCATAAATATATAACAATTCCGTCCAGCCATGGAGATTATCGCCACGTGGCTCGTCAACGATAAATCCCTCTTCGTTGGCTACGAAAATGTGGTCTTTTTCGCCGTCAAAATAGCCAACCGCAAAAGAAAAAATAGCTCGACGATCAGCCTCGCCTTTCATCAACTTGATAATGCCGGGATAACTAAAGCTATTCAGTAGCAATTTAACAAACGGCCCCGGAAAACCTTTCAGCGCCGGGATGAAGAAACCGCGATCATCAACGACCAGGCGCTTGTTCGGAAACGCTTTCTTGGCTTGAGATAATTTACTTTTGGCAATCGTTTGAATATCTAGTCCGCGCCCTTCGTCAAAATCATAATCGAGCTGCCTTAAATCAACACCAAGCGGCTGAAGGAGTTCTTGAAGACTGGTGAATTTACTGTGATTGGAAGTGATAAAATAAATTGGGCTATTTTCTTGTTTCATATTGATAAGTATACGCTAACTAACGTTATTTTGCAGATTTTTAATGCTTGTGTCGTACGGAATATGAATGAGGAGATTAGCCGCCATTTTTCCACTGCCTGGCACGTTGCAATAACTTATCGACATAAGCTGCTTTAAGTTTTTTATACGCTGACCTGTCGTAATTTGCTTGCTTGGCATATTGATATTTTATCTTTGAATATTGATCAGCTTCGTCATTGCGAGACCTTAGATAATCTCTGATAATTAAGAAGTTATCGTGCGTTTCAGTATTCGCGACCGCGAGGTGAATATGAATATCGCCCTCGCCAGTTTCTTCTTGTCGGGACGCCAGGAAGATATACCCTTGACGGGAACTTGGATTTAATGAAGGAAAATATCCAATTGCTACCAATTTGTCCCGCAGCTCGTTCATGTGTTCGCTATCTTTAGTAGCGCTAATTTATTTTTCACGCGCGTAAAGACAGCCGATATGTCTTTTTTGGATCTTTTAATTTCAACCGACATAAGACCTTCTAAATTTAATCAAGTATCTGTTTTTAGATAAAGATTTTTATTTCTAATGCTTGTGTCGTACGGAATTTTCCATAATTTGCCGTCGATATCCAGGTTTTTCAGAAAATTGCACATTTGCTGCTGAATATTTTTTACGTCGACACTGTCTTCGGTCAAAACCTCCAGTTCAATAAATAGTCCAAGCTTAGCAACTTCATCAATGCAAATTGTGTAATCTTCAGTCTTTGATTCAAGGCGGACTTTATCAACCGTAACAACTTCTTGCCAGCCCAGCGCTGTGAGCATTTGGCGCGCCGCATTTCCATCATCAACCGCAAATTCATATTCATCAGACGCCAATTTTGCCTGTCCTTCAACCTTCAGCGTCATCAAGCTTTGTTGCAGCTCACCAGTTTCCGGATTAAGAACATCGCGCACTCGCATAATTTTTGAGCCGGGAACAATAGGCGCGTCAACTTGCTCGGGCAATAAAAATACTGTATCAATTTGGCGTTTGCTTGAGATGGGCGCGATGAATCGGCTTTTTAGCATGGCGATGAGATTATCGCGAGTAATATCAGACGCTAATTTAAATTTGGATTCGATTTCAATCATAAGCTTCCTCGTTTGGACTTCTCTTCTATAGGGCGATTTGTTTTTGGTGAATATTTTCCCGCCAAATACTCTTTCATAATTTCCGACAGCTTCTTCGCATATTTATCGGTTATTTCGTGCCGCTGAGTTGCCATTGACGTATGAGTGATATTGTTATGATCTTTTGCTGATTTCTTCAGGTTCCTCTCGACAATCAGCGGGTCGAGTTTTCCAGACAAAATAGCAATCGGAAGGGTGAGCTTAGTAATATCATTCATTGTCGTCTGGTTGATAATTGCGGTATTCAAGGCTGTCAAGAAGGATTCGGCGGTAACTTCATCAGCCTTAAATCCAGCGTCAGGCCAAATATTGTGCCGATCAGCGAATTGCAAAAAGCGTTTCGAGCTGCGCGGATGACTATTGAAAAACTCATAAAGCGCACGCAAAATCTTCTCTGGATGATGATTTTTTTCGTCAACCCTCGGATAATATATAGGCGGACTACACAAAATCAGCGACTTGCTTAACTTCGGATATTGCTTGGCGAGCTCTACGGCAGCCAGCGATCCCATAGAATGACCGATGATAATATCGACGTTATTTATGAATTCCCTACGCAAAGTGGCGACAATACTTGCGGCTTGGTCGTGAACATTGTAGGATTTCCAATCAGGCTTGGGCGAATTGCCAAATCCCAGCATATCAATTGCTATAACTCGCGTGTCCTTTGGTAAATACGGCTCCAGCGGCGTCCATGTTTTCCAGGATGTGCCTAATCCATGGATAAGTAAAATCGTCGCTTTCGGTTTTTCCGGACGAGAAAAATAATGCACGTTCAATGCATACGGAATCCGTAACCAGCGATGGATAATCTTGTCCAACATATTTTTAGTATACTATGAAAATACTCCGCCTGCATGTGAAACGGAGTATTTTGTGATAGCCTTTTCTGTACTAACGCTTAGAGAATTGTTCGCGCTTACGAGCAGAACGAAGACCGTACTTCTTGCGCTCTTTCTCGCGTGGGTCACGTTTCAATAGCTCAGCCTTCTTTAGAACTGGACGCAGGTCAGCGTGAGCAGCTGTCAAAGCCTTTGCGATACCAAGCTTGATAGCGTCAACTTGACCAGCTAAGCCGCCACCCTTAACTAGGATAGTAACGTCGAATTCTTTTTGCTTGCTGACAATTGCAAGTGGATCGGTTACTTCTGCTAGAAGAGTTTTGTTGCCATCCAGGTACTCAGCGGCAGGTTTGCCGTTGATAGTGATAGTGCCTTTTCCAGGAAGCAATCGAACGCTTGCTGAAGCACTTTTGCGTCGACCTAAGCCATAGAAATAAGTATCAGCCATATTACTTCACCTCAACTTTCTCTGGTGTTTGTGCTGTGTGAGCGTGGTCGCTGCCAGCAAAAATGCGTAGACGCTTTAGGCGCTCTGCTTGCAATTTGTTCTTTGGCAACATACCTTTAACAGCTTCTTCGATAATTCGCTCTGGGTGGCGTTCACGCATTTCTTTGAATTGCGTTTCCTTAATTCCACCTGGAAAACCACTGTGGCGATAGTAATATTTATCCGTCTCCTTGTATCCAGTAACGACTGTTTGCGCAGCGTTGATAACAACTACGTAGTCGCCACCGTCAATATGAGGAGTGTAAGTTGGCTTGTATTTACCAGTCAAATGCTTGGCAATTTCTGTAGCCAAACGTCCAAGTGGTAATTCGCTAGCGTCAAACAATACCCAACGGCGAGAAACTTCAGATGGTTTTTGTGAATAAGTCTTCATCTTATTTTCCTTCCTTTGGCATTGGTTTAATATCGTCAACAAACTCGATAATCGCCATTTGAGCGCCGTCGCCGACTCGCAAGCGTGTTCGCTCAACGCGAACGTGTCCGCTGGTTCGACCACTTAGCTGTGGCGCGATTTCATCAACTAGTTTGTAAGCAGCGGCGCGTGTGCTTAATGCTGCAATCACCTGACGTCGGCTTGCTAGGTCGCCCTTTTTAGCCTTAGTGATGATTTTTTCAATGTGACGCTTTAGTTCCTTAGCCTTTGGCAAGGTGGTCTCGATTTTTCCGTACTCAACCAAGCTGGTAGCCAGACCTTTGAGTAGGGCTCGTCGCTGATCACGCTCGCGGCCGAACTTGCGCCCTTGATATCCGTGTCTATGCATAGTTAAAACTCCAACTCCGCCATCTTGTCACGTACTTCGTCTAGTGCCTTTGAACCGAAACCTTTCAATTCTCGCAAATCTTGCTCAGTCAAAGTTACCAAATCGCGAATAGTGCGGATTTCATTGTTAATTAGCGCGTTCGTCGTGCGGGCGCTTAAGTTTAGCTCTTCGATTGGCATTGCTAGCTCCGACTCTTCGTCTTCCTTAGCTGCACCAAGTGCTGGCGCGCCAGTTACCATCGTGTTGCCAGCCAAAGCTGTGTATTGATTGACAAGAATCGCTGCTGCTTCTTCGAACGCCTCACGAGGTGTGATTGTGCCGTTAGTTTCAACAGTGATTGCCAATTTGTCCAAGTTTGTCTCCTGGCCAACACGAGTTGAGTCGACTTTGTAGCGAACACGTAGAACTGGTGAGTACATTGCGTCGATAGCAATCATGTCGCTGTGCAAACGCTTTTCGCTTGACTCTTCAATTGTCTGGTAACCGCAACCTGCCTCAACTACCAAATCCATAACCAAATGCTTGTTTGGGTCGTCGATTGTAGCAATTACTTGCTCTGGGTTGACAACTTCAACATCAGCATTAGTTTTAATGTCAGCGGCAGTTACTTCGCCAGCGCCAGATTTCTCAATGCGCAGTTCAACTGGATCGTCAGTAAATACGCGTAGGTGAACGTTCTTCAAGTTCAACATAATGTCGACAACATCTTCTTTGATGCCTTCAACAGTAGTAAACTCGTGAGTTGCACCCTCAATCCTGAAAGCTACAACTGCGCCACCGCGAACGCTTGACAATAGAACGCGTCGCAATGAGTTACCAAGAGTATTACCGTAGCCTGGGTGAAGTGGCTCGATTAGAAAAGTAGCACTGGTTGCTGAAATGTCATCAACGCTCGCGAGTGCTGGATTGTAAATTGCTTTTGCCATAATTCTTCCCTAACCCTTCTTTTATCGTGAGTAATACTCAACAATTAATTGCTCGTTGATGTCAGCTTCTGCTTCCTCGCGCTTTGGCAAACCAGTTACTTCAATCTTCAGTTTCTTGCTATCAGCTTTTAGCCAACTTAGTGGGCCTTGGACTGAATTGTTGATTACATCGTCAATTCGTGTAAAGTACTCTGACTTGGTACTCTTTGGACGAACCGTGATGACATCGCCAGCTTTAACGCGAATCGATGGAATATCGACGCGTCGGCCGTTCAATTCAAAATGTCCGTGGCTAACTAGTTGACGAGCTGCGCGGCGTGATACGGCAAATCCAGAACGATAAACAACGTTATCCAAACGGCGCTCTAATAGCTTCAACAAGTTTTCGCCAGCCAAACCTTCTTGAGCGCGTGTTGCTTCGTCCATCAAACGAGCAAACTGCTTCTCGACTAGACCGTACAAGCGACGAACTTTCTGCTTTTCACGAAGCTGTGTAGCGTATAGACTTGGCTTATTCTGACGGCCATGTGCGTGCTGACCTGGAATACCAGATTTTTTCGCCAAAATTTTATGTGCTTTTGGGTGAAGCGCATAACCTTCGCGGCGGCTTTGCTTGACAATTGGTGAATTATCTCGTGCCATAATTATGCCCTCCGTGCCTTTCGTGGACGAACACCACCGTGAGGCACGCCAGTTACGTCCTTAATGCTTTCTACTGAAATGTCGAATGCGCTGACCGCACGAATAGCGGCGTCACGACCCAAGCCGACACCTTTCACGAAAACGTCAACAGACTTCAAGCCGTATTGAGATTTCGCAGCTTCAGCAGCCTTTTCAGCAGCAACCTGTGAAGCATAGGCTGTACCTTTTTTACTTCCACGGAAACCACACGCACCAGCTGATGAAGCGGTTAGTACGTTACCCTTCTTGTCGGAAAAAGTAACGATAGTATTGTTAAATGTTGCCTGAATGTGCAGCTGACCAGCTGGGACTGATCGGCGCTGCTTCTTCTTGGTAGATTTTGCGTCTGCCATTTCTTAGTCCTTTCTTTAGGTCTTACTTGCTGCTTTTGGTTGTGTACCGCCCACGGCGATGGCGCGACCCTTGCGAGTTCGTGCATTCGTACGAGTCCGCTGTCCGCGTGTTGGCAGTCCTGCTTTGTGGCGAAGACCGCGATAGGCGTTGATATCCTTCAAGCGCTTAATATTATTTGTCACCAAGCGCTGGAGATCACCTTCAACGGTGTATTCGCTATCAATAATTTCGCGAATCTTGTTTTCTTCAGCCTCGGTGAGATCTTTCACCCGAGTGGTCGGCTCAATTTTAGCCGCCGCAAGGATGCTCGAAGCGTGCTTTGGCCCAATACCGTAAATATAGGTGAGCGCAATTTGCACCTGCTTCTCTGTTGGGATAACTACCCCAGCAATTCGAGCCATGCTTAACCCTGCCTTTGCTTATTCTTAGGTTTTTTCTTGTTGATGATATATAGTCGGCCTTTGCGGCGAACGAACTTATCATCGGGACTGATTTTTTTCACACCTGCACGAACTTTCATAAAGTGCTTAAATCTCCCTTCCCGAGTAAACCCGAGATTACCGTTAATATTTAACTACCGACCTTGAGGTCGATCGTCACGTAGGCGGAAGCTGATTCGTCCCTTTGTAAGATCGTAAGGGGTCATCTCAACTTCAACCTTATCACCAGGCACCAGGCGAATATAATGCTTGCGCATTCGTCCTGAAATGTGCGCGATGATACTATGGCCATTCTCCAGTTCCACCTTAAATTGAGTATTAGGCAGTGCTTCCACTACCTTTCCTATCATTTTGATGACTTCCTTTTGACTCGCCATAAGTTACAGTTGTCAATTATACAGTACTAAGCATAGTTTGACAAGGGTTTTCGCCGTAAATTTAAGTGCTATAATTGTACTATCAAATTTAACATAAGGATTTTTATGGCAAGCAAGAAAAAACCAGCAAACTTTAAGGTTACAAAATCGAAGAATGAGATAATGACCGCGGTGCTAATTAGTCTGATGACTGCTTTTATAGTGATAGCTATTGGCGTAATTTTATTACACGCCAACCAAACTTCCGACAAGACATCTCAAATAGTGGAAAAGGTTGATAATGGATATGTGAGCTTGGGGTCTCTGGGCTTTCGAATTGAAGGAGGTAAAGCGGTTATTCGCAACGATTCAGCCACGCAAGAGCTTCGCGATTTTCTGAAAGCAGACGCAAAGAAGTCAGGTTGTAAGGGCAGCAACGGCGTAACTGCGGTAATTGCCCATTCCCAGGATGAGAAACAGTTGTTGCTGGGTTATGGTTGCGGCAATTCTTTGGCACGAATGTTTGCAGTTAAGAAAGACGACGGATGGAAAGCGATTTCCCCAACCAATCAATTTAATTTGTTCGACATTCCGAGCTGTAAGATGGTTGATGAAAATAACATTAGTAATGAAATTGCGCCAGTCTGCCAAAATGAGAAAAAAGTTGGCGACAATTTATCTTACGATTACAAAATACGATAATCCATTCACAAAAAAAGAATTCCCCGCTTTTCGGCGGGGATTTTTAATGTCAATTATTTTTTCCTAAACAAACGACGCTTCTTGCTCTTCTTTTTGTCGTTATCAAGCAGCTCGTCTGGATCAAAGTCATCATATGTAACCATCAGCGCACGAGAGTTGACTTGTCGCAGAGTTTCAAGGGCAACTGATACGATAATCAAGATTCCAGTACCGCCGATTGACAAGCGCAAACCTTGCAAACCTGTCAAATTGTACGTGAGATATTCTGCGACGAATGGCAAAATAGCCACGATTCCTAGGACAATTGAGCCGAACAAAATCAAGCGATTGACAGTCCTCATGAGATACTTTTCAGTCTGAGCGCCCGGACGCACGCCTTCAATAAATCCGCCTTGCTTCTGCAGATTTTCGGCAATTTCGTTAGCATTAAAGACGATTCCAGTGTAGAAATACGTAAAGGCGATAACCAAGATAAAATACAGCGTTGGATAAATAAATGCCTCAGCCGTGCTTCCCGTGAATGAGCCGGCGTTTGGAGCTTGGAACCAAGTAATAAGCTTGTTGGCTGTTGGTAGAAGGTTGGCATTACCAGACGCTTTCATAACTTGACCGACGAATTGCGGCAAGCTCAGGAATGCAACCGCAAAGATGACCGGAATAACTCCCGCAGCAATCAACTTAACCGGCAAAATACTTTTTACATCACCGTAATTACTGTTTCCGTGAACGCGCTTTGCGTAGTTAATTGTAATGACGCGCTGAGCTTCGTTGATTTTAACTAGGAAGTAAAGGACGATAAGTCCGGCGATTGACATGATTAATATAGTCCAGAACATAACTGGGTTTACAGGGAGAGTGAACCAGTTGAAGACATTTAAGCTGCCAGATGAGGTGTTGAACAATGATGAGATTAATGATGCGAGCATTTGTGGCAATTGGCTAATGATACCAGCGAAGATTACGATAGAAATACCGTTGCCTATTCCTTGTTCAGTGATCAATTCGCCGAGCCACATCAGAAGTACAGAGCCTGCTGTCATTGAAGTGATTGAAACGATCCATTCCATCATCGTAGGGTCGGCCAATGTTGTACTACCGCCTTGAAGAACTGTTTGCCTTAAAATGAAGATGAAAGCGATTGATTGGACAATAGCAAGTGGCACAGTAATAACACGTGTCCATTGCTGAATTTTTCGACGTCCAGATTCACCATCTTTGTGTAGTTCCTCAAGCCTTGGAATAGCTTTGGTCAGAAGCTGAATGATAATACTGGCGGTAATAAATGGGCTAAGACCAACCAACACCAGAGAGAAGCTCGACAACGCGCCACCAGATAGCAAGTTCAAAATCCCACCGAGGTCAGATTGCCCAAGTACCGACGAAATCGCGTTACGCAGCTGCGTTGGTTCCGCCAATGGCACTGGAATGTGCGCCAATAATCGATAAACAACGATTATTCCCACGACAATAAATAGTCGTTTTTGCATATCTTTATTTTTCAGCGAGCGAAAAATTATTCTCCAATTCATGTTTTAGCCCCTCATAGTCACTAACAATTCTTAACTCTGTTAATTATACATTACCTTAGCGGATATTTCCATACTAAAAACATAAAAGCGTATGTTCTATAGATGAAACCGTGATTTTAGAATAAAAGAAAATCCCCTTCGAAATGGAAGGGGATTTATTATTACCGAGAAAAATTATTTCTCTTCAGCTTCTTTCGCACTTTGGCGTAGAGGCGTAGCTACTTTCTCGAATGAGCCACCAGCTTTTTCGATGGCAGCAACAACTGAAGCTGAGGCAGCTTGTACTTTCAAGTTAACCTTAGCCTTCAATTCACCACGAGCAATCACCTTAACCGTGTGGAATGGAGTTGCAATATAGCCTTCAGTGAACAATAAAGCATTGTCAACAGTCTTGCCGTCAAATGCGTTCAAATGGTCCATGTACACAACTTGAGCTGGAGTTCGCAAACTCTTGAATCCGCGAGCCTTTGGCACAGCTTGAGCTAGTGGACGCTGACCACCTTGGAACATTACACGAAGTTTCTTACCTGTTCGGGCATTTTGACCTTTAGTACCGCGACCAGCAGTTTTACCTTGACCAGCAGCAATACCGCGACCAACGCGCTTTTTATTCTTGTTTGCTGAAACTTGGAGATCATTGTACTTCATTATTTAGCCTCCTTTTTAGCAACCTTTTTTACAGGCTGAGTGCTTAGCCATTGATCGCGTGGAACTAATGACTTTAGAGCTTCAATAGTCGCGTAAGCAATGTTAACCTTGTTGGTTGAGCCAAGAGATTTGGTCAATAGGTTGCGAATTCCTGTTACACCGATAATTTGGCGAACTACACCACCAGCGATAATACCGGTACCAGGAGCAGCTGGCTTGATCAATACGCGTGCGCCAGAGAATTTAACTTCGCTGTCGTGTGGAATTGTCTCACCGCTTAATGGCAATGTAATTAGGTGCTTTTTAGCGACTGATGTAGCCTTAGCAACGGCAGCTTGCACGTCTGCGCCCTTAGCGACGCCGACACCAACCTTATCTTTGCGGTTACCAACAACCACCAAAGCCTTAAATCGGAAGCGGCGACCACCTTTAACCACGCGAGAAACGCGGTCAATGTTGATTACCAATTCTTCAAATTCTTTTGGTGCGTCATCGCGCACATTTCGCCGGTCATCGCGGCGACCACCACGTGGATTTCGAGGTCGACGACCTTCTGCACGTGGGGTAGTATTTGCAGCTTGCTCTGCCATACTAAAACTCCAATCCTTCTTGGCGCGCAGCATCAGCCAAAGCCTTTAGGCGGCCAGCGTATTGACGACCATTGCGATCAAACACTACTGCGCTAATCTTAATTTTCTTTGCTTTCTTAGCGATTTCAGTACCGATAGCAGCACTTTTTTCAGTCATCGTGCCAGTCACTTTTGTGCCAACTGTAGTTGCTGCAGCTAATGTCTTGCCAGCCACATCGTCAATCAATTGCGCGCTAACGTGCAAATTGCTAATAGTAACTGTCAAGCGTGGGCGCTCTGCCGTGCCTGAAACCTTAGCGCGAACGCGGTTTTTGCGAAGAGCGCGGTTGAGTAGCTTCTTATTTTCAGCCATGATTACTTACCTGTCTTTCCTGCTTTACGCAAAATCTGCTCGTCGACATACTTGATACCCTTACCCTTGTATGGTTCAGGCTTCTTCAATGCGCGGATTTCCGCTGCAACTTGGCCGACTTGTTGTTTATTGATACCGCTAACAACGATAATCATTTTTTCGTTGGTAACAGTTACGCCTTCTGGGGCTTTGTATTTGACTGGATGTGAAAATCCAAGTGCCATTTCTAGCTCATTATTACTTGAGCTAACACGGAAACCGACACCGTTAACCTCTAGGCGCTTTTCATAACCTTTGGTTACACCGATTACCATGTTGTTGATTAGCGCGCGCATCAGACCATGCTGACTACGGGCTACTTTGGACTCGTCCTTAGGATGTACCGTGACTTGTCCGTCTTCGACTTTCACCTCAACTGCTGGTGTGATGAATTGCTTCAATTCACCCTTTGGTCCTTTAACGACCACATCACCAGAGTCAACCGTGATTGTCACACCGGCCGGAATAATCACCGGCAGTTTTCCGATTCGACTCAGACTCATTACTCACCTTTCGTGTGATTTGATATTAACTTCAGTATTTTAACACAGACTAGGGGTGAAATGCAAGGTTCTCAAGCTACGAATTAACCTCATATACGTCCAACTCGATTGAATTGATCATTTGCCTTATTCGAGCACTATCCGCCATCTCCAACCAACCTTTGCCGCCAATAATACACCCTCCAAGGATCGCATTTAGCGTGCTCCTATTTAATATAACCTGTTTATGATTGTCCGAACATCGAACAAAAGCTTTTTGTAAATTATCACAAAAGACGGACGACGATAAGCTTTTTATATATTCTAAGAAATCATAGCTCAATTGATTAATTATTTTGTCATCTTTCTTCAATAGTCCAAGAAACATTCTGTATCCAACCGAAATTGACGCCTCCGACCACTGATCGCCACGATCATACACTGTATATTTTTTCCGCACGACCGTCAAGAAATTGAGAGCCACAGCCTGAATAACAATTGCCGCCAGGGCTTGATCAACAGGCGTCTGTATGTGACTTTCATCAATTGAGTATTCCAGAACGCATTCACGAAAAAGATCGTCAGACTCTTTACTGTATTTTATATACGAAGTACGAAAAAGCGTATTAACAGAGCTCTCATCGTGAGCTTTACGATACGCCATATCAATTTGCTTACGCCACGGAGAAATCTGAACTTCGCGTAACTTTTTACTCAGTTCACTTCGGTCGACTTCTGCTATATTTCGATTCATTTCTATTCCGCACTCGCCAGCAGCCCTCAAAATATCATCTTCTGGAATTACTAATTTATCAAACTCTCGCAACGCCTCGTCATATGTCTTTTTCGCTTCTGGGCTATATAATTCGGCGTCCATAAAACAAGTGTCGCCATATGTTTTTGCAGACAGTATGATATCGCTCAGAACAAAGAACCCATTGTCTTGAAGACGCTTTAAAACATACTGAGCTAATAAATGTTCATAAATATGAGCGATTAGCCCGTCGTTATCGGCTGTTTTGTATATGGATGAAATTATCATTGCTTGGTTCGATGATATTATAATACCGTCAAATTAGCAATTTTTCGATATTTATGATAATTGATATAATTATACTCAATGACAGCAACTATACTTTTCGCCACCAGAAACCCAGGAAAATACGCAGAATTCGTTACCGCGTTTCATAAATTCTCTCCGCAGACGTCAATTATTTCGTTGGCAGATTTAGATTATCAAATTCCTGACTGCATAGAAACAGGCACGACATTTGAACAAAACGCCCTATTAAAGGCACAACATACAAGGCATCATTTACACGGAAATGATAAAAACCTGATAATTATCGCCGATGATTCCGGCATGGAAATTGAAGCCCTAAATGGCGAGCCTGGCGTATTTACAAGACGCTGGGATGGTCACGAGATGAGTGATCAAGAAATCGTAGATTATTGCCTGGAGAAGCTTGAAAATAAGGCAAACAGACGAGCACAATACACGACGTGTCTTGTAGTAAACTTCCCTGATGGCCGTGAGGAGGTAATTTTTGGAGAAAATTCTGGCGTTATCTTAGCTGAGTCAAGAGAGAAGTCGCGACTCAAAGGTGTGCCGTTTCGGGAGTTATTCTTCGTACCCGAACTTAATATGATGTTTCATGAAGTACGCGAGCTGCCAAAGCTAAAACGTAATGGATATTTGCTTGGGCATGAAATTGCGGTCGAAACATGTGCCACTCTTATAAAAGAGCATGCAATGTTGCATTCTTCGACTGTTGTTTAGCGATGGGGATGTCTCACTGATTGATGTCGCAGATAAGTGCAGCGAGCTTATTAATAAGCGTCGAATCGAGCTGGTTAGGGGCAATATTCTGTGGGTGAAGATAGGCTAGCTCCTCGACTTCCTCGCTCACCCGTGGATTACCTAGGAGCGTCACCTCAAAAGCAATGATAAGCATCGGGTCATCGAACTTGTTATGCCACGTTGGAATAATCAAGGGATTTTCTGTAGAGACTTTGACATCTGTTTCTAATTCTTCCAGAAACCTTCGTTTCAACGCTTCCATAACATCCTCACTATGTTCCAGACCGCCCTATGACGTCAAGAGGATGGTTTTATTTAGCATTGCAATACACCTCCATCGAGAAAGGAATTCGTGTTTTTCTATTCTGTCTTTTCCTCAATGCTTTTCTAGAATAAACTCTAGCAATACCCAAATCGTTACAAATAGCAGATTTTAGGTATTTTTTCTTATAATGTTACCCTAACCAATACCTATAGACTGTTCTAAAAGTTGCATAAAAGTCTCCTTTACACCCTTCTTATTCGAATTCAATTTCTTCATTTAGACTATTAAATAGTTCAACTTGTACATCTATTTGAAGCCTATTAACAAGCCATCCCCGTAATTCTGCTTGTTGAATAAAATCTTCGATACGATTCTCTCCATTCAATTCCTTTAAAGTGACAACAACACCGAATCGAACTCCTTGCCCATCTCTAGTTTTTAGCCGTTCAATTGTTTTTATACTCATCCCCCACTGAGGATTAGACTGATTTAAAATTGGTTTAACTCGCTTTCGGGCAGTGAACGTCTCTCCTATATGCTTAACATTATCCCATTTTCTAAAAACATTTCGAGCTGCGTTTTCCTTCACATAACCTGGAGTATCTTCCGTATACTGATTATCTTTATTGATTGATTCAATGCCGTCTGGCTTTAGTCTACCAAAGGTAATTTGCATCTCTGTATTTGTATAGTCGACTCCCTGATTTCTTGAGCAATTCGGAGAATAACACATTGTTGCTTTAGCAACATATGGATAATTTCCGTTTGATATCGGCACTGGAAAATCATAGTTATATGTGTCATATGCTTTAGAAACATCCGAGACGATAAACTTGATTTCATCGTCAGGAGTAGATAAGATGTCCTCCATCTTTATTGGAACTATACCATTGCCAATTAAAGATAAATCAGCAAATGTTTTTTTATTATTCCATGGTATTGCTGAATCAATTAACAAAGCCTTTGCCTCCTCTCGATTAAGTCCCATAACATGTATAAGATAAGCCATTTTTCTTGCGATAAACGGTGCTGCAAAACTAGTGCCTGCTACTCGACCTAAACCCAATGGTTCACAAACATTTATAAAATCACCATTTCCACCACCATAATATGAAACATCTGGCTTAACAAAGAATGATAAAACAACACCCTCTCGTGAATATGAAACTACTTGATTGTTAAAATCAACAGAATTTACAATTACAGAATTAAGCGAATCTGCGGGAGCACCTATTCTTTTGCGTTTTCCGTTTATAGTGGTAGCATTTGTCCCTGCTATGATAAAAATCACATCATTCTCAAATTGAATTTCATCCAATAACGCTCCCTCGACAGAAATAAAATTTTCTCTTATTTCATCATTAGATCCTAAAGAAAGATTCCAAACTTTAATGTCAGAATTCTGGGAAATAATCTCTCTAATCTGTTTTATGATTGTAAATGAATTAAATCCACTTTGCAGAGATACACCAAAATGTCTCACCCTAAAATGTCCACAACCATCATCTAAATTTGGATTCAAACTAGCGCCATCAACTATTAGAGAAGTAACTGCCGTTCCATGTTTATAGTCTTGGCTATACTTTTTTATTTCATTTGAAACCATATCATGATACTCAACCCAGTCGTTAAAGTAAACTCTCTCATCAAATAAGGTATCAATAACACCAATAATTGGTTCATTCATTGGGGATGGAAGATTCGTTTGGAAATTATTATTACCTAAATAAAAATCATCTAGAGATAATTTAGAGAAGTCCTCAACAATCATGGAAACGAGATATGGAGCTTTTGATAATAGCAATTCAATATTTTTTTCATCAAGCAAGACAGTTGTTTGATTCATAACATTGGCTTCTGAAACGTTAACATTGATTTTCTTAAGTACTTTTAAGATATCTGTTTGAACATCATAGAATGTAACAATAGAATTAGTTACATCTGAAATTTTAGCGTACTCAACGCCAAATTTCTCAACAAAGCAAGAATCTCTCAAATATTGCTGAAACTTAGATTTTGGAATACCATATTCCGAAAATTTTATGGAAGCAAATGTTGATGACTCAGAGAACATCTCACTTGTTATCTCTCCATCAAAATGTTTCTCAAAAACTTCAATTGTCTTACTCAAAACTATAATTGTTTTATTAAGTACATCTCCAGAGATATAGTGAGTAATAATATGCTTTCTCTTCTCACCATCAAATTTTGCTCCCACAATGGTATCATTAGGAACTGGATTCTCTGTTCCTACATTGAAGAAGCCGTTAATACGGTTACTTTTAGCTACAATTCGATTATAGTATACACTTATCAAAACACCATCAATAATACTGTCCTTCTCCCAATATTTTTTTACTTCTTCTAAGGAAGAATAAAGACGTTTCAAATGTTCTAGCGTAATTATCGTATCTTTTGGTACGGTAATTGGTCCTCTGCCATTATTTCTCGATTTTGGTTTAAAACTTTTACCGCGTAATGTCAATAATGTATTCATGTCAATTCTCGCTTAATTCTCGTGAGACACTGCTTTTAGAAATACCTGTTAAAATCGCGATTTCTCGAACAGTAAAACCAAGCTTTGATAATTTAGGAATAG
Source organism: Candidatus Saccharibacteria bacterium UBA6209 (assembly GCA_905370345.1). Lineage (GTDB taxonomy): Bacteria > Patescibacteriota > Saccharimonadia > Saccharimonadales > Saccharimonadaceae > Nanosynbacter. The sequence continues at coordinate 9,901 of CAJPKE010000007.1, read as the reverse complement.
ATAAATTCCTTCCATTATGCAAGCTCCTTAATAAACGTTTTTGATAGTCATGTGGATATGTCGGATCGCTAAATGCCAGTGAAGTTCTTATTAAATTCCTCAAGTCGCCAGGATTCGGTATAATCTCAGAGCTATAAATAATTTTCTTAAATAACTTCAGATCTCTTGCTACATTTTTGAATTGTTTCAATAACTCCGTCAAAATAACCACAGCAACTTCAACCTTGTCATCATCAGAATAGCGATCGAAATCAATTATAGCGTCGAATCTTCTAGTAACTGCTTTATCAAGATTTTCAAAAAGATTCGTTGTGGCAATGAGTATAATCTCTGGAGATAATCTATCTAACTCTTTTAAAAAAGCAGAAGTTACTCTCCCCATTTCTCTTAAATCATTCTGATTAACCCTATCCAATACGATAGAATCAATTTCATCAAAAAGGATGATATAATTTTGCTTAAAAGGCAAATGATTGATTTCATTAAAAAGAGCTGCTAAATTTTTAACTGTCTGTCCTAGTTTACTATCAACTAGGTGACTAAAATCTACCACAAGTAATTCTTTGTCAATAAGTCTAGTCACCTGCTTCACACTTTCAGTTTTTCCAGTACCTGGTGCCCCTACAAATAAGAATTTATTTATTCCAATGTGATGATTAACAGCGTTTATTATTCCTTTTAAGTCATTCATAATGGGAAGTGGCAATGGAAGAGGACTAATATCTAATTTAACAGGAGTCAAATACTCACTTATATTCTCTATTTGTGGTACTAATCTATCACTTTGAGATATCATCCCCATAATATATTGTGCTAATTGTGCATCTCCATGTTTATCAAAATTTCGAGCAATAGCTATGCTTTGATTTCTGAATTCTGTCTCTTTGCTCTCATAATGATACTTTATTAAATCAAGAACATCTGATTTTTTCATGACTCAATCCTCCTTCTATAAAAAATGATACTACGCCTTTGGGACAAAGTCAATTTTTTTGGGACAAATTATAAATAAAACCTAGAAAAATATTATTCTTTAATCTCTCTATCCCGCCAGGAAGATCCCATAAATCGCTTCTCTCTTGAACGAACAATAGCTTGCCTGAAGAATCACGCACCAATCCCTTGACTACTACTCGATATGCTGATTTTATGTCTTTTAGCATGTCAATCCTTGTATAATAAAAAGCTTACCATAAAAATAAACGCCCTGCAATGAGGACGTTTATTTGATTTGCGTGAGGCTTAGTAAACCTTCAACAACAATTCGCCGCCAAGTTTAGCCTTAGCTGCTTCAGCGCCAGTCATGACACCTTTCGATGTTGAGATAAGTACTAAACCGCGGCCACTCTTTACCTTTGGAATCTCGCTAGCGCCGACGTAAACGCGACGACCAGGTTTTGAGATGCGGGTAATTTCGTTGATGGTGCTGTTAGTTCCTTTTTCATTGATAGTAACTACCAACACGCCGCGAGGCTTAGCATCTTCCAGCTTGACATCTGCCAAGTAGCCGTTTTTGACTAATTGTTCAGCGATGACTTTCTTCATCTTGCTGGACGGAACGCGAACTTCCGTTTTGCCAACCAATTTCGCATTGCGGATGCGAGTCAGAAGGTCGGCGATTGGGTCTGTAGTTTGCATAGACATATTCTAATCTCCTTTCCTTCTTACCAACTACTCTTTGTTATGCCTGGGATTTCACCCTTGGCTGCTTTTTCGCGGAAATTGATACGGCTCAAGCCGAATTGACGCATGTAGCCGCGTGGGCGACCAGAGATGCTATCACGGTTCTTGTGCCTGGTTGGGCTAGAATTGCGAGGCAATTTTTGCAAACCATCGAGGTCGCCAAGTTCTTTCAACTCAGCACGCTTAGCTGCAAACTTGGCAATCATCTTCATACGCTTCTTATCACGAGCGACCATTGATTTCTTAGCCATTACTTGACGCCTCCCTTCTTCTCAAACGGCATACCGAATTTTTCTAGCAACGCCTTAGAAGCTTCCTTGTTACCGTTCTTGATAACAAATGTAATCTGCAAACCATGCAAAACCTGAGTTTCCTCAAATGTCAATTCTGGGAAAATCGATTGCTCGGTGATACCGAGATTGTAATTGCCACCTTTATCAAACTTCAAGCCAACGCCGTGGAAGTCGCGAACACGAGGCAAAGCAACGTTAATCAAACGATCCATGAACTCGTACATACGAGCGCCGCGCAAAGTTACACTAACACCAATTGGCGCGCCCATACCTTTACGAATGCTAAATGTCGCGATTGACTTCTTAGCTAGTCGAGCTACTGGCGCCTGACCGGTGATTTTCTCGACAGTGTTTTTGACAATTTCAAAATGACGCTTGTCATCTTTCTTTTTGCCGGTACCAACACTCACGACGATCTTTTCCAAAGCTGGCACTTCATGCACGTTCTTTAGATTCAATTCGGCTTGTAGTTCCTTAAGGTAAGTTCCTTGATACAAGGCTTTCAAGCGAGGAGCTGGCACGACAGTTTTCTTTTCTGCCATTATTTAATCTCCTTATTTTTTACCTGGCGAGCAACACGAGTTTTGCCGCCGTCAGCATTCTTTACTAAACCAACCCGACTGGTTTTGCCTGATTTCTCATCAACAACCAAAGCGACTTTGCTGATATCCATTGGTACGTGAATATCTTTTTTGCCGCCTTTTGGATTGTACTGGCTTGGCTTAACGTGGCGATGTCCAACGCCGACACCTTCAACCAAAACAGTTTGGTCTTTGGTGTTAACTTTTAGAACTTTACCAGTTGTGCCTTTATTTTTACCAGTAATAATTTTTACGGTATCGTCTTTATGAATACGAGCCATTAGAGTACCTCCGGAGCTAAGCTGACGATCTTCATGTAGCCCATATCGCGAAGTTCGCGTGGAACTGGACCGAAGACGCGAGTAGCTTTTGGCTGCTTGTCATCGTTGATAATCACTACGGCATTGTCGTCAAAACAAATTGTTGAGCCGTCTTTGCGATGAATTTGATCGCGAGTACGAACAACTACAGCCTTAACAACAGATTTTTTCTTAACGTTACCGGTTGGGCTAGCGTCTTTTACTGAGCAGACGATTACGTCGCCAACGCGAGCGTAACGGCGTCGTGTACCGCCAAGAACGCGGATACACAAAACTTCCCTAGCGCCTGAGTTGTCGGCTACCTTAAGGCGAGATTCTTGTTGGATCATTTGTCGTCCTCCTTAGCCTCTTCCTTGGTTTCGCCAGAAACTTCGTCCTTTAGTTTGATAGAACCGCGAGACTTTTCAATCACCTTGACTAGAGTAAAGCTCTTAGTCTTAGAAATTGGGCGAGTCTCTTCGATTTGCACCTTGTCGCCTTCACCTGCTTCGTTGGTTTCATCGTGAGCAGTGTATTTGCGAGTCACGGTGTACTGCTTGCCGTATAGCGGATGCGTTTCGCGGCTAGTGACCGTCACGGTGATGGTCTTGTCGCGCTTGGCACTCGTTACGACGCCAATCAATGTTCGTCGGGCCATTACTTGCTCTCCTTTGTATTATTAATTTGTGTCAGCAGGCGTGCAATTTCCTTTCGGAGTGAACGCAACGCTTTTGGATTAACTAATTCGCCAGCAGCGTGAGAACGTTTTGCTTGAAGTAGGTCGTTTCGCTTTTCAGCCAATTCCTTCTTCAAGTCATCAATCGTCTTAATAACTGCTGCTTTAACAGTTTTCTTTGCTTCAGCCATTTATGCGTCCTCCCGCTTGATGAACTTACATTTGACTGGCAATTTGTGGCTAGCCAGACGCATTGCTTCGCGAGCAACTTCCTCTGAAACGCCCTGCATCTCAAATAGAACAGTACCAGTCTTTACCTTAGCAACGAAGAACTCTGGATTACCCTTACCCTGACCCATCTTCAAGCCAAGTGGCTTTCGGGTAACTGGAGTGTGAGGGAAGATTCGAATCCAAATCTTACCACCACGCTTGATGTAACGAGTCATCGCCTGACGAGCAGACTCGATTTGGCGGGAGTTGATGCGCTCGTTTGATTGTGATTGCAATGCAAAGTCGCCGAACGCGATGTAATTGCCACGAGTTGCTTGACCGCGGTTTTTTCCAATACGCACTTTGCGGTGCTTAGTTTTCTTTGGTAACAGCATTTAGCGACTCCTTTCTCCCTTATAAATCCACACTTTCACGCCAATGATACCAGCTGGTGTCTGAGCGCGAGCACAGTGGAAGTCAATATCAGCGCGCAAGGTATGTAGAGGCACTGAGCCTTCAATTACCTTTTCGCGACGTGCCATTTCAGCGCCGTTCAAACGACCAGCCACCTCAATACGAATACCTTTAGCGCCGGCATTCATGGTGTTTTGTGCGGTCATTTTAGTTGCACGGCGGAAGTTGATTCGGCGCTCCAATTGGCGAGCAATATTCTCAGCTACCAATTTGGCTGCCAATTCTGGACGGCGAACTTCTTCGATGTTAATACGAACAGCCTGACCAGCAATCTTCTCAACCTGCTTCTTCAATTCGTTCACGCCAGCACCACCGCGACCGATAACAACACCAGCTTTTGCCGTGTGAATTGTAATCGTGATCAAGTTAGCGCTACGCTCAATCTCAATGCGATTGATAGTTGGGCGTGAGGCAAATTTCTTTTCAATCAACTCGCGGATTTCATGATCCTGACGAATCGCCTCTGCAAACTCTTTTTTATTGGCCGTAAACCAACGAGAGCTCCAGTTCTTATTGACCTGTAGGCGGAAGTTGATTGGATTCACTTTTTGACCCATTTACTTCTCCTCCTTTTTTGCTGCCGGTTTAGCGGCTTTTTTAGCTGCAGGCTTAGCAGTTTTTGCTTCTGCCTTAGCTTCGGCCTTTTTTGCAGGCGCTTTCTTTGGCTTTTCTGTACCAGTTACTTCAACCAAAATATTTGAAGTCTTTTTCTGGAATGGCAAAGCGCGACCGCGCGATGCAGGCTTGAAGCGGCGCAAACGCGTGCCAGTAGTAACGCTCAAAGTAGTAATTACCAAACTTTTAGCGTCCAAGCCGTGGTTGTTAATAGCATTTGCCTTAGCGCTTTCGATAGCCTTCTTAACTGGGCTAGCAGCACGCTTTGGAACGTGCTCCAAGATAACTAGAGCATCAGCTACAGTGCGACCTCGTACCAATGCGGCAACCAAGCTAACCTTGCGTGGTGCCTGGTCGACACCTTTTGCGTAAGCGCGAACAGTATAAGTTGTATCAGCCATGATTACTTCTTATCCTTTCCGCCGTGCTTACGGAACTTACGAGTTGGACTAAACTCACCGAGTTTGTGACCAACCATGTTTTCGGTAATCAGCACTGGTACGTGCACCCTACCGTTGTGAACAGCAATCGTTCGACCAACCATTTCTGGGGTGATAGTCGAAGCGCGCGCCCACGTTTTGATAACGGTTCGATCGTCAAGGCTAAGAGCAGCAATTTTCTTTGCTAGCTTTACATCGACGAATGGACCTTTCTTTAATGAACGACTCATCGTGATTTACCTCTTCCTCTTCGCGTCGTGACGCGTGCGTACGATTAATTTATTCGAGCCTTTACGGCGACGAGTTCGATAACCTAATGTCAATTGACCCCAAGGAGTACGTGGTGCTTTACCAGTACCGTGGCGACCACCGTCACCACCACCATGTGGGTGATCTGCTGCGTTCATAACGACACCGCGAACGGTTGGGCGAATACCCTTGCGGCGCTTACGACCAGCTGAACCGATCTTAACATTTTGATGCTGGACGTTACCGACTACACCAATAGCAGCGGTAGCTTCCAAGCGAACTTTACGAACTTCGCCAGATGGCAATTTGATAGTTGCGTAGTTGCCTTCTTTCGCCATCAACTGAGCTTTAGCGCCAGCAGCGCGTACCATTTGTGCACCCTTACCAGCGGTCAACTCAATAGCGTAAATCATCGTACCAACAGGAATAACTGACAATGGCAGGCGGTTTGAAGCCTCAATTGGAGCTTCTTCACCAGTTCGGATAGTTTTACCCTTAACCATTGAGGTGTCAGCTAAGATGTAGTGGTACAAATTGTACTGATCCTTAACTCGAGCAATACGAGCTGAGCGGTTTGGATCGTATTCGATTTCTTCAATCGTCAAGGTCAAGCCTGCTGGCAAATTGTGGTTCACCAAGCGGTAGTGACGACGAACGCCGCCTCCGCGATGACGAACGGTAATTCGACCTTGGTTGTTGCGACCGGCATTTTGCTTTTTAGCTTTAATCAGACTTTTAAGAGGTTTTCTTGTTGTAATGTCTGACAAATCCTGACTCGTCATGCCGCGACGAGCAGGAGTGGTTGGATTGTAAGCTTTCACTGGCATTACTTGGTCTCCTCCATCTGCTGCTCTACTGCGTCAAACACATCGAGCTTATCGCCTTCTTTCAGCGTCACGTAGGCCTTCTTCCAATCCTTGCGCGTTGTTGTGCCAGGATAACGATTCTTGCCTCGTGAGAAGCGTACAGCCTTGCCGTCTTGTACTAAGGTTTTAACCTTAACTACAGTAACGCCAAATTGCTCTTCTACAGCTGATTTGATTTCGTTCTTATTCAAGTTAAGTGGAACGCGTAGCACATATACACCGTTGGCACTCTGTGCGTAAGCCTTTTCACTAACGCGTGGGATAATAATCGTCTGTTTCATATTACGCTTCCTCCTTGCCCAACCATGCAGTAATTACAGGTAGAGCTTTCGGTGTTATAACGATTGTATCCGCATTCAGAATGTGATAAACGCTTAGATAATTAGCGCGAACCACCAAAACGTTCTGAATATTGTTTGTAGCACGCATAAGTTCTGGTGTCTTCTCATCTACAACGATCAGAACACGGCGCTCGAACTTATTGTCAGCTAGGAATGTTGCGACTTCCTTGGTCTTGCCAGTAGTCTTAACATCTTTGATGACAATTTTCTTAGCTTCGTTAGCTACAGTCAAAGCTTGGCGAACTGCCACTTTCTTAGCAGTCTTTGACAATTTTTTAGTGTAGTTTTCGTTGCCGCGTGGGCCAAATACCACACCACCGCCGCGCCAGATTGGGTTACGGCTTGAGCCGAAACGTGCTCGACCAGTTCCCTTTTGCTTCCATGGTTTTTTACCACCACCAGAAACTTCACCGCGCTGCTTGGTTGTAGCGCTAGCTAGGCGTGCGTTTGCCAAGTAGCTGTCGTATGCCAATTTCAACAATTCGTGATTTGGCACTTCCACAGCAAAAATGTCTTTAGGAAGTTTGGTTGAATCTGCCATTACTTGTTACCTCCTAAAATAATCAGCCCCTTTCGTGGTCCAGGAACAGCGCCCTTAACCCCGATTAGATTGGTCTCTGGATCAACATATGCCACTTCCAAGTTCTTAACAGTAACACGTTCGTGACCCATATGGCCAGCCATCGTCTTACCCTTGAAAACTTTTTGTGGATACATCGAGCCAATTGAACCTGGCTTACGAGTATTACCTTTACCACCGTGCGTCTTGCGGTGACGCTTAAAGTTGTGGCGTTTAATGGTTCCAGCGAAACCTTTACCTTTGCTGGTTCCGGTTGCATCGACAAAATCGCCGACTTCAAACGCGGAAACATTAATTTCACTGCCAACTTTCAGATCCTCTGGAATCTGGTCGACACGGAATTCCCGAATATGTTTCGGGGTCACTTGGGCTGGCTTAACGTGTCCAGCCACGGCCTTGCTCAGGTTCTTACCCTCTCCAAAAGCTACCTGTACCGCATTGTAACCGTCGGTTTCGACAGTCTTCACCTGAGTAACGGTGACAGGGCCGGCTTGGATCAGCGTTACCGGAATGGCTTTGCCGTCTTCAGCCAAGAGCTGGGTCATACCAAGTTTGGTACCGAGAAGTGTTTTCACTTTTCCTCACTCCCACTTAAATACTCCTGATGACGTGCGGTTTCTGGATTCTGGGAGAACGTTAAATGTAAACATCCGCTCATAACCAGACCTGCTCATTCACCAAGGAGAACAGTTGATATTACGCGTAATAGAAATTACTTCCTCACTATAGCACGTTATGTATATTATTGTCAATAAAGACAGGTTCTAAATCATCACGCCAACCGGCGTAAACGAAGTCAGAATTGCCATGAAAATTATCGTGACATACCAAATTTTCCGATTAAATTGGTATTTCTCAATCTTTAAGACTAATAGCAATGCAATAAATAGACCGACAGGAATAGCCTGAACGACCAAACCGCCAATTTCAACTGGATTTTTTAGACGAAGCCACAATGCACTCAACACCACAAAAACCACCAATTTCAAGAAAAATGAGCCGTCATTATCATAAATACGTTCGCGACCTTTGCGACTAAACAGCTCGCTAGACTTCGAGCGATTGCGAGCATAAGTACGAGTTTTTTGTTTTGTCATAAGCTAAATGGAATTATAGCATAAAAAATCCGCCCCATTCAAGAGGCGGAAATTTTATATATCGTTAAATTACATACGAATTTCAGCGTCAACGCCAGCTGGCAAATTCAAGTTCTGCAAGCTATCAATCGTCTTTGGTGTAGCATTTGTAATGTCAACCAGACGCTTATGAACGCGGCGCTCGTAAGATTCACCACCAGTTTTGTAAACGTGCGGACTCTTTACGACGGTGTAAGTGCTGCGTCGAGTTGGCAAAGGCACTGGACCAGCCACGTTAGCACCTGTGCGAATTGCGGTGTCGATAATTTGTTTTGCTGATTGGTCGATGACTTTGTGGTCATAAGCCTTCAGACGAATACGGATTTTGATTCCTGTATCTTGAGCCATAGCTCCTCCTCTTATGTGCAATCTCGTAACCTCTAATTGCCCTATTTATAGTCAATTGAGTTCTCGAGATAAATTATTATTAACTATGCGATTATATCAGCAATTTTCCGCTTTATCAAGATGAGAAATCATTTCCGCGATAATTCCAGCGGATTTATTCAGCGATTCTTTTTCTCGTTCGGTAAGTGGATAGCCCGCCAAAATCTTCACGCCGTCACTACTGATTGTCGATGGTAATCCAAGTACAACATTATTCAAGCCATATTCGCCTTCAGCCAAAGAGCAAACGGGATAAACCGTGTGCGTCGATTTTCGGAGCGCCGAAACAATCTTAGATACGACAAACCCAATTGCAAAATATGTCGATTTCTTTGTTTCAATCACCCGATACGCTCGGTCGCGAACCTTCTGTTCAATCCCGTCAATCATTTCCTCTGTAAATCCAGGATATTCCTTAATTGGCACTTCACCAATTTGCGCCGTTTCAATTGTCGAAAATGATGAATCGCCATGCTCGCCCAAAATATAAGCATCAACCGCTTTACTGTCGACATTGAACGCATTCGCCAAATACGACTTCATTCGCGAAGTGTCAAGCGTCGTACCCGTACCAAACACGCGATTTTTCGGCAGACCAGATTCCTTAAGTGCCACGTAAGTCAAAACATCAACCGGATTGCTGACAATCACCAAATACGGCTTCGCGCCATTCGCCATAATATTTTTTACAATATCACGCATAATTTTTGCATTAACGTCAATCAACTCCAACCGAGTCTGTCCAGGAAGTTGTGGCGCACCCGCGGTAATCACAACGATGTCATCGTCATTGATATCAGAATAATTTCCCGTATGAACCACGACATTTCTGTCAATTCCCATCGCGTCATTAATGTCAGCCGCTTGACCCCAAGCCAAATCCTCATTACGGTCAATCAACACAATCTCTTCAATGACACTACGCAATGCGCACGCATAAGCCGCCGTCGCACCGACCATTCCGCCTCCGCCAACAATTAGCAATTTCTGTTTATTCACCAAAATCTCCTTTTTCTGTTTTATATTAGATGTCTTTATTCTGTCATAAACATTACCGCTTTGTCAATTAAC
>CAJPKE010000006.1 GCA_905370345.1 Candidatus Saccharibacteria bacterium UBA6209 | reverse complement strand
ATAATATCTTCCGCGGCGTCATCAGGCAAACCGATTAGAGGTCTTGCCTGCCCTTCGTTAAGCTTCCCCTCAAACAACGCCTGCTGCACAGACTTCGGCAATTTCAGTAGTCTCAACGTATTACTGACCGCGCTTATAGATTTGCCACCCAGACGCTTTCCAATTTCCTCCAGCGTCATATTGAATTGGTCGCGCAATTTCTGATAAGCAGTCGCAGTTTCAAGCGCATTCAAATCATGTCGCTGCAAGTTTTCAATCAAAGAAGTCTCCAGGCGATTTTGGTCACTCATACTCCTGACAATACACGGCACCTCTGTTAAATTCGCCCTATTCGCCGCACGCCAACGTCGCTCGCCCGCCACGATCAGATATTTATCGCCTTTTGGCGTCACAACAATCGGCTGAACCACACCATGCTCGCGCACCGATTCCGTCAACTCATTCAAAGCATTCTCATCAAAAAAGCGACGTGGCTGATCAGGATCCGGGACAACTTGATCAATAGCAATATCTCTCAAATGAGAAACTTTCACATCCTGTTGCGCTGTCGGATCGAACGTTTCATCGATCAAATTGGTTGGAATTAACGACCCAAAACCTCTGCCTAAACCTTTTTTCATCGTTCCACCCTCTCTATAATTTCTTTCGTTAGCGCCTTATAAGCCCGAGAACCTTTTGAAAAACGATCATACGCCCCAACTGGCGCACCATGACTAGGAGCCTCAGCTAAACGAATATTTCGCGGAATGCTATTCTTGAAAATCTTATCTGGAAAATACTTTTTAACCTCAGCGTGAACTTGCCCGGATAATGTAGTCCTGGAGTCCATCATCGTCAATAAAACGCCCAATAATTCCAGAGGCGGATTAAGCCCCTTCTTTATCAATTTCATACTTTCCAAAAGCTGCCCCAATCCTTCCAACGCGTAAAATTCCGCCTGAACTGGAAGCAATACGTAATTAGCGGCAATCATACCGTTGACCGTCAATAAACTCAAGCTCGGCGGACTATCAATAATAATATAATCGTAATCTGTCGCCTTTTGCAAAGCTTCTCGCAAACGAACAAACCTTCCCTGCGCCTGCGCCAATTCCACTTCCGTATTCGCCAAATGAGGTGTAGCTGGAGCGATTGATAAGTTTTTATATTCCGTTGGCAATATGATATTAGCCAGGTCAATTTGTCGCATAATCACCTCTGATATTGTCGCGCCCAAATTCTGCTTATCTATCCCAAGTCCACTGGTGGCATTGCCCTGCGGATCAAAATCCAACAACAACGTTTTCTTGCCGGCTTTTGCCAAAAAATATGCTACGTTAATTGACGTCGTTGTTTTGCCGACGCCACCTTTTTGATTTGTCACCGCAATGATTTTTGTCATTCGTTCCCCTTTTTACCTGCCTTAATTATAGCATGAGCAGAACATAAATAACAGACATCAAAAAACCGCTTCCTTTACGAAAGCGGCTCTTCAGATTATTTGATTGATGTAATTTCAATCTTCGTGTACTTCTGGCGATGACCAGTTTCTTTGTGTACACGCTTCTTACTCTTGTAGCGGATAACACGGAGCTTATCGCCCTTAACTTCCGCTTCTACGACCTTAGCCTTAACGCTAGAGGCTTTTACAGTTGGTGTACCAACCTTGATTTTATCACCATCAATCACTAAAAGTGCGTCGAGAGTGAGTTCTTTCGTGCCTTCAGGGAGGAGATCCACCAAGAGGGACTCTTTTTCGCTGACAAGATATTGTTTGCCAGAGATTTTTACGACTGCTTTCATTTCGTTCCTTAATTATTATGAATTAACTCTAATAATTCTATCAAAAACTAGCAATAAAATCAAGTACAGTTAGCAAGTAACGTTTTTCGCCATAGCGTTATTCGCCTTCAGCCAACCACTCGGTGAGCCGCATTCCATATATTCGCCCTTAGCCTCACCAACAGCAATCACGCCGCCGCCATCGATATACGCATTAATCGCATCCGTTAGCTCAAACTCGCCCCTCTTAGGATTTGCTGGCAAGGTTCGCGCCAACTCAAAAATCTCTTTGTTCAGGACGTAAAAGCTTGAATTACTGAGGTTACTTGGAGCTTCTTCCAGTTTCGGCTTTTCAATTATTCGCACAAAATTGCCCCGATCATCAGTTTCAATAATCCCTGTTTGCGGAATAAATTCCTCTTCGACAGGATTTCCCAATAGCCCAGCCGACAATCCACGCGATTCCACCAACTCCGCCAAATCTGCCGCGTTTGAGCCATCGTCGTCACGCCAAAAGAATTGATCACCCATAATCACAAAAGCCGACTCGCCCTGTTCGATGAATTCACTCGCCAAACCAACTGGAATGCTTGTGCCATAACCACCAGTTCCCGGTTGGGTTAAAAAATGTATTCGGACGTCGCGAAGTGGCGCCACCAGAGGTAATTTATCTTCTTTTCCCGCTCGACGTAAATAATCGTTCAATTGAATGTTCGATCGATAATAGCTCTGCACCTGTGTACTCTGCTCGCCAACTATGAAGTAAATATCCTTCACGCCAGCGCGCACGACGTCTTGCACGATATAATCAATCACTGGACGAGTACCGACCGGCAGCATACATTTTTCAATAGATTTGGTAATCGGCAACATTCGCGTGCCCCAACCAGCAACTGGAATAATGGCTTTAGTAATCATAGAACCTCCTACATTTTCAGTTCTTTGTGAGAGTAATTATACATCATCAATCGTCAAAGCTGCCATCCGCACGAGACCAAAACTTGCGAATATCTTCTATTTCGTCAACGTCCAGACGAATTGCCTGCGGCTCCCGCTGTTCTTTAACAATTTCTTCAGCAAGTCCGTCTGCCAGCGGGTCGATTGGCGAAAACCCTATTTTACTACCAAATAATTTGTTGAATAAATTTTGCATAACTTTTTTATTTTTATCAATTAATAACAATATATTAGCATAAGTACGATTAAAAGTCAATAGAATATCCTCCCCATGAAGAGGAGGATATTCTCATTTCACTTACTGGCCTTTAAGCTTTTTCCAGGGAAATTTCTACCAATTTACCCTCGATTTTGGCATCATATTTTTCCGATTCATTGACCACAGAATTCAATTCCACGGCGAGCGTTTCAGATTTAATGACATCGGCGAAAGCGTCAATAGCTTGAGATATTTCAGAATCGTCACTGGAAATACTCAATACAATTCGATCATCTATCTGCAGACCAGCCTGCTTGCGTGCGCTTTGGACGTGGCGAACAATTTCACGCATCAAACCTTCGCGCTTTAATTCAGGAGTGATTGTTAAGTCATAAACAACGCTCGGTTGCGCCGACTCAGACTCTGAATCTGCAACAATTTCAACCGATTTCACATTCAATTCATCCTTAGCGATATCAATCAAGAACTGCGCAACTTCCGCCGGCGTATCCTGAGAAATAGTATTGATAAGTTTCACAGATGCCAACGGCTGACGCACCTTAATTCCCTCCGATGCGCGCTTCGACAAGCCGTCATTCACCGCAGTACGCAACGCATTCATATCGCGTAGCATTGAATTATCTATTTCACCAGCCGGCAACCAATCTTTAAGATGGATCGACTCGTTATCGCCCGTCAAATTATGGTACAATTCTTCCGCTAAGAATGGCGTAAACGGCGCTAGCATATAACTGAGTCGCACCAAAACGTAATGGAGTGTGCGGTAAGCGTCATTTTTATCACCATCATCTTCAGATTTCCAGAAGCGGCGGCGACTGCGTCGGACGTACCAGTTGCTTGCGTCGTCTAAGAACGGCAAGATCGGCTTGGTTGCGTCCTGAAGATTGTAATTATTAAGACCTCGCTCGACCTCTGTTATCAATTGATGCAACCTCGACACAATCCAAATATCCAACGGATTTGTTAAATCATGAAGCGGATCTGATATATCGCCATTAAACTCCCAGCCGTCAACTTCAGCGTACATCGTGAAGAAGTCGTACATATTCCAGATCATACCAAGCTTACGCGCTACATCCATCACGTCCTTATCCGCCAAGGCAAAATTTTCGCCGTTTGTTAGCGGGCTTGAAAGCATCAAGAATCGGAAGCTGTCGGCCGAAGTCTTATTCATAAGTTCCATCGGGTCGGTATAATTCTTCAGTTTCTTGCTCATTTTTTTACCGTCGGCAGCATTGATAAATCCAGTACAAATCAAATTCTTCCACGGAGATTTACCAAACAAAGCTACGTTTACCGCTGTTAAGCTATAAAACCAACCACGCGTCTGGTCAATCGCTTCAATGATAAAGTCAGCCGGAAAACTTGCTTCAAATTTTTCCTTGTTCTCAAATGGATAATGGAATTGAGCGAATGGCATCGAGCCAGACTCAAACCAACAGTCCAAAACCTTACCGATGTGATGCATTTCTGCGCCGTCGCACTCAAACGTAACGTCCATAACTTGCGGCAAGTGATAATCGTCCAACTTGCGGCCCGTAACTTCTTCAAATTCCGCAAAGCTACCAATCACCTTCACCACTTCCGTGCCATCATTTTTCACGCCCTTCCACACTGGAATTGGTGTTGCCCAATAACGATCGCGGCTCAAATTCCAATCCGGCGCCTGCTCGATGATATTATGGAATCGTCCAGTTCTCAGATTGTCTGGTGTCCAGCTTGTCTGCTCGTTCGCCTCCAACATCTCCTTTTTCTGGCTCTGGATATCCATAAACCAACTTGGATGAGCACGGTACATCAATTTCGTGCCGCATCGATGACAATGCGGATATTCGTGGCGAATATATTCAATTTTCAGCGCCCGACCTTCTTCTAGTAAAGTCTTCGCTATTTCCTTATTCGCCTCCCAAATATTGCGACCCAGCCATCTGCCTTCTGTGTAATTTCCATCACCATCAACTAACGATAGCACTGGAACGTCATTTTTTCGACACAATTCATAATCGTCCTCACCGTAAGCTGGCGCAATATGAACAATTCCCGTACCATCCTCAGTCGTCACAAAATCGGCGTGAAGAATCTTATGCGCAGCCGGCCCACGATTTTCAAATAGCGGCTCAAATCGCTTTCCTACCAATTCGGAGCCCTTAATCGTCTTAACAATCGAATATTCCAGCGGCTGGTGCTTTTCGTCCGTCATAACTTTCTCGACTCGGTCGCTTGCAACGTAAAACTTTTTATCGCCGTACGCCACCAAAGAATAATCGACATCCCGATTTACCGCCAAGACCATATTTGCCGGCAAAGTCCACGGCGTTGTCGTCCACGCAAGCAAATATTCATCCTCATCTTCCAGCTTAAAGTAAACAAACAAACTCGGATCAGTGTCTATTTGATAACTATTTTCCATAGCCACTTCACTCTTAGAAATTGGCGTCGCGTCCTTCGTGCAATAGACCAAAATCTTTTCACCTTCATAGATTTTGCCTTCTTCGTAAAGTCTCTTGAACGCCCACCAAACAGATTCCATGTAATTGTTATCCATGGTTTTATAAGCGCCCTTGAACTCGACCCAACGACCAATTCGCTCAATCGTGTCTTCCCATTCGGTGCCAGTTCGCACCATAGCCGCTCGACATTCCTTGACGTAATCAGAAACGCTAATCTTCGTGCCAATCTCTTTTTTATTAGAAATGCCTAGCGTTTTTTCAACGTAAACCTCTGCCGGCAGCCCATGACAATCCCAGCCCCAACGGCGCTCAACTCGCTGACCTTTCATCGTGTGAAATCGTCCCATCGTATCCTTCACCGTGCTAACCAACAAATGTCCGTGGTGTGGCGTTCCCGTCAAAAACGGAGGACCGTCATAAAAAACCCAAGAATTATCAGCAGGACGCTGCGCGACCGACTTGTTAAATGTGTCATCGTCTTTCCATCGCTGCACCCAATCTTTCTCATATTCCGCAGCTCGACGACGTGTTCCGTGTTTGAATTTCATTATATTGCCTCCTTTATTTTTTAGACCTTCGACAATTATTTTCAATTAAAAATCACCTCTTTTGACTTCGAGAATCCGCTTAGGTGCTTTATGCGGACGGTACCATCTCGATTCCAAAAGAAGTGATTCTTTCAGCTCTTTATTTGCTATTTACGCAAGCTCACGGCAGGTTCTAATCTCGACTTCATGCCAATTTCTTCCCGCAGACTTCACGGCTGATAACCGCTCATTTCACGCCAATTCAACATACGTGAAAACGCCCTACTGTTATTGTAGCGCGTTTTCATCAAAATCCCAAGAACTTTATTTAATTTCCAGACCGCCTAAAATACACTCGCCCTTCAGGTATAGAGTCTTTTTGGCAGAATCTTTAGGTAGAGTTTTATCATCAGTTCCGCCCAAAAATCCGCGCACTTCGTTCTTAACAATCACATCGTCTGGCAAAGTAATATTAACGCCACCGCAAAATGTAAAAATTTCAATTACAGAACCGTCTTTAATCTTTGCTTGACGCAAATCCAAATCCACACCACCAAATATCGCAACCAACGAACCGCCAGTATAATCACCCTTTACGGCATCTTCTTCGCCCCAAAAACAAGCAATTTTCTCATTGCCAATGCCGCCGTCTTTATCCAACTTTTTAGAACGCTTAACACTTTTAGGGCTAGTATTAAACATCATTGCCAAACCAACGGCGATCAAAACTACAGGCCAGAATACCTTCCAGATACTAACGTCAACTATTCCGTAAGAATTTAAGCCAATCAGAATGCCAATCGCAACCAGTAATAATCCCCAAATCCACGCCGTTTTATTTCGATAATTGAATACATTCACCAGCCCAGACAATACAAATCCTGCAGCCCAAACCGTACCCCAGAAAATATCCCAGCTAATGTTAATAACTTCGAGGTTCTTCAATAGTAAAACCCCGCCGAGTGCCACGATCACAATGCTCAAAAACGCCCTAATCAGAGAACTTTTCTTCATACAACTATTCTATCACTTTTTTATAAACTCAACGCTTTTTAAATTGAACAGTTTTTTTGTTCCGCTTTGATTTTATGACAATTATCACTATCAAAATAATGAACAAAAGTATTCCACCAGCGATCATCATTAGCGCTGTAGTTGATGGCCAGAAGAATAATTCTTTTGGCTCGGCGGTTTTGGTGATTAGCTCATTTTTGTCCTGACTGATTCCCCATTCGCCAGCCTTCTTTTTATAGGAAATCGATAGCTCCACCTTATATTTTCCGCCCCAAAACGGCGCCAAATTGCTATCATAGTTAAACTGCCGCGTTTCATTCGCAATCGTTGCATTCACGCCACCGTTTTTATAGACAACATTCCCCATCGGGTCTTTCACGATCAGCTTTACGTCAACATCAGCCGACACATTGCCAGAGTTTTTTAAGGCAATTTCATACAATTGACTACTGTTAGAATTCTTAATATTGAACTTCTCAATCGTCACGTCGCGGTGAATATCGCCAGGAACGGTTATCGCCATACGGATAGCCTGACGAGTCTGAACTTGAATGCCACCGGCATTATTTGACGCCTGATTAACCTTCCGCTGAACAACCATACATGCATTATGCTCGCCGACATCTGCTTTGCTTGGAACATTTACCGTAAAATCAACAAGCGCGTTCTCGTTTGCGCCAAGAGTCACCTCTTTTTTAGAGACAGAAACCCACTTGCCCGCACCAACTTTATCCTCCGATTTCTCCTTGCAAGTCATATCGCCAGTCGTCGTAACGGTACCGTCCACCGAATAAACTTCAATCGTTTCTTCTTTATCAGACCCGTTTTGAACATACAATTGGTCAGATTTCGAAGCGCCACCAGAAAGATTATAGATGAAAATTGAGCTTGTCCTGGGATTATTCGGATCAGGATTTGCTGGTCGACCACCAATACCATTAGCAGACACCGACACAGGCAAAATCAGTCCTGCAATCATCGCCACTCCAATAACCCTACTCCACAATAAATTCTTCATACCCCTCCTTAAAAACCTATTATGTTTATTATATCAATGTCACACATAAAAGAATAGACACTCATCAGAATGTCTATTCTCGCTTAACAATTTAAGTCCGCTAAAGAGCCGTAATCGTTTGAACCATTGGCAATACGTATGTACCTGCTGCCTGACCAGCTGGGATGGTTTGGGCTAATGAGGTATTAGTTATATATCCAGCCCATATTTTACTAGCAGTCGCTGAAGCGCTCATTAGTGTTACAGGACTAGTACCAGAAAAGGTCGTAGAAGCACCCTTGGTAATACCTGCAGCTACACCAATTACAGGGGTAACTGTACCGCCAGATGGATTAACTGTTAGGCGACCTTCGTTAATGGTTCCATTGTATTTATACTGCTTTCCGCCGCCTGCAGACCAAACACCAGTTCCTGGGGTTACTACGTTTAGTGTCAACGTCCAGCCATTATCTGCGGCACCTGGGTTTTCGACATAAATTCGATTATCGTTATCCCCAAAAACACCAGTTCCCGATCCTAATGAGGATGACACTGTCGTAGCGCCCATAGCGAATGTTGGATTATTAACTAAGGAATTAGTCGAGTCACGGATATCAGTGCTCAAAACTCCAGGATTAATTGTCTGAGATAGCTTAGAATTGGCGGTAGTTGCGGCATTAGCAACAGAGGAATTCGCCATATTATACAACCCCAATAGACCAACCACACCTACGCTCGCAACGATCAATAATGTTAACTTTTTCATTTTTTCTCCTTACTTAATTGATTTAATTTATTACATTATAACTTATTATGCTTATTTTTTCATTTATCCCTCTTTTTCTGTTTTTTAACAATAAATAACATAATGAACGCCGCAACAATTACACCAATACCAGCAGCCATAATCATCCATAAATTAATTCCCGTATTAGCCAAAGCCTTACTTATCTCTTTAACAATCTTCGGAATACCAATAGCATCTTCAATGGTCTTTTCCATGGTCTTTTTCGGAGTAGTAAATGAAAAATCAGCAAACCGCACTACTTCCGCAGATGTCGCATTAGCCTTCAGTTTAGTCGTAACACGACCGTTATAGGTATGTTCTGGAGCTGGCGGCATAAAATTATCGCCTGGATGATTATTCTGCCAATTTGAAAAATCCAACACCCATATATTTCCGTTAACTTTAAGTTCGCTATCCCGCCCCAAAACAAAAGTCCTACCACCAAACTCAACCTTCAAATCGTGCTGACCCGTCGCAGGATTAGCTACCGTATGAACCGCGTCATAAACGCCATACACCAGCAGATCCTTCCCATTTACCAAATCAAACTTAGAGAATTTTGGCGGAAAAATCGGACAAATTGACTCATTCATCTGGCTACCTGTTTCCAGAGAATCGCGAGCGCAATCAGTAATCACTTGCGACAAATTAGAATTAGCCGACGAGTTCGCAAAAGCCGAATAAGGGCTGCTCAAAGTAGCTAGTAATGTTATGACGATGAATAATTTTTTTACTCTATTTTTCATACTCAACCTTATTGCGCTGTTACCGTTAATGTCATTGGCAATTCATAAGTTCCTGGTTTTTGATATGCTGGAATAGTCTGGTTTAATCGAACGTTCTGTAGCAAAAATGCGCACCCCAATTGACCAGTTGACCCGCTGCTGCTCATCAATGTAACGCCGTTAGCCGTAGCAGTTCCTACCTTAAATTGAGAGTCAATGCCCTTTGATATTCCTGATGTTTGGCAAGTTGACCCGCTCAATGAACTACCCGAAGCTAAGACAGATGATGTACCAAAATTGACGGACAGAAATCCCTGATCGCCATTAGTGCCGTTGAACATATACGATTCTGTACCAGCAGTTCGCTTCCATTTGGCGGTCGCGCCGTCAGATGCCGACAGCACAACACTCCACCCAGAGATGGTCTGTGTATTCGTCACTTCAATTTGCTTCGAGCTTGAGTTGGACAAGAGGGCGCTGGTAGCTACGCTGCTGCTACTCATCATGGAATTATCAAACCTCGTACCAGTATCTGTAATTGTAGCGCCAGCATTATCCCTAAAACGAATATCTAACGACCCAGGGGCGGTCTTAAATTCTGGATACATTGTGTAGCTATCAATACTAGATCCAGGAGCGACAGTTGTGTCAGTTGCTACGCGGACGCAATAATTTTCATTCCTATCAAGCCCTTTATCGACAAGCGCCAAATCCCACACACCCACTTCGCCAGCAGATATTTTTTGCGCATTCGTGAACGCTCCAGCCACTCCGCTTTTTCTCACCAGACTTTGAGGTCGAGAAGCGATAGCTCCCGCCGGCAGTTCTGGATCGGTCGAGTTACTATTGATACTAGTGCCGTCAGCGGGACCGCTCGCAGAATAAGCAAGCTTTGATACTCCGGTCACGACTTGCCAATCTGAACTACTTACCGCCGAACAAGTTGCCGCGCTGCCCTTTTTTGCATATTCAACGTGCAGCTTCATTGATGAAGAATCAATGGCTCCTCCTGGAGGCGCGATTAGCGTAGGGCGTGTGACAGGACTATTACTCGACTGGCCATTTCCTACCTGCCCCTTGTTATTATTACCCCAACAATACATCTCGCCCGTACGTAAAGCGCATAAAAAGTCTTTACCTACATACATGGAAGTTTCACCAGAACTCGTAAATGGGACATTCACTTTTACGGGAGAGGGCAAATGTCCTGTAGCAGTCCCACTACCCATTTGACCATTAGAATTATCACCCCAACAATAAATTTCGCCAGTGTTTAATACTATACACGTAAATTCGCCGCCAGCGTAAATATTTTTAACAGTCTTTCCTCCAGAAAGGATAGTACTACCAAAAGGAACTTTTGAAGCAATATTTCTATAGCCAAATGCTGTATTACCCAACTGACCCTTGAAATTTTTTCCCCAACAATACACTTCTTGACCGCCAGAAATAACAGCACAGGCATGTGAATCACCAGCAGATATTGACTCAACTTTTTTTCCATTAAAGCCTTTGACTGCAGTAGGATATTGAGTTTTACCAGTAGCAAGTCCTACTCCAGTCCTCCCCTTATCATTATACCCCCAGCAGAATGCTGTGCCTTCAACCGTCGAAGCGCACGTAAATTTATCTCCTGCAACAACCTGTTTAACCGATTCCGCCCCAAAGTTACTCATATTAACCGCTGTTGGCGTGTATGAAGGTAGGAATACGTCACGACCTAATTCTCCATTTATACCTTTACCCCAACAGTTCAATTTTCCCTCCGAGTTAAGCGAACAAGTATGTTCATTACCCGCAGCAATCTGAGAGATGACTGTAGTCGCGATCTCTCTGACTGGATATGGAGCGTTGAGCTGAGTTATACCACCATTCCCTAGTCTTCCATACGTACCATAGCCCCAGCAATAATCTTTATCGTCAGAAGCGATTACACAAATGTGATAATAACCAGCGGTAATCTGTTTGATAGTTTTCCCATTGAGTACGTCTTGTGTATATACAGGTACTGGGGTTGTTGATGAGGTGGTTGAATTAGTACCAAGAACTCCATACTGACCATTACCCCAACAATAAACACTGTCATCCGACATAATGGCGCAATTATGCTCATTCCCGCTTCCGAACTCAGCTAATTTTTTAAAATATGGACTCTTATTCTGCAGCCCCACCCGCAGACGAAAATCAGCACCAACTTTTGGAAGCGTGGCAGCGGTGTTGGTATTTGCAAGCGGACTACCTGGATTAATACTATTGGACGATTCGTACAATCGATAAGAAACTTGTTCCACTTCAATCTGCTTGCCACCACTAGGAATAGTCGCGCGACTTTGCTGAGAACTCAAAAACATAAATCCTAAAGCTACGCTAACGACAATAAAACCGCCAAAGATAAAAAATTTCTCAGCTTTACGGTCTTTTATTATTGATAGCGGTCTATTATGTTTCATAGTGGTGGTATAAATTGAACATAAATATACATCATAAATATACCATAAGCACTTTAAATAAAGCAAGCAAAACTAGAATAATTGGCTGCCGAATTTGGCGATTATCGCGACAATTACCGCGACGACCAGCGACACCACGGCAAGCGCATCATATCCGCCGCCAACAATCTTCTGCATATATCGACAAGAGATATTTTTCTGTAGAACATTATAGCGCGTCAAACCGAACACAATCATCAGCATTCCAAAATCCAGTGTCAAACACCACGGACAAAGCACGCCAATTTCGACGTAGCTCATATAAAACATCCAAATAGCAAATATCATTCCGATGATAGCACCAGCCTGCGTCGCCTGCATGAACCACTTCGGGAACTTTGCTTCCGCCAACAACGCCACTGCAATTGTCACCATAACAGGCAAAGTCATCACGCCGATGAAACTGTTTGGAAATCCTAAAATAGCCGCCGACCAATGATTCGCCACCGCCGAACAGCTTAAGGCTGAACTAAAATCGCAACTTAATACAGCGTGAGAGTTTTTTGCTAATTCCAAGGCTTCAATAGATAATACGAATGATGCCAATAGCCCTAGCCCACTACCGAGAAGCATTATAAACGCCGCCAAATTTTGCTTTTTCAAATCCTCGTGAAATAGCCAGTTTTTGATTTTATTAAACATAAAAACTCACTTCGCTAATTGTCGGTAGCGGCAAGCCACGCCAAAGGTTTTGCAATTGACCGCTGTCACTCAATGCGATAATTGTTGGATACTCCACAATATCATACACTTCGCAAAAATTATTACCTTCTGCAGAATCAGGACTCATCTCCTCTAAAACATGACCAGTTTGTCGGCTAAAATCACGCAAAAAGTCTGCAACTTGGCGCGCATAATCGCTTTCCGAACGATAAATCACAACTACTCGCATTACAATTCCCGCTCGCCCTTACTGCGTCGCTTCGCTAAAATCTCCACAAAATCGTCCAATGTCTTAAACTCATAAAAAACGCTAGCAAAACGAACATACGCCACTTCGTTGCGTTTTTCTAGCTCATCCAAAACTTGATCACCAATCTGTTTTGACGTAACTTCCGATTCGCCCAGCGCGTATAAAGAGTCTTCAACCGCTGTAATGATATTATCGACTTCCTCGTCAGACTTAAAGAATTTTCCGACCGAACGGCGCGTCGAATTCGCCAATTTCACCCGGTCAAACAGCTCACGATCACCATTTTTCTTTATCACCGCTAGATTCGGTTTTTCAACTCGCTCATACGTAGTAAATCGCTTGCCATCTGGAGTTTCTCTGCGACGTCGAATTGCGGCACCATCAGAAACTTCGCGTGATTCAATAACGCGACTATTGCCGATATTAAACACCATTTTATCTACTCCTTGTTCTTCTTTCGTCGCCTCAGAAATGCCGGCGTATCATCCTCATCATCGTCAGCTTCAACGGTTGGATTTTCCCAAATATTAGTCTCTGGCTCAGCCGCAAAACTTTCGGCAGATTCTTCCTTGTCCAACTCTAGGTCAATATTTTTAACCATTTCGTCATCAACTTCTGTTTCGGCAGGTTTTGTGTCGTCACCCACAGTCAAGCTAACTTCCTGCTGGCGGAATGTATCGCTATCAAATCCTGTCGCAATCACCGTAATAACCAGCTCGTCTTCCATTTCCGGCTTCAAAGTCGCACCAAAAATAATGTTGGCATTCGGACTAACAGCGCTAGTAATAATTTCTGCAGCTTCCTGGATTTCCGCCATACTCATATCGTAGCCACCAGTTACATTGAATAGCACACCCTTGGCGCCATCAATCGACACCTCAATTAGAGGACTTTCAATAGCTTGTTGCGCCGCCTGAACCGCTCGGTCATCACCACTCGCTCGCCCAATTCCCATCAAAGCTGAACCGGCATTACTCATAATTGCCTTAACATCGGCAAAGTCAAGATTAATCAAACCATGCTCAGTAATCAGTTCAGAAATACCTTGAACGCCTTGCCTTAAAACATCATCAGCAATTTTGAAAGTTTCCAACAGAGGAGTTCGACGATCAATAGTTTGTAATAATCTATCATTTGGAATAGTAATCAAGGTATCAACCTCGCGCCCCAAGTGAGAAATCGCCCAATCCGCATTAACTCGACGCTTTTCACCCTCAAAGCTAAACGGTCGAGTTGCCACGCCAACCACCAAAATGCCTAGTTCGCGCGCCACTTCTGCCACGACATAACCAGCACCAGAACCAGTTCCACCACCAGCACCAATCGTCACAAATACCATATCTGCGCCCTCTAAGGCTTCTCTAATTTCATCACGAGATTCATTAGCTGCAGCCTCGCCAACAGTAGGGTCGGCACCAGCACCCAAACCATTAGTTGCGTCACGACCAAGATGAATTTTTATGTCAGCCTTTGAATTGTGTAACGCCTGGGCGTCCGTATTCATAGCAATGAACTGAACGCCAGTTAGACCAGCGTCTTTCATTCGATTTATAGCTGAACCACCAGCGCCGCCGACACCGACGACTTTTATGCTGGCAAATGTTTGAACTTCACTTGGTTGTATTTGCGGCATATATTCCCTCTCTTAATCCTTACATAAAGTATATCATTTATTTAAATCTAGCGAAAATATTTTTGAGTAAACCGCCAGCTTTTTTAGTGACATCATTTGCGCCAACTATCGGTTTTACCTGCTGCGAAATGCCCATAGAATCAATCAACATCAGACCAACCGCAGCCGAAAATTCCGCGCCTTTCACTTCATCGCTAACTCCGCTATAGCCAGCCGGAACACCCAAGCGTGCCGCCACGCTCAATTGATCTTTCGTGAACTCCACCATACCTTTTACTTTCGCCGCACCACCAACCAACACAACGCCGCTCGGTAGCTTTCCTAATCGCCCAGCTCGCTTTAGCTCTTTAGCAATTGCCTCAAAGATCTCTTCATATCGCGCTTGAACAATCTCATCAATTTCTTCTTGGTTAAACTTATATGTCTGCTTTTCAACCTTCGTTTCAACTTCGCCCAAAGTCTCGCCGCCAAATCTCGCATGCGCCAATTTCACAACTTCCGCAATTTCCGGATCCGTCCTGAGTCCAATGGCCAAATCGTTCGTTACATTCTGACCGCCCATTGGGATAACCGCCAGATGTTGCAAATCACCCTCTTCGTAAATGGCAATTCCCGTAGTTGCCGCACCAAAATCAATCACTGCAACGCCATTTTCACGCTGACTTTCCGTAAGAACGGATTGAGCTGCCGCCAAAACCGACGGAACAACAGATACAGCCTCAACCTTAGCCATTTCCGCCGACTTCTGTAAATTAGTAATGTGCGGAATCAAACCAGATACGACATTCGCCCTAATTTCCAGACGCGCACCAGTCATACCAATTGGATCTTTAATATTATCCTGACCATCCAGCCTATACGCGTGCGCAATAATATCTAAAATCTCTCTATTCTGTGGCACTTTTCCAGTTGTAGCAACTTCCTCCAGCCTTAATATATCATCGTGCGTAACTTCATTATTAACGGTTCCAACGGTAATCATTCCGTCGGCTTTTGTACTCAATAAATGAGATCCGTTAATACTCAACGTGGCTGCGTTAATCTGATGGCCGCTCATTCGCTCAGCTGGTTCCAGCGCCTTATCAATAGCCTCAGCTGGACCGCTCAAATTCGTTACAGTCCCCTTTCGCATTCCGCTATTCGGCGCTTCACCGACGCCAACAATTTTTGGCGCACCATTTTCTGCGTCAATATAACCAACGACACAGCGCACGTTTTTCGTGCCAATATCAATTCCTACCACATATCGAGATTGCTCCTGCATAAGTTCTATTATACAGGTTATGTCTATAATTTGGCAAGCGAATTAGCCTAAAGCTTCGTCAGAATTTCAGCACCAGTTTCGGTAATCAATACTGTATGTTCAAAATGCGCACCCAGACTGCCGTCTTTCATACTAATTGTCCAGCCGTCGCTGTCAGTAATAATTTTCTCACCGCCCAAGCTCGCCATCGGTTCAATTGCAATTGTGTCGCCAGCGTGCAACATCGGACCAGTTCCTCGCCTGCCGTAATTCGGAATTTCTGGCTCCATATGCATACTCAGCCCCACGCCATGACCAACTAGTTCACGGATTATACCAAGTTTAGCCTTCTTCAACACAGCCTCCACTCCCGCTGAAATATCGCCAACTCGCGTTCCATCGCCAGTTATCGCGTCAATTCCCGCATATAAACTCTGTTCTGTTGCGTGCAATAAATGTTTCTTCGCGCCCTTAGGCTCTTCATCGACAACCATAGTAAAAGCACTATCCGTCTTCATTCCACGATAGCCAATCACCAAATCAAAACTAACCACGTCGCCCTTTTCAAAAACATATTCGGTCGGGAAAGAATGCACCAATTGCTCGTTCGTCGATATACAAATCACTCCCGGGAATTTCACTTCGTCTGTAAGATAAGTCGCCTCTGCGCCAAAATCTTTAATTCGCTTGGCTACAAAATCATTAGCGTCCAGCTCACTCATTCCAGCCGTTACGGATTTTTTCAATTCATCATAAATTGTTGCAAGCATCTTGCCGCACTCGCGCATATCTTTCATCTGTTGCGGCGTTTTTTCTCCAGTGATCAATTGGCTCATTTTATGCCCTCAACGATGCCGCGACTGACCAGCTCTCTCTCGATTTCATCATGAACTTGCCCGACAGTTCCAACGCCACTCATATGTACAATTGGAACACCGTTTTCATTTAGATAATCCAAAATTGGGTAAATTTCACCTCGATAAATACTGAGCCGTTTGTCAATTGCTTCAGGCGTGTCGTCAACTCGACCGCGAACCCTCAAACGCTCCAAAATTTCGTCACGCGGAACTTCTAGCACAATCACCAACTTAACGTCTTTTCCGTGATGTGAACGCGACTCAATCAGCCATTTAGCCTGTTCTAATTGTCTTGGATAACCGTCCAGAATTACGCCATTAATATCCTTAGCTTTATTAAGAGCCTCACCCATCAAACCGTTGATAGTTTCCATCGGCACCAGTTCGCCAGATTGCATACGATGAATCAATTCGCCATCGTGAGTATCGCGCAACAACTGTCCGGCACTAAGCCAACGCCAACCGTGACGCGCTGCTAAAATTTGCCCCTGCACACTCTTACCAGCACCCGCCGGCCCAAAAAATACAATCATTTTTCCTCCTATTTTGTGAGTTTTTCTTTAACAATTTTTGCCACCAACGCGCCATCCGCAGCATTGCCGACTTTACTTTTTACCGCGCCAATAACTTGTCCCATTTTCTGAATTGAGACGTCGTCCATACCCGCAATAACTTCTTCTACAATCTTTGAGATTTCTGCCTCGCCAAGTTGCTCTGGCAAAAATTCTCGTAAAATTTCCGCTTCTTTTTCTTCAGGTTCCGCCAACTCCGCACGGTCATTCTTTCGATATAAATCCGCACTTTCGACGCGCTTTTTCACTTCTCGAGCAACAACTTTTTCAATTTCAGCATTATCCAAGCCGTCTTCTCGCTTGCCTAAAGAAACTTCTTCGTTTAAGATTGCTGCCTTCAGATTACGCAAAACATCACCACGAAAACGATCGCCGCTCAATAGAGCGGCTTTCATTTCACTAGTAATGCGCTCTTTTAGCGCAGACATTAACGCACCCCTAGGCGCATTTTTGCCGTTTTTTCAGCTCGTCGCTCGCGGCGAATAATAGCTTTTTTACGACGCTCGGTCTTTGAAATTGGTTTTTCAAAACGCATAACGCTCTTAGCGCGAGCCAAAACACCGCTTTGCAAAACCCTGCGGTTGAAACGACGAATGATATTTTCGTTCGCTTCCTTCTGATCTTTACGTGTTACTTGTACCATACTGCAAACATTATAACAGATAAGAAAGTATTTGCCAACTAGATTATCCCTTCACCTTCTTTGACGTGAGATTTAATACCTCACCATCAGGAGTAAACGTAATAGTATAAGTGGTCACATCAGCCCGTATATGCCTATTACAGTCAAATCTGTGTTCTGTAACAGGGATCTTGGCAGTATACGTACCATCATCATTTTCAGAAATTTTAACTTTGGCAAGGTCACAAGGAATATTTTCTGGCAAAGCCGAATCGCCAGGAACTTCTCCATTCGCATCACTGGATAAAGACAATTGAACGCCATTATTTATCTCATACATTACGTCCTTTAGGGAAATTAAGTGACCAGCAGCTGCTACTAAAGAACTCAAGCTAGAAGCTTCATTCAAATGTTCAGCGAATTCCTTATGTTTACCCGCTACGTCATCATGCTCTTCTTTAAGATCCGCTAAGGCTTTGCCAGGCAGCTCCGAGCGTGTATCTTCGTGATAATTAGTCAGTAACTTTAGCGCTACCCTCCCCAGGCTAGAATGTGTATCTTTCTGATATATAATTTCCCCTCTGCCGCTATTAGAAAACTCCATATATACCAAACCTCCCAAAAAATTCTCCCACCCAAAAATATTAATACACTATAACAATACATCTACTCTACAAGTAATGCAACTATTACGTCTAAGCCAAATGTAATAATCGCCCTTCAACCGACTTCATTCCCTGCCACTCATTTATGGTTGGCTGGAACCAGACAGACACTTCGTCGCCCACTTCACGGAAAAATTCTTCTGGCGCATTAAAAGCCAGCATCTGCAGCGCAACGTCATTCTTATCACGCAAGGTCAATTTCACATGTTGCCCATCCACACCCATTCTCCTTACATTTAAAACCGTCGCTTCAGTTATTTTCAATATAGGCTCCGCGTTACCATTGCCAAACGGTTCCATCTTTGCCAAATTATCAATCAGCTCCTCATTAATTTCCGAAAAATCGTCAACCTCAACATCAGCTCTCGGCAACAAATACAATTCCTGATTTTTTAATTGCAGCGAATCGTAAAACTCATTCACTCGTCGCCTAAAATCGTCAATTCTCTCAGTCGCCAACGTCACGCCCGCCGCTGCTCCGTGACCGCCGCCTTTAATAATGATGTCGTCAGCTGCACGAACCGCGTCAGCCGCGGAAAAATCACCAAAACTTCGCGCCGAACCCGTAGCCTCATCGCCACGCTCGCCAATTATAAAAACTGGCTTCTTATATTTCTCAACCAATTTCGACGCCACAATGCCGATAACCCCGTGATTCCAATTGCCGCTATTCACCACCAAAACTCGATCATCAGTCATATTGTCCGCCTGCTGGCAAGCTTCGTCAAAAATCTCATCCTGAATACTGCGACGCTTAATATTCAATTCTTCTAGTTTTTCGCTAGCCTCCAACGCCTCCAGTCCATCACTCGCCGTCAGCATATCCAGAGCATATTGCGCCGTCTCCAGCCTACCCGCCGCGTTCATTCGTGGACCCAGACCAAATCCCAAATGCCTAGCATTAACCTTCTCCGGCTCAATTCTCGCCACTGACATCAATGCCTTCAAACCAGGACGCCTCTGCTTTTTCAAAACCTCCAAACCCCAATAGACATTCGCCCTATTTTCATCCGCCAGCGTAACTATGTCACAAACCGTCCCCAGTGCCACCAGATCCAATAGCCACTTCTCGTAACCATCTGGCAACCCGTCCAGTTCAGCTTGCAAAGCCTGAATCAATTTAAACGCCACACCCGCACCGCACAAATCGCGGAAAGGATATTTATGACCAGGAAACTTAGGATTAACCGCGGCAACACTCGGCGGTGGAGTCTCGGCAACATTATGGTGATCAGTCACCACCGTATCAATCCCCAAACTCGACGCATATTCAATTTCCGCGTGGCATAAACTTCCCGTATCAACCGTGACAATTAAATCCGCACCCATATTTCGCACCTTATCAACAGCGCCCATCGTCATTCCGTAACCCTCAACAAACCGATTCGGAATAAATGCGCCAACGTCCTTAAATCCAAACTTACCAAACGCATCCAGCAAAATCGCCGTTGCACTCAGCCCGTCAATATCGTAATCGCCGTAAATAACAATTTTCTCACCCTCAGTGTGCGCCTTTTTCAAGCGGTCCACCGCTTTTTTCATATCTGGCAATAAAAACGGATCATGCTTTGCTGACGCGTAATTCGGATGCAAAAATTCCTCACGCGCCGCACGCGTAGTCAAGCCTCGAGCCGCTAAAATTTTCTCAAATAATGCCATTAGTCTTTATCAGCCATGCCGCGCTTTGATCGCGCTGAATATTGCTGAGATTTAATCACCATACTTTGCAATTCCTTAAAAATTGGGAATTGTTTATTAGTGAAATACGTACGTGAGTTACCCTGCTTTTCACTCTGCAAAAATCCAACCTTTTCTAGTCGCTTCAATTCTCGTTGAATATTTCCAGGATCTTCCTTAATTAGCTTTGCTAATCCGCGAACATGTGTGTGAAAATCAGGATACTTAGCGTATACTACTACAATTTTTCGCCGCACCCTAGATGTAATAAAAACGTCTAACATAACCTCCCTAACGCATCTTTCTTAATTAAAGTTTATCACAATTTTACAACACCCGACAAGTTTTTTATTTCCAATTCAAAATAACCTGATTAATTTTCGCTATAGTTTCCTCTTTGGACGGCAATATATTATCCTCATAATAATGATTTAATCCCATAAAATTCTCCTTCACGTCCAAGATATGCATTTCATCAACCGTCATGTGCAATTTATCCACCGCCGCCACGCCACAAAACGGCACCGCAATCACCAATTTCTCAATCCGAACAGACTTCAGAAAACTCAAAGCCACGTCCAAAACCGACAAATCATCGCCAAAGCCATCACTCGCTAAAATCACCACCCGATCCTTCAGCATATCCTTATCGATTATTCCACCATCGCCCAAAAGCCTATTCATTTTCTGATGAGCCTCACGCTTTTTTTCTTCCAGATAACCGTGAAATTCACTAGTATATTCATTAATTTCACCGTCAGAAAATTGACTATTATACGTAAATTGCCCAGACTGCGACATCGCTCCGATGCTTAAACTTTCCCCAGGAATCTCAATCCCTTCGCTAAGCAACATCATGAGGACACAGTGAAGCTTCACTGCAATTTGCTCACCAATCAGCACGCCACCTTCGCCAATTGCAACCACTGCGCAGTTTTCATAGCGATACTTTTCCAGTACTTGATCAGCCAGAATTGCCCCAGCCTGCGAACGACTCTCAAAATACATATGCTTATTTTAGCATTTTTTTCGCGATATAATATAAACATGCATTACTATTTGGTTTCGCCAACAAGAATCGTCCGCGCCGACGCAAGTTCGTTTACGTATTCTTCAGAGGAAAGACTGCCAACTGGAATGATTGTTGCTATAGAAATTGGCAAAATCAATGCTATTGGTGTAGTTCTACAAGAAGTTCGCCAACCAGATTTTGAAGTCAAGCCAATTAGTAAAATCATTGAAGAATATCCCTTGCCAATTGAACTCGTTCAAACCGCCATATGGATGAGTAAATATTACGCTACACACCAAGCGACCGTCTGGCAAGCAATTTTACCCAGCGGATTATCCAAAAAACGTCGCTCAATTAACCAGTCCACCCCAGTTAATCCAGCAGAAAATCGAACAAAAAATGTATTCACAGATGAGCAAAAATCAGCCCTCCAGGCCATCGAAAATCTCCATTCTGGAACGGCACTTTTACACGGCGTAACTGGCTCAGGAAAAACCCTAGTGTATATAGAATCCGCAAAACAAACCTTAAAAGAAGAGCGATCGTCAATAATTTTAGTCCCCGAAATCGCCCTAACTTCGCAACTGGTTGCTGAGTTTTCCGCTCATCTACCAAATGTCATAGTCACTCATTCCAAACAAACCGAAGCTCAACGATATGCAATCTGGAAAAGAGTCATCAGCTCAAACGATCCGGTAGTAATCATCGGTCCGCGATCTGCTCTTTTCATGCCCGTGCAACAACTTGGATTTGTGGTGATTGATGAATGTCACGAACCAAGTTTCAAACAGGAGCAATCCCCTCGATATTCAGCCCTCCGCGTCGCCTCAGTTCTTACGAATCAACATCGTGGCAAACTAATTCTAGGTAGCGCTACTCCAGCAGTTGCCGACTATTACGTTGCAAAAAAATCAAACACGCCAATCATTACAATGACAAAACCAGCAAGACCAGACACCGTTCGCCCAAACGTGACGCTGGTCGATATGACAAAGCGCAACAATTTTACTCAACATCAATTTCTATCTGACTCACTTCTGAAATCTATAAACGCAGCATTATCAAAAAATGAGCAAGTTCTTATTTTTCACAATCGACGCGGCACAGCATCAATCACATTATGCGACAACTGCGGCTGGCAGGCTGGCTGCCCACGCTGTTTTATTCCGCTCACTCTGCACGCGGATAGTCATAAATTGTCATGCCACATTTGCGGTTTTTCGACCAAAGTTCCTACTAGTTGCCCTGAATGTAAAAACGCCGATATCATTCATAAAGGTATCGGAACTAAGCGAATTGAAGACGAATTACAGAGGTTATTCCCGAACAAAAAAATTGCTCGATTTGATAAAGACACCGATTTGAAGGCTACCGTAGATGAGCGTTATGATGAACTGAAAAATGGCGAAATAGATATAATTATCGGCACGCAAGTTATTGCTAAAGGACTAGATTTGCCACATTTAACAGTCGTCGGAGTCATTCAAGCCGACACCGGACTTTCCCTCCCTGACTATTCATCACCCGAACGAACATTTCAATTGCTCGCCCAAGTCGTCGGCCGCGTCGGCAGGTCAAGCACGCCAACAGAAGTTGTCGTCCAGTCGTATCAGCCAAATCACCCATCCATCACAAACGGACTGTCTCAAAACTATACAGAATTTTATCAAAGAACCATATCTCAACGACAAAAAACCAACTTTCCACCCTTCACTTACTTATTAAAACTAACTTGCGTTTATAAAACCGAAGCCGCCGCCATAAGGAACGCTAAAAAATTGTCCGAACTATTAAAATCCAATTTCGATAACATTGAAGTTTTTGGACCAACACCAGCTTTTTATGAGCGCGTCCGCGATACATATCGATGGCAAATCGTAGTAAAAAGCCCCAAAAGACAAGAGCTTCTTGACGTCTTGAATTTCCTGCCGTCATCACACTGGCAGTACGAGCTCGACCCTGTAAGTCTACTGTAATTTCTGGTATAATTATAGCAATGACAAAAGACGATATTATCACATTACCAAACCCACATCTTCGCCAAAAATCATCGAAAATCCACGTTGTTACTAATGATGTTGTAAAACTGGCAGACGAAATGACCGCAGCCGCACTGGACTGGGAAGATTCCAGACCTCACGAAATTAGCGCTGCCCTCGCTGCAGTTCAAGTCGACAAATTAGAGCGTATTGTGATTGTTCGAGCTGACTTTGAAAGAAAATCAACTCGCGAATTCATCACCCTTATCAATCCAGAAATCGTGAAATATGAAGGCGAAATTGTTGAAGACTTCGAGGGATGCTTAAGCGTTAAAAGCATTTACGGAAAAGTTCCCCGCTACAGTAAAATTCGCGTAAAAGCCATGGGTTTAGATGGCGAAGAAGTGCGAATTAAAGCCGAAGGATTTTTGGCGCGCGTATTACAGCATGAGATAGATCACTGCAACGGATTAGTTTTTATAGACCATATTAAGGATAAAAAAGACGCTTTTTATACGCTCGATAAGAAAGGCGAGTTGCAACCGTTAGATTATGACAAAGATATCGCCGAAAATAGTATTCTTTGGGACTGAAAATTACAGTCTAATTACCTTAGAAGCTCTCGTTGAAGAGAGATTTAACGTTGTTTGTGTTATTACCAAACCTGACACCAAGCGCGGTCGCGGACACAAGCTTACCGAACCTCCAGTAAAAACATTCGCTAAATCTCACAATATTCCAGTTTTGCAGCCAAGCAAAGTCAGTGAAATTACCAACTATATAAAACAACTTCAGCCAATAACGGGAGTTTTGGTTGCATACGGAAAAATCATTCCTCAGTCAATTATCGACTTATTTACACCGGGAATTATCAATGTTCACCCTTCTCTACTACCAAAATATCGAGGACCTTCGCCTATCGAATCAGCCATAGCCAACAGAGATACCAAAACTGGCGTATCAATAATGCAACTTGATAGTAAAATGGATGCCGGCCCTATATACACCCAAACTCGACAAGCCCTCACTGGAAAAGAGACAAAGTTCGAATTATATGATAAATTATTTCACGATGGCACTTCTCTGCTAATAAAAAACTTGCCAAACATCATCAATGGGAGTCTTCAGCCAACACCACAGGACAATTCTCAGGCTTCATATTGTCAATTATTAAGCAAGGACAATTCGTGGCTCGATACGGAACGTATGACCGCCGCCGAGGCTGAAGCTCACGTCCGCGCACACCTCGGATTTCCGCGTAGTCGAATGACAATCGACGATCGAGATATCATCATCACGAAATCTCATTGCGACAAAACTCCGAGTTCTCATCTTGATAAAAAATTTGCCGACGGCAACTATTTAATCATTGACGAGCTCATCGCACCCAGCGGAAAAACAATGACCGCTGAAGATTACCTAAGAGGCTACAAATAAAAATAACCCCACATAAGGGGTTATTTTATCGTCCGCATAAAATTACGCTTGGACTGAGCCTAAAATAGCATCTTTATTCGCTATAATTTCCTTCTTAAGATCAGCCATAACCGCAGCCACAACGTCACGATAATCTGGGCGGTTAACCTCTAGCCACTTAGTAGCTGCAAATTCATCCTTCAGACGCGGATCGTCAACTGGCAAACCTGAAGCTTGCGACATTTTCTGCAACATTGGTTCCTGTTGATAATTAGGCGCGTGTTTCATCAGAAAATCATCCACAGCACCAGGAGTTTTATCGATAATTCCCGCAAATTCCTCCAGCTGAGCATCGCTCATTCCCTGGCTTAATCGTTCGCCAACTCGAAGCTCCAATTCACTATAAATATGCTGCAACAACGATTTTTGCTGATCTTCCGGCAGCTGGTCCAGCCCTAATTCTTTAAGAAATTCTTCATTCAGTTGGAACATAGTCCTCCTTTTCTTTCGTCTATATGATTAAGTTAAATTATACCAGTAACTATTTGATATTACTATCCACGAATCATATTCAGCGCGTCATTGTATAATTTTTGTAGCTCGACCATAGTCTCATTCATCGAGGTTTGAACAATTTCCGTTAAATTAACGCCATTATTTACGCACCAGTTCAATACTACAGAAGCATCGTCGCCATCCAGCAATTTCATAAACTCATCCAGCTTCGCTTCGCCAACAGCCAGCAAGATCTTCCTTGTAATCTTATCCTGTACACTGTTAGCGACGTCTTCCCTCATCTGTTCTTTTTTATCTGTTGGCAATGATCCAAAACCAGCCTGTGCTAAGAATTCGTCAGTAATTTCAAACATTTTTTATCTCCTTGTTTATTTTTATATTTTATCTATTAAGCGTATTTATTCAATACCTTCAATACGTCCGCAGTAGCGCTAGATCCGTCGATTTTCATCCATGCTGTTCCATCAGGGTTGTTAAACCATTCCACGGTGTGACCGTTAGCCATGGCTTTATCGGCCAGACTATGAAGTTGATCCATTGCGTTTGCGTCACCAAACTTCTCGGCAGCCCAGTCCCAAGGATAGTCGTAAGAATTGAAGTTTGATGTATCTGGATTAATATTATTTACGATTTTGTCAACAGAGTTGTCCACAGAAGATGCGCCGCTAGACTGTGGTATTTGCTCACTACCAGATTGTGAAGGTGCAGCAGTATTACTCTCAGCTCCAGTAGCGTGTGCAGAGTTAGCCCAGTCGCCAACAAATTTACCAGCAAAACCACCCAAGGCAAAACCAACACCATACTTACCTAATGACGATCGTACCTTCTTACGCAGGGCATCCTGCCTCTCTATACTCACGTCCTTAAGATTGTCAACTGATACATTGACTGCATGCTCCATAACATCGTCAATTTTCATGTTAGCCACAGTTTTTTCAAATGAAGGATCTATGGTTTCAAGACGGGCATCAGCTATGCGATCTTCGCCACGATACTCTTCCAGAACAGCCTGCTTTGTTGCTCCAGCAACTCCTAATTCCGTTACAATACCGACAGCCGTCGTAATAGGCCATCCAGCGAAGGTTGCTGTAGTAGCACCTACCGCAAAACCAGTACCGCCCAACTTCAACAACTGAGCAATCCTACCACCCTTATTAAACCATTTACCAACTTTAGCGGCAGCTTTCTTAAATTTACCACGATCATCAAGCATGTTGTCATACTTGTCTGTCGTCATTCTTGAGGTTTCTCGCATACTTGCAAACGCTGCTTGACCCATTTCCGCTGCTAATTCAGCCTGCTTTTCTGGATCCTGTTTTGCTGCTTCGATTTTATCAGCAAACTTAAGACGCATGTATTCCAATTCGCTCTGCTTCAATTCTTCTGTAGCAGCATTCAACTCTTCTTGTCGTTTCTTTCCGCCAAAGAACTTCTTAAAGAAGTGTGATTCAACGGCGATACTTGCCTTAGCAAACCTCTCCCTAGCGATTTTAAGGTTAGCAGCAGCTTCCTGTTCTTCTACGCCCATCTCGGTTTTTTCAGCATCAGTTTTATCCTCAGACTGCTCACCATCACCATATTCAGCTTCATCATACTCATCACCAAAATATTTATCTCGCATAGCCTGTTCGTATGGCGTTAAGTCTTCTGGATTATCATCCTTCTTTGGTTTATCCACGTTAGGGATCGTCGTTCTAAACATCTCTTTGTCTATTACGTTTTCATCTTTATACCTAGAAACCTCTTCTGGACTAACTGAGCTTGAGTCAATATCTACCCCAAAACTCTCAAGTTCCCTTAGATCCTCTTCAGTCGTCGGATGAACAAGAACAAAACGTTTAGCAGCCGCATCCCTCATTTCGTCATTCCACTTAATTCTAGCTAGTTCATCAGGTGTAGGTTCAGGCGGCTCAGAAACAGGAATGTTCTTTTCCGCAGAACTTTCCGAAGTGTCTTCAGTACTGTCGCTAGCCTGTTCTTCTGGGGTTGAAATAACTACCACCCTAGCATCCCTCTTCAACGCCTCTACCTCTTCAGGCGTCAAACCATTAGAACTACCTTTTCTGAAATCTTTTTCACTATCCCCAGTGCTATTTTCTGTGTTTATACCCAAGCGCTCGGCGGATCCGTTTCTATTTGTTACTGTACGAACAATATCTTTTACTGCTCCTGCCGCTTTCGTTGCAACCTGACCCAATTTTCCAAGCACGGGCAACTTCTCGGAATTGTTTTCGGCGTCTGCACTGAACGGACGTCCTTCGGGTGTTTTGCTCATTTTGTGGTGGTTTCCTTTCGCCTTCTGCACGCAGAATGGCAATAAACTTATGTATATCTAAGATACTATCATAAATACACAAAAAAGTCAATACTTAGAGCAATCTACCCCAGAGTTTTCTTCACTAATTCCCTAGTAAAGAACTCCAACTTGTCGCCAATTTCTAAAGTAATTTTTTTCTTTGTCCTGAGGCTCAATCCACACATTTCACCTTCAAAGACCTCTTTTGCCTCTTGTTGCTGACGTTGTACGGAAGAAACTTCCACTTCAGCAATTTGCTCTCCGCCACGTTTTATACGCGCCAGCAAGTCCTTAGCGACTTTACCACGCTTCACTTCACCGCCAGCAATCACTTCTTCGCGCATCGTCCTAAACACACCCTTAATTTCCAACTCACCAATTTCAGTTTCAACGATTTCTGGCGCTAGCAAAGCCTCCATTGAAGCCTTAGCGTCATCCAACAATTCATAAATCACCTTAAAAATTCGCACTTCCACGTGTTCACGTGCCGCTAATCGCTTAACTGCTGGTGGCAAATCAACATTAAAGCCATAAATCACCGTATTTTCACCAACCGCCAAATGAATATCGTTCTCAGAAATATTACCAACGCCAGTTCCAACAACATGAAGCTCAACTTCGCCATTAGTATCAATCAGCTTCAAACTATCAACCACAGACGTTACCGAACCCTGAACGTCAGCCTTAACGATTACGTTAAATTCTTCCGCATCAAGCTTTCGATTCATCATCTTAAGAATATCTGCACCAGTAACATTGGTTGTGGCTGCCATTTTCTCTTGTTCAATTTTAGCCTTTTGCGCCAAATTGCGAGCTTCTTTTTCGCTCTTCGCAATCTCAAATCCATCACCGAATTGTGGCAATTCCTTAAATCCGGTCATATTCACCGGCATACTTGGACCGGCATCTTTAACGGTTTTACCACGGAAATCTTGAAGCGTTCGGACTCGCCCGTAAGCCGTCCCAGCAACCAAATAATGACCAGGTTTCAAATGACCATTCTCCACCAATAGCCCAACAACAGCACCACGACCAGTTTCCATGTGCGCCTCAATAACCAAACCTTCAGCCGGAACATCTT
Source organism: Candidatus Saccharibacteria bacterium UBA6209 (assembly GCA_905370345.1). Lineage (GTDB taxonomy): Bacteria > Patescibacteriota > Saccharimonadia > Saccharimonadales > Saccharimonadaceae > Nanosynbacter. The sequence goes on along the minus strand of CAJPKE010000006.1, from coordinate 2,538 downwards.
CATCTGCGCGCAAATCTTCCATATCCGCCACCAATAAAACCATATCCAAAAGCTTGTCTAAGTTCTGACCAGTTTTTGCACTAACCTCAACCATCACAGTGTCGCCGCCCCATCCTTCAGGATTCAAGCCATGTTCAGATGCCAATTGAGTTTTTACTAGTTGCGGATTGGCTGCTTCTTTATCAATCTTATTAATTGCCACCACAATTTTAGCGTTAGCTGACCTGGCAAATCGAATAGCTTCAACGGTCTGAGGTTTAACTCCATCATCCGCCGCCACCACGATAATCACCACATCAGTCAGCGTAGCTCCGTGCTGCCTTAGCGCCGCAAAAGCCTCGTGACCTGGAGTGTCCAATAAAGTGATAGTTCGTCCGTTGCGCTGAGCTTGATACGCGCTAATATGCTGAGTAATTCCTCCAGCTTCACTGGCCGCTGTTTTCTTATCAAGAATCGCGTCCAGCAGGCTGGTTTTACCGTGGTCAACATGCCCCATCACAGCTACAATTGGCGGACGAGGAACTGCCTTGTCTGATAATTTGTGCGCATGGTGATGAATTTCCGCGGAAACCGTCTTCCGTTTCAGCTGCACATCCAGCCCCAATTCTTCAACAATAATCTGTGCAGTCTCAAAATCTAGTCGCTGATTAATTGTCGCAGCGATTCCGTTCTTAAACAATTCACCAATCAGCGTAGTTACTGACAATCCCAGAGTTTCGGCCAACTCGCCAACCGTTACCGAATCCGCAATATTGACGATTTTTTCTGCCATAATAAGCTCCTCTCACCTCTGGGCGTAACTACGCTTCAGGGGATTTGTATTATTTTTTCTTTGATGATTTACCGAGTGAAAGAGAAATCTTACGATTTTCCTTATCGATATCCAAAACTGTAAATTCTTTACGCTCGTTCAATGTAAATACTTTTTCAGGATCAGTACCGTCACCGCCAAGCTCTGACACGTGAACCAAAGCTTCAACCGCTGGACTCAACTGTACGAATGCACCAAATGGAGTAATTCGAGTTACAGTTCCCTCAACTTTCTCGCCAGGCTTAAATTGTTCAACTTCATCCAACCATGGATCTTTAGTCAATTGCTTCATGCTCAAACTCAAACGCTCTTTGTCGATTGCGATAATCTTAGCTTCGATAGTTTGACCAACTTTTACGTAGTCAGATGGGTTATTAACACGCTCCCAGCTAATTTCTGAGATGTGAATCAAACCTTCAATACCTTCAACGTTAACGAATACGCCGAAGTCGACAACACCTGTAACAACACCTGTAACTGTATCACCAATTGCCAACTTCTGGAATCGCTCCGCTAAGCCTTCTTTAACCGCCTCTTTTTCAGAGAAGATCAATTTGTTGGCTTTTCGGTCAGCGTCCAAGATTCGCGCTTTAATATCCTTCTTTACCAAGCTGTTCAATCGTTGCAAGATTTCGTCCTTGTCGCTAGAACCTACGCGAGGATAGTGTTCAGCTGACAATTGCGATACTGGCAAGAATCCGCGAATGCCTTCGTATTCAACTAGTAGTCCACCGCGGTTAGCGTCGTATGGTACAACGGTGATGATCTCACCAGATTCCAATTTAGCCATAACTTCATCCCAACCACGATCTTTCGCAGCCTTGCGCAATGAAAGTAGCGAATAGCCGTCTTCCAATTCGGTATCAATTACACTAGCAATTACTGAATCGCCAACATTGTAGTTCTTTGAAAGGCTAACTTCGCGGCGTGGAACCAAGCCAACGCCCAAAGGTCCTAAATCGATTAAAATTTCGTGCTTCTTTACTGATAGAACAGTACCGTCAACTGTTTCACCAACAGTAAGTTGTTTAACACTATCGCCTGCTTGAGCCAGCAGGTCATCCATTGTAATTTTGGCATCTGCCATAAGTCTTCTAAAGACCCCTTCCTTAAAATTGATATTATTCTTCAGGGACACAATAAAAATATCCCCACAGATTATCACAATTATATCACAACAGATAGATAGAAGTCAAAGCTAGATAAGATAGCGAGATCGCTGATAAGCTACCGTCAAAAACGCCAAAATGCCAAAAGCCACTGCAGAAATAGCTACATCTTCTGGCCCAGTTTTTGGCAATCCTTTATCAGATTGCTTAGAAGGAGTAGAAGGAGCTGGCGCTGTAGATGATGGTGATTGTTGAGACTGAGAAGATTCAGACGCAGGAGTTGTCTTTTTTGACTCTTCAGTCTTCACGTCGGTTCGCGCCTCACCCCTTCCGCCTGACTGACTATTCGTTTTTTGATCTGCAGACTGCTGAGATGTGCTGTTACTCTGTGAATTTTTATTGATATTCTCTGATGCTACCAAATCGCTAGAGATCGGCGCCCCATCTTGTGATAAATTATTCTGCCTAATTCCGTAAAGAACAGCCAAAGATATAGCCACTAAAATAGCACCTACTATTACAAAAACTCCAATTGATCCAGCCTGATTTACTCGCCTCATATTATATCTCCACTCAAATTTTCTTTATTATATCATAATGACCTCTTATGGGTAAAGC
>CAJPKE010000005.1 GCA_905370345.1 Candidatus Saccharibacteria bacterium UBA6209 | reverse complement strand
GAATATAAGATATAGACCATATGTGATCATAACAGAAAGGGGAATCATATGGGTAAAATTATTGGTATTGACCTCGGTACAACCAACAGCGCATTTGCGTATATGTTAGCTGGAAAGCCAGAGGTTATTTCTAATGCCGAAGGTAATCGTACTACGCCATCTGTGGTTGCGGTTAATAAAAAGGGCGAACGACTTGTCGGTCAAGTTGCTCAGCGTCAGCGTGTAACAAACCCAAAAAACACGATTTACGGCGTTAAGCGTTTGATTGGTCGTAAGTTTGATGACAAGGAAGTGCAAAAAGACTTGGATATCATGCCGTACAAGATTGTTAAAAAAGGTACTGGCGTGGCAGTCGAGATGGGTGATAAGGAATACACGCCAGAAGAAGTTTCAGCAATGATTCTTAGTAAAATCAAGGCTGACGCCGAAGCTTTCTTGGGTGAAAAAGTAACGGAAGCAGTGATTACGGTGCCAGCTTACTTTGACGATTCACAGCGCCAAGCGACTAAGGATGCTGGTAAAATTGCTGGATTGGAAGTTAAGCGTATTATCAATGAACCAACAGCTGCGGCTTTGGCTTATGGTCTGGAAAAGAGTAAGAATGACGAAACTATCGTAGTGTTCGACCTTGGTGGTGGTACGTTTGACGTGTCGGTGTTGGAACTAGGCGACGGCGTGTTTGAGGTTAAGGCAACTAATGGTGATACACACCTTGGTGGTGAGGATTTCGACAACGCTATTGTTAACTACTTCTTGGACGACTTCAAGTCGAAGGAGGGAATTGATCTTCGTAAAGATAATGCAGCAATGCAACGCCTAAAGGACGAGGCTGAAAAGGCGAAGAAAGAATTGTCGACGGTTACTGAATATGAAGTCAATATTCCATTTATTACCGCCGACGCTGATGGTCCAAAGCACTTCGAGATGAGCTTGAGTCGTGCCAAGTTGGAGGATTTGGTTAAGGATTTATTGGATCGCTTGGATGGTCCAGTAGAAAAGGCTTTGAAGGATGCCAAACTTTCTAAGTCCGACATTAACAATGTAGTTATGGTTGGTGGAATGACTCGTATGCCAGCTGTGGTTGAGCGCGTAAAGAATTTCTTTGGAAAAGATCCAATGCAAGGTGTGAACCCAGATGAGGTTGTGGCTGTTGGTGCCGCAATTCAAGGTGGCGTCTTGGCTGGTGACGTTAAGGACGTGTTGCTTCTGGACGTGACTCCGCTTTCTCTTGGAATTGAGACGATGGGCGGCGTGTCGACGAAGTTGATTGATCGAAACACTACAATTCCAACAAGCAAGAGCGAGGTTTTCTCGACGGCTGCGGATAACCAGCCTCAGGTGGAAATTCACGTTCTTCAAGGTGAGCGCGAGTTTGCCAATGACAATAAGAGTTTGGGTCGTTTTGTGCTTGACGGTATTGCACCAGCGCCACGCGGCGTGCCTCAAATTGAAGTGACCTTTAACATTGACGCCAACGGTATTCTTAACGTTACGGCTAAAGACAAGGGAACAGGTAAAGAGCAATCAATCACTATCCAAAACTCTGGCAATATGAGTAAGGAAGATATTGAGAAGGCGCAAAAAGAAGCCGAACTTCACGCGGACGAAGATAAGAAAAAGCGCGAAACTGTCGATACGAAGAATCAGCTTGAAAACGCTATTTATCAGGCAAAGAAAATGCCGGACGAATTCAAAGATAAGATTTCTGACGATGATAAGCAAGCGATTGAAAAGGCTGTCGAAGAGGCTGAAAAGCACAAAGATTCTGAAGATAAGGACGAATTGGACGCTGCGATTAAAGCCTTGAACGACGCGATTATGCCAATCGGGGCTAAGATGTATCAACAATCAGCCGACGATAAAAAAGCTGACGAAGCTGGCGACAAAAAGTCTGATAAAGACGAGCCGGTCGAAGGCGAAATTGTCGACGAAAAATAAACCTAACGTCTTCACAAAGAAGGCTGCTCGATAAAAAGAGTGGCCTTTTTTGGACTTAGCACTCTTGCACTGAGAGTGCTAAACGCGTATAATATATAAGGTATGAGCAAGCGTGATTATTATGAAATATTGGGCGTTCCAAAGACCGCTTCTGAAGATGAGATAAAAAAGGCTTTTCGTAAATTAGCAATTAAATATCATCCTGACAAACAGGGCGGCGACGAGGCTAAATTTAAGGAAATTAACGAAGCCTATGAAGTTCTGAAGGATAAACAGAAGCGACAGCGTTATGATCAATTTGGTCATGCTGGCGTTGGCGGTGCTTCTGGTGGTGGCTTTTCTGGTAATCCGTTTGAAGGATTTGGTGGATTCGGCGGTCAAAATGTTCACTTTGATTTTGGTGATGGTGGACTAGGTGATATTTTTAGCCAATTCTTCGGTGGTGCAGCTGGTGGCGCTGGAAATGGTCGTTCGCGTGGGCGTGATATTGAAACTAGTGTAACACTAAGTTTTGAAGACGCGGTATTTGGTGTAGAAAAGAAAATTAGTTTAATGCTGGATGTTGAATGTGAGCATTGTCATGGCGATGGCGCCGAGCCAGGGTTTGGAATGAAAACGTGCCCAACTTGTAAGGGAGCGGGTCAGCAAACTCGAACGATGAATTCGCTGTTTGGGCAAATTCAGCAGGCGGTTGTTTGTGAAACTTGTCACGGTAAGGGAAAAGTTCCTGAAAAAGAATGTTCAGTTTGTCGAGGAAAAGGCACGACCCGACAGAATCAGGATATCACTATTAAAATTCCGGCAGGAATTGATGATGGCGCGACAATTCGTCTGCGCGATCGTGGAGAAGCAGTTGCTGGTGGTAGTAGAGGTGATTTGTATGTCCACATTCGTGTTAAGGCGCATAAAAAATTCACTCGTGAGGGTAATATTATTCTTAGCGAAGAACATATTTCTATGGTTGATGCGGCACTGGGAACGGAAATTGATGTGGAGACTGTGGACGGCGTAATAACGATGAAAATCCCAGCAGGCACTCAGAGCGGCACCGACTTCAAGTTGTCAGGTCATGGCGTTCCGCATTTACATAGTGAATCCCGTGGTCCGCATATTGTGGGTGTTATTGTTGATACGCCAACCAAATTGACCAAAAAGCAGAAGGAGCTTTTGGAGCAATTTAAGGGCGCTAAAAAACGAGGACTGTTTTCCTAGTATATTTGTCGAGAAAAAATCCTGTGTTATACTGAAGCTAACATAAGAGGGATTGAAGGCATGGGATTAATTTTTCTGATAATAGTTATTATTGTAGTGATTAAGCTAATAAAATTATTACAGAGAGGTAATAACCAGCCGTCTAATTATTCCGAAGATTATCGGCAGGGATATTGGGATGGCGTGCGTGATGCACAAAATGGATACGCCAAAATTGAGAATGACAACGGTCAAGTGAGGCTTATTACCGAGAATCAAAAGGCAGTTCCGCAGTTTAGTGAACTTGTGCTAATTGGTGGCGAAGAGCAAGAGCCTGACGTTACGCCACCTACCGATGTTGTACCGATTGAAGAAAATGTGAATATTTCTGCTAAAGAGGTGCAAATCTCTGAGCGGGTACCGTCAGTTGGCAATAAAGAGAAAGAGAAAAATCGTCAAACTACCATCAATGTAGCGCTATATACGGCATCGCTACTTCTGACTGCGGGGATATTGCTTCTGGCTCAGGCAATTAATCTATCTATCCAACTTAGGTTCAGCTTGGTGTGGCTGTTTATTTTTATTTATTATATTATTTGTCAGTTATTGTATGCTCGCTTGCCAATATTGAAATCTGCGTCGACAGCGCTTATTGGTACAGCCTTGGCTGCTGTGCCAATTGGCGGCTGGACTATGAATTTACTTTTAGGTATTGACCCCGCGTGGTGCTGGCTTATTACTTCTGTAATTGGTGCTGTTTTGTGTGTTGATGCTACTGTGAGATTGAATAGTAGACCTCTTGCTTATGTATCGCTACTATCGATGTTTACGATGACGACTAGTTTGCCGGCTGTTGTGCATGCGCAGCTGGTCTGGTATTACGTTGTAATGCTGCTATTTGGATGTTTGATGACTGTGGCTGCGTATTTTTCTAGTCGCTTTCCTCGTCAGTTCGTCGAACCGCTAAACGTTGTGAATCCGTTTATCGTGCCGATGACGATGTTTATCGCGCTTAGCTCGTCGGCATATATGGGTACATTAGATATTAGCGTACTGTTATTTGCTAGCGTTGCATATTACTTTACGATTGCTCTTGTTGAGAAGTCTAAAAAGATGCGTACTTATGAATTGACAACAGCTCGCTTATTGTTAATGGTGATGGCTACTAGTTTCGCAATGTATTTATCTGACGATAATCAGTTGGTTGTAAGCGTGATTCTAGGGTTAGTGGCACTTGGAAATATAATCTGGTCCGCTATATCAATGTACATTCAGAAACAGTACGATAGACATCATGAAATAGTATTGTGGGTTAGTTTTGCTGTGTCATTAAGTGCTCTGTTTGGCGTGATCGGTTCTGGAGATTCGCTACGAATGACGGTTGCTTTTACCTTTATTGGTGTTATCTCAGCGACTAGTCTTGCAATCCTTTTTTTGTTACGTCGTGTCCGCTTCGGTGCTATGGTTGTGATATCTGGGATTCTATTGGTGCCGATTGGTATAACACTATTCAATATTGATATAGCTATAGCACAACGCGTGCAGTATCTAATTTTTCTATTCATGACGTCACTGCCAGTTATTTGCCGATTGCTAATTTTGAAGCGTCCGAATATTAGTAAAAGTCAGGCTGCTTTAGTGTATGGCGCTGCGTCAACTTGGCTATTAATGGCAATGTCTACTTCAGCGATGATAGCCACTTATGCGACAGAGGAAGCCCTGATGTGTCTATCGGGCGCGATAGCTATCGGCGCTGGCATTATGAGTGTGGCTGTATGGCGCGAAAAAGTTTACGAGTTTGTAGTTGGAGTCCACACCTCTTTAATGTTGTCAGTATTTTTGCTAGCTTTAGGTTTTGCGGTGTCTAGTGAAAACGTCTCTATTTTAATGGCGTGGATAAATGTGTCGTCGTTATTAATAGTAGAATGGCTTTATCATCGTCATGACAATGCAGCTGTCAAAAGTCGTGAGTTGTTTCTATATTCTATTATTGGCGTAGCTATCGTTGTTGTGTTGTCGTCAATTCATCCGATAGTTTGGTTACCGCTAGTGGTGTCGCTATACTATGCATTTTACCGATGTCGTAGAGAGGTTTATTTGGGTGGTGCATATTTTATGACAATCATCTTTGTTTTATTATCTCTGCATTGGTTGAATATACCGTTTAATGACAATCTCGCAATTGTTGCATGGGTGAGTCTAGTTGGTTTTGGGTCTTTGTACTGGCTGTTGCGAATGAATAGACAATCGTCAATTATTGGTGATATGACGCTGTGTGCTGCTACAGTTCCAGTGATAGTGCTTCCAATAATTAATCTACTGGCGATATATGATTTGTCGTTCAAGATATTGGGATGGCTAGCAACTACAGTAGCTCTTTATATGACGGTACTTGCTAAACGAGATTGGCGAATAATGACAATGGCTGCACACCCGAGTCTAGTGTTGTTACTTTGCCTTATAGCTCAATGGTTTACTATTCCACTCGAATTTATGTCAGTCGTTGCCCTGGTTGTTTTTGCGGTGTTTTACGGCTTGGCTATTGCTGCGCGAATCAGAAAGATGTCGAGTCGTTGGTATTACTCTTCATTCTATAGCGCCATCGGCTGGTCGGTAGTCTTGTTGTCTATTGCTACACCAGTTAGCGCTACTGTGGCGTCAGTGATTCTGGCGGCGCTAGTGTGGATAATTAATGGTACAGCCTTGATACTCGAAGGTGTCCCCAAAAAGAGTATTTTGCATTTTGATTCAGGCGTGCTCCTGATTTTGTACGGCGTTTTATTTACTATTAAAAACCTAGCCTTACCCGCTCACGCTATCACAATACCATATTTGTGGTCAGCGGCAATTCTTTCGGGAGCGGTGATGTCGTGGCGTTGGTTGGGATATATTCATAAGTCTACGACAGCACATCTAGTACTAGCTCTCTCTGCGCTTAGTCTGCCAACTCTCGTTCTGGCGCTTGCAGGAGACGATGTTATGGAAATATTATTCCTAATAGAGCATTCATTGATGGTTGTCGTGGGGTTGGCGCTTAACAAACGACTAATTACGACCTGGGGTGCTGTATGTGTGACATTAGCTTTAATATATCTATTGTCGGGATACACTTATGTATTAGCTATTTTGGCTGGTATATCTATCATTGTAGCGGTGACAATTGTGGTAGCGAGAGCTCAAAGAAGTAAAAGGCAAGATATTGCAAAAAGATAGTTTTTATGCCATAATATTGACGTATGAAAGAAAAAGCCATTATTGGGTCAACCGAGTTTGTGAACTTCGGCGAGCGAGCGCAAAAAGTCCCAGCTAAAATTGATACGGGCGCCGATTCCAGTGCAGTTTGGGCGAGTAATATTCACATTGATAAAGATGGAGTGTTGAAATTTTCTCTGTTTGGCGAAGGTTCGTCGTATTACGACGGTAAGATATTTAAGAGAACTGATTATTCTGTAGCCAGAGTGCGCTCCGCAATGGGTCAGGAGCAGATCCGTTATCGAACGCACTTTTGGGTAAAGCTTGGTGGGCGAAAAATTAAAATGTTAATGAATTTGTCTGATCGATCAAAAAATGAATTTCCGGTGTTAATCGGAAGGCGATCGATTTCTGGAAAATTCCTAGTAGACGTATCAAGGAAAAATGTTCGCAGAAAAAAACCGTCCGCAACTGCTAGTCTTAATGAAGAAGTAAAATTGAATCCATACGAATTTTATAAAAAATATCATCAGAAAGGTGAAGAAAAATAATGCGAATTGCAATCTTATCTAACGGCAACATTAATTATTCGACACTTCGCCTGAAAGAAGAGGCTGAAAAGCGTGGTCATCAAGTCAAGGTTATTAAGTATAAAAACTGCTACGTTTCAATTGACGAAAAGCATCCGACGGTTATTTACAAGGGTAAGGAAATTGGTGAATTTGACGTGGTGATTCCGCGAATCGCGAGCCACATGACAAAGTATGGCACGGCGGTTTTGCGTCAATTGGAGATGATGCATCCGAAGGCATTTTTTATGAACCGTTCAATTGCAATTACTAGGGCACGAGACAAGTTGCGCTCAACGCAGTTATTAGTTAAAGCGGGAGTGTCGATTCCAAAGACGGTCTTTTCTCGAAACGCGACTGACATTGATTCACTCATTGAAGAGATTGGTGGTATGCCGGCGATTATTAAGTTAGCGCGCGGCACGCACGGAAATGGCGTGGTTCTGGCGGAGACTAAAAAGGCTGCCAAGTCTGTTCTGCAGGCATTCTATTTGACCAACTCGGACGGCACGAACGTGCTACTTCAGGAGTTTATTAGAGAGTCGGCTGGTGTCGATATTCGTGCGTTTGTGGTTGGTAGTCAAGTGGTGGCTAGCATGAAACGTCAGAGTTTGGACGATGATTTCCGCAGTAATTTACACAAGGGCGGCGAAGGAACCAGTATAAAATTGACAGATTCCGAGCGTAAAATGTGCGTGAAAGCCGCTAAGGCAATGGGATTAACGGTTGCTGGAGTCGACTTCATGAGATCAAGTCGTGGAGCTTTGGTGCTGGAGGTTAATGCTAGTCCAGGATTTGGAATTGAGAAAATTACTCGCCGTAATGTTGCGGGAAAGATAATCGAATACATCGATCGAAACGCCAAGCGTGGTAATAAAAAAGATAAAATCGGCGCTTAAGCATAAACTTGTTATAATAGGTTTATGGACGAGCCTCGTCACTCGACAGTAACTCAAACTGTCATCAAATGGATATTTATCTGCGGAATGCTGATGGTTATTGGTGGGGCGATTTTTTATGCTTTTCGAACGGTTTCGCCAAAAACGGAAATGATTTACCTGAATAAGACGATGCTTCAGGCGGAAATTGCTAATGACGAAGAATCGCAGCAGAAAGGTCTGTCTGGAAGGCTGGGAATTGATGAGAATTATGCTATGCTGTTCGTCTTTGATCATAACGATCGTCATAAAATGTGGATGAAAGATATGAAATTTTCGGTTGATATGATTTGGATCAATGATAAAAAGCGCGTTGTCTATGTAAAACATAACGTCAAGCCGGACGCTGAGCCGCATGAAAAATATGCGCCACCGGTTCCGGCAAAGTACGTGTTGGAGGTGAAGGCAGGAGTTGCTAAGCAGGCGAGCGCTACAGTTGGGTCACAGGTAAAATTTGATTTGGAGGAAAATAAATGAGCGTAATAATTCTATTTGGAGTAATTTTAGTAACGGTTTTTGCGGTTGCATTTGTTTCATCTCGAAGATTCGGCCCATTGGCATTGGCGTTGGCGACGGGATTTTTACTATCAGAATGGTGGGGCAACTGGCTGACAGGGGTGCTGGACGGCTTGAAATTGGAAACTGGTTTATTGCCAAATGGTGTAATTTCGGGATTAGTCTTAACGTTGGTTCCGCTAATTATGCTTCTTCTAAGCGGACCTAGATATCAGAAAAAACATGAGAGAATTGTCTCGGCGGTGGGAATCGCGTTTTTGACAGCAGCGCTATTGGTGGTTCCTCTGGGAAAATATATATCACTAGACGGACAGGCGCTGGAGCTGTATAAGATTTTCGCGAATAATTGGCGGTATGTGGCTACGTTTGGTCTGGTGTGCGGTCTAATTGACATTTTTTCACTACATACTGGCGGACATAAACTCGCTAAGCATTGACCTTTGTGTTGGTTTGTGCTAGGATGAAGAAAGCGGATATTCCGAATGGGTCCATAGCTCAGCTGGTTAGAGCACCTGCCTTTTAAGCAGGGTGTCCCGGGTTCAAGCCCCGGTGGACCCTCCAAATTTGAAATCGACTCCCTTGGCGGAGTCTTTTTTATGGCTTTAGATCCAGATATACTTTAAGTATGAATAGTTGGCTATTTGAGAAGTTGCATATTTCTTGGTTGGTGGCGGTGTGGTGTCTCGGTTTGACAATTGGCGTAATTTCCATCCATTACATACCGCGGTCGTTTGCGGCGAATCCATTATTTTTATTGGTCGGGCTGGCTATTTTTGTAATCGTGGCAATTTGGCGCTGGCGATTTTTTGTGATTTTAGCAATTATTTCTGGAGTTTTGATTGGTCTTTGGCGCGGTGAAATCGGCAGAAAAGGCGTGGAGGTTTATGATTCGTTAATCGGAAAAATCGCAATTATCCAAGGCCAAGTTTTGGAGGATCCTGATCTCGATAAAAATAGTCAAACGGTTCTTAGATTGGGCAATTTGCGGATGAATAATGAAAAATTGTCGGGACAAATTTGGGTGACGACGCCAGATAAAAACTCAATTAAGCGTAGCGATATTGTGAAGGTTAAGGGTAAAATGACGGCGGGATTTGGGGCTTTTTCAGCAAGCATATATCGGGCGAAAATTATTAGTGCCGAAAGACCCGTTCCGGGTGATGTGGCAGTGGGAGTTCGTGATTGGTTTGCCGGGCGAGTTCGTACTCACGTTCCAGAGTCTGAATCTGCGCTAGGGCTGGGATTTTTATTGGGCTTGCGACGTGCTATGCCAGCTGAATTAAGTGACAATTTGAAAATTGCTGGACTAACACATATCGTGGTGGCGAGCGGCTATAATTTAACAATTTTAGTTCGTTTAGCGCGACGATTATTTGCCAAGCGATCAAAATATTTAGCGATGCTCAGCGCGGCTGTTATGATAATTGGTTTTATGGCGGTGACTGGATTAAGCCCCAGTATGTCGAGGGCTGGTTTGGTGGCGGGACTGAGTCTGGCGGCGTGGTATTATGGTCGGACAATTCATCCGCTAGTTCTGCTTCCTGTGTCGGCGGCAATTACGCTATTGATAAATCCGCAATTTGGTTGGGGTGATTTGGGCTGGCAATTAAGTTTTGCTTCGTTTGCGGGCGTAATTATGTTAGCGCCACTTCTTCATTCTTACTTTTTTGGTAATAAAGAGCCGGGCGCGTTTCGACAGATTTTAATTGAAACTTTGTCGGCGCAAATTATGACATTGCCGCTACTTATGATGAGTTTTGGGGTTATTAGTAATGTGGCGCTAATTGCGAATATGTTGATTTTACCGTTTGTGCCGCTAGCGATGCTGCTGACGTTTATGTCGGGTGTACTGGTTTTTGTGCCGATAATTGGTGTGTTGATTGCAATTCCGACGACGTGGCTACTTGGCTATATGATTCAAGTCACCAATTGGACGGCTGGATTTGAATGGGCTCAAATGGAAGTTAGTATCAATCTGTGGCAGTGTGCGGTTTTATATGTGGCGCTAATTTTGGCAATGATTTGGATGAAAAAGCAAACTAGATTAGACCTCGCTAAGATAAATATTGTGGAGTAGTGTATAATAGTAACAGATTGAAATAGCAAATAACTTTAGGAGAAATTATGTCAGGACACAGTAAATGGGCTACAACTCACCGACAAAAAGCGATTGTTGACGCTAAGCGCGGCGCGATTTTTACGAAATTGGGCAATCAAATTGCTATTGCAGCACGTGGTGGCACAGACCCAGCGCTGAACTCGAGTTTGGCGATGGCGATTGAAAAAGCTAAGGCTGCGAATATGCCTAGCGCAAACATTCAGCGAGCAATTGACCGAGTGGCGGATAAGAGCGCGGCGGCTTTGGAGGAAATTGCTTACGAAGGCTATGGTCCTGGCGGCGTGGGCGTTATTATTGAAACGGCGACAGATAATCGCAATCGAACATTGCCAGAAGTAAAAACTGCGTTGGTTAAAAATGGCGGGCGAATTGCCGATGCTGGTAGTGTGATGTTCCAATTTACACGCAAAGGCGTCATTACTATCGAAGGCAGCGGGGAAGATTTGTTGCTAGCGGTTTTGGACGCTGGCGCCGAAGATGCTGTCGAGGAAGACGGCGAAATTATCGTGTATACGGAGTTGAAAGATTTGGCGAGCGTGCGGAATAAATTGGTTGAGCAAGGCTTGAAGGTTAAAGATGCAGAGTTACGATATATTGCCAATACGCCGATAGAAATTGCCGACATGGAAACTGCGCAGAAATTGATGAAGATGATTGATGCGTTGGACGATTTGGATGACGTTGTGAATGTTCATACAAATGCGGATATCACGGCGGAATAAAATTATCGCTTTAAGAAATCGCTCCTTTTTTGGGGCGATTTTTAATTTGACAAAAAGTACGCTAAACTAAAGATGATTAACCATAAGCAAGGAGCGAGCATGAAATATTTGCGCAACACACTACTTATGATACTAGCCGCGGCACTAATAATGCCGTCGCCGTTGGTTTTGGCGGAAGGCGTTTCAGGTGCTACTCAAGAGTCGAAAGTTGATGACGTTCAGACTGTTGATAATAGTCTTAAATCGACTGAGGAAGTGAAAAATCCAGTTGTTGATAAGAAGCAGATCGATAGCAATTCGCCTTCTCAATCAAGTGAAAATCCCGAGACTCCAACGGAGAATTCGTCTACAAATAGTCCGAGCGAAAATCCTATTGCCAATGAGCCTCCAAAACCTGAACTAAATTCCGAATCTGAGTCGCCAAAAATAGATAATCCAAGTGGAAGAATAGAAGAAAATGCTCCGATATTAATTTCAAAGATTAGTCAGGACAAAAAATACGTTGAGATTTATAATCCGACGAATCAGAATGTTAATTTGGCTGGTTGGAAAATAGAGTATTACGCTGGATCTGGAGTTGAAACCGTTGGAAAAATTTTCAAGGATGAAGTAATATCGGCGAACGGATTTTTGGTTTTGTCGAACGATAAGATGTCGGCAGATGTCATAAAGTTTGATAATAATTTAGTTTTGGCTCAAAATAACGGGTCGGTCGTGTTGTCGCGTTCGGACGGGTCGGTCGCAGATACTGTCGGCTGGGGAAATAATTCAAAGTCTGCGGGCTCGCCAATTAAAGGCGGTGTGAAGATTGTTTGGCGCTGTTTTATTGATGGAAATATTATTGATTCGAAATTTTTGTCAGGTAAAAATCTTAACAATCAGGAAGTTGAGCCGTATTCACGACCAAATTGCAAAACCTCAGATTCCAAATCTGAATCTCCAAAGGAGTTGAATAAATGTGAAGGCCTGAAGTTAAGTGAAATCGCGTCGAATGTTGATGAGCAGTTCATTGAGATTATCAATTCTGGCGAAAAAACCGTCATTACGACGGGCTGTAAATTAACGGTTGGCGATTCTGGCGTTCGTGAAAATATTGGTGACATCGAATTAAATCCTGGTGAATTTTTAACGATCAAAATAAAAAATACGAAGCTGAAATTGCCAAAAACAAAAGGAAAAGTTTATTTACTAGACGAGGCTGGCTCGAAAATTGATTTCGCTGAATATGAGAAGTTAGCGAAAGGCTCTTCGTGGAGTTTGGTTGATGATGAGTGGATGCAAACGTTTATGATAACTGAAAATTCTGAGAATATCTTTAAGGAATATTTGGATTGTCAGGATGGTTACGAGCGAAATGCGCTGGGCAAATGTGTGAAAATTTCCGTTCCGCCCGCTGAAAGTCCTTGCCCTGTTGGTCAATATCGCCATCTGGAAACTCGCCGTTGTCGAAAAAATGAAGCGGAAAAAACTATTACGCCTTGTAAAGATGGCTATTATCGTAGTGAAGAAACTGGCAGATGTCGATCTATCGCATCGGCGGCGGCAAAAACTTTGAAGCCTTGCCCAGAAGGTCAGTTTCGCAATTCATCTACGGGTCGATGTAAGAAAATTGCCTCCACTGACGATATAGCGAAAGAATGTCCGGAGGGATTTGAGCGCAACCCGCAAACTAAGCGTTGCCGAAAGATAAAATCTGCAAATATGCCAACTGTTGGTTCGGCGGCTGCTGAAGTTAAGCAGGTCGCTGGCGCTACTTGGGGTTGGTGGGTGTTTGGTGGCGTGAGCTTACTGGCCGTCGGTTACGGCGTATGGCAATGGCGATGGGAAATTTCGCAATTTGTACGAAAAATCCGCGAAAGCATTAAATCTGCTAACGGCAAATAATTGCTATAATAAAGATATGAGAATTATCGGGATTGACCCGGGAACGGGGATTTTAGGGTTTGGTGTGATTGATTTTTCTCGTGGCAAGTTCAAGATGGTCACTGCGGGAGTTGTGACGACGCCGGCACATACGCCAATTGACGAAAGGCTTGAAGATATTTTTGATAGTCTAACAGAGATTATTGCCGAAACAAATCCTGATGTTATGTCGATTGAAAAGCTATTTTTTGCGCGCAATGTTACGACGGCGATTTCTGTAGCGGAGGCGCGCGGTGTGGCGATGTTGACTGGGCGAAAAGCCGGAATGCCGATTGCTGAATATACACCGTTGCAAATAAAACAAACTTTGACTGGCTATGGCAAGGCTGATAAAAAGCAGGTTCAGGAAATGGTGCGCCTTAATTTGGGTTTGAAAGATGTTCCGAAGCCGGATGACTGCGCGGACGCTTTGGCTGCAGCAATTACACACGCGGCGATGAATCGGGTATAATTGAAATATGATTGCACATGTTTTTGGAAAAGTTGCTGAGAAGTTTAATGGCTCGTTGGTTATTGACGTGCATGGAGTTGGATATGAAGTCAGTGTGGCGACTAACGATTTTGATGCAGTAACATTAGATCAAGAAGTAAAATTTTATACTTATCATCACGTGCGCGAACAATCTGAGGAGTTGTTCGGGTTTTCTAGCCTGGCGGCAAAAAAACTGTTTGAAATGCTAATCACGGTTCAGGGGGTTGGCCCAAAGGCGGCGCTGGCTATTTTGAGCTTGGGTGATGCCGAGCAAGTGCGCAACGCTATTGCTAATGCTGACAGCGGCTTTGTACAAAAGGCTACTGGCGTCGGCAAAAAAACCGCCGAGCGAGTAGTGGTTGATCTGAGCGATAAAGTTGGTTTACCGACTCATTACGGCCGAACGGAAGCTCCGTTACAGACTGAATTAAACACTTCCGATGAAGCTTTGGAGGCGTTGATGGCTTTGGGTTATACGTTAGCAGATGCAACTAAGGCACTCGAAAACGTTGATGTCAATTTACCAACAGCTCAGCGAGTGACTGAGGCGTTGAAGCGATAGTAAATATAGAAAAGGACGCTAAAAGCAATAGCGTCCTCGTAATGATAATTAGTTTTCTTACGGCTCAATGGTAATTTTTTTATTTGACCAAAATGAAGGCTGGTAATGAATTTTAATTTTTGAATCTTTTGCAACCTCAAAAATAACAGAACCCTCTTTTTTGCCGTTGACTGCTAGGTCGCCAGACCCTAGGTTGTCGCTTGCAGTGAAGGCTGTGCCGCTTGGCCCTTCAATGGCACCATTCGCATCTTCTATTTTCCAGTCGAACGTATTAAATGATAGCTCGCTATTTGATTTGTTGACGATTGAAACATTTGCTTTAACATATTCTTTGCCGTCACTGGCTTTAATGAACTGGTTACCAGAATCCCAATTGCGATCAATTGATTTAACAGTCACCTCCTTGCCGTCGAAAGCGATAGTTTCACCAACTTTGAAAGTAGTTTTTTCGGTTGGTTTATTTTCCGAAGTAGCGTTATTATTGTTTGTATTGACGACAGTGGCTTTGTTCTGTTGCGATGCGCTGGATACTCCAATCACAATAATAACAATAATTATCCAAAACCACACCTTCTTAAAAATTGGTTTTTTCTCGCTTGTGTTCATCATCCCCTCCTATGAGATGTGCCGTCCAACAAAAAGGACAGCCGTTAAATTTGGCTGTCTACACCTAGAACGCAAGTTTACGCTCGATAACGGCTGCCCATTATGCACGTAAACAATGCGCTCAAAACGCCTGGTTCTAGATGTAGACACCCCTATTGTACTACAAATGATATAATTAGTGTATGGCAATTGAAAGAATAGTTGATACAAGTTCGCATGATGATGATTCTGAAGAGCAGCGAATTGAGGTGAGTCTGCGTCCGCAGAGCTTTTCTGAGTATGTTGGTCAGGAAAGATTAAAACGTAATTTGCGCTTGGCGATTGATGCGGCTAAAAAGCGCGGTGAACCGTTGGATCACGTATTATTATATGGTCCGCCGGGGCTTGGTAAAACAACTATGGCGACAGTGATTGCTAATGAAATGGGCACGAATTTGCGGATTACTAGTGGTCCGGCTATTGAAAAAGCGGGTGATTTGGCGTCAATTCTAACTAATTTGTCGGACGGTGATATTCTGTTTATCGATGAGATTCATCGGTTAGGTCGGTCGGTTGAGGAAATTTTATATTCCGCAATGGAAGATTTTAAGCTGGATATTGTGATTGGAAAAGGTCCGGCAGCGCGATCAATTCGATTGGATTTGCCGCGATTTACGGTGATTGGCGCGACAACGCGAACTGGAAGTTTGGCGGCACCTTTGCGTGATAGGTTCGGGCATATTTATCGTTTGGAATTTTACACGCCAGAGGATATTGCGAAAATTGTGACGCGTAGTGCGAAGATTTTGGAATCGTCAATTCGAAGTGAAGCGGCGAATCTATTGTCGACGCGAGCGCGCTTGACGCCACGTATTGCCAACAGGCTTCTTAAGCGAGTTCGTGACTACGCCGACGTTAATGGCGACGGAATAATTGATGTAAAAACTACAACCAACGCTTTGGAGATGCTGGAAGTGGATGAGTTGGGCTTGGATCCGGCTGACCGTAATTTATTACAGTCGATTCTGGAAAATTATGGCGATAATCCTGTTGGACTAACGACAATTGCGGCGTTGACCGGTGATGAGGCGACAACAATTGAGGATTTTTATGAACCATATTTGCTACAAATTGGTTTTATTGAGCGTACACCGCGTGGTCGTCGAGTGACAATTAAGGCAAAGCGACATTTGGGAAGATAGTTATCGCGTTCCTTGAATCTTTGTGATTTAGATAGAGCTAGCAAGCTTAACTGGGTATCGACAGTAAAAACAAGGCTATCTTAAGTTCTGTCGTGTTATAATATAGGCATGAATCCACAAACATCCTCGTCAGAAGATTTAACGCAGCCCGTTGCATACGATGCTGATGGTCGACCACTGTACCATCATCCGTCACAGACTGGTCGTCCGGCTCCGGTTGTGGCGCAGACGAATTCTTATGTGACGGCAAGACCAGAAATTATTGATGGGGAGAATTTTGATCCGCGATTGCGTAGTCAATATGCTAATGAACCGCAAGTTGTCCATGTTGCCAGGGATATTGACCCGAAGCCGTTTACTATTAGTGATGACTTGAAACAAAAGCATGAAAAATCAGTTCAGCAATACCCGAATCTCAATTTGAGCGAAGGCGAATATATTATTTTGGATATTAAACGCCATCCAATTGGTATGCTTATTCCAACAGGAATTTCGGTTTTCTTGGTGGTGATGATCATGGTGTTTGTGATGTTTTATCCGTCAATTGCTCGTGACGCAATTATCTCGCCGATGCCTTCGCTGACTGATGTGTTTGGCGTGGCGATGTTGCTTATTGGGCTAGTGGCGCTTGGTGGTGCGGTGTCCTTGTGGATATATTTGCAGAATCATTTTTACATGACCAACGAAAGTGTGATTCAGGAAATCCAAGGTAGTTTATTTTATAGGCACGAGCAAACGGTGAGCTTGGGCAGTATTGAAGATGCAAGCTTCCGTCAATCAGGAATTATTCAGACTCTTTTCAATTACGGCACAATTCGCCTCAGCACCGAGGGTGAAGAAACGACATACATATTCCATTTTGTGGCAAATCCACGCAAGCAAATTGCGATAATCAATAATGCCATTGAAGACTTTAAGAATGGCCGTCCTGTTTGTGATGATTAGCTAACTATTTGTGGCGACTTTCTTTTATATAGTCATCTTCATCGACAAGCGTCGCGACAAGTTTGTACGACTTACATTTTCCGTCATTACAATTTGAAGATTCATAACGATAACTGCTGTCTTTTTCGCCAATTTTCTTACCTTGTGGATCTTTTAACAACGCGGGATCCATAGTCGGAAGCGTGCCTTCTTCTAACTTCTCTGGGTAATAGCCATTTTTAACGTAAAAACCTTCTTCCAGGCTGTAATGCATGGCGTTAATCGCGGTGCGTTTTTTGGCATTGTTTGATTCGTTGGTCAATTTTGTATATTGTGAGAAACCTAAGATTGCGATGATAATCAAGAAAGTTGCTACAACCAAAAGTTCAATAATAGTGAAACCGTTTCGCTTATTCATGAATGTAATTATAGCAAATCTTGCGACAAATCGGTATAATAAAGGAAGTAACTAAGGAGGGAATGCTATGGCAAAATCAGACAGTAAAACAGTAAATCCAGAAAAGTCAAGTCAGGCATCGGATAAAAAAGTTGATGAAGGTAAGCTTAAGGCGCTTGGTCTAGCAATGGATCAAATCACCAAGCAGTTTGGCGACGGATCAATTATGAAATTGGGCGAGGCTCATAAAGTCGATGTTGAAGTAATTCCTTCTGGTGCTTTGAGTTTGGATTTGGCGCTCGGTGGCGGATATCCAAAAGGTCGTATCATAGAAATCTATGGTCCAGAAAGTTCGGGTAAGACAACATTGACGCTTCACGCTATTGCAGAAATTCAGAAGCAGGGCGGAACGGCAGCGTTTATTGACGCCGAGCACGCTCTCGATCCAGCATACGCTAAGCGTCTGGGTGTGGACACGGAAAATTTGTTGGTTTCTCAGCCAGATAACGGCGAGCAAGCATTGGAAATTACGGAGACGTTGGTTCGTTCGAATGCGGTGGATTTGGTGATAGTTGACTCGGTGGCTGCCTTGACGCCACAGGCTGAAATTGATGGCGATATGGGCGATTCTCATATGGGTCTTCAGGCTCGATTGATGAGTCAGGCTCTACGTAAATTGACGGGAATTATCAATAAATCAAAAGCCACGGTGATCTTTATCAATCAGATTCGTATGAAAATTGGCGTGATGTTTGGTAATCCTGAAACGACAACTGGCGGCAATGCGTTGAAATTTTACGCATCGCAGCGAATTGATATTCGTCGAATTGGTCAAATCAAAGTCGGCGATGATATTATTGGTAACCGCACGAAAATTAAGGTCGTGAAAAATAAGATCGCACCGCCGTTCCGCGTGGCTGAATTTGACATTATGTACAACGAGGGAATTAGTAAAACTGGCGATATTCTGGACTTGGCGGCAACGCACGGTATAGTTGAAAAGTCGGGTGCGTTTTATAAATATAACGGCGAAACGATTGGTCAAGGGCGTGACAAGACGAAGACTTATTTGAAGGAAAATCCTGAGGTTTTGGCGGAAATTGATCAGAAAGTACGTGATAAAGTGAAGGAAGCGGAAAGCTAATTCAAAAATAGATGAAAATCACTGATATTTCTCTTCAGGCTCGTGATAAAAATCGTGTCAATGTAAGTGTTGACGGGAAATATCGTTTTAGCTTGGACGTATTTCAGGTCGGCGAACTAGGCATTAAGATTGGTCGCGAATATACGGAAGAGGAAATTTCGAAGCTAGAAGACGATAGCCAGTTTGGCAAGTTGTATGCTAGGTCTATAGAGTACTGCTTAATGCGTCCGCGAGCCATCAAAGAAGTGCGCGATTATCTGCGTCGGAAAACACTAGCCACTCGTCGACGTTCAGCGAAAACTGGAAAAATTATTGAACGTCCCGGAGTGAAGCCGGAGATTACTGAGTGCGTCTTAGGTCGTCTTATTGAGAAAAAATATTTGGACGATGAAAAATTTGCTCGATTTTGGTTTGAGCAGCGGTTCATGAAAAAAGGTGCCAGTATTCGTCGCTTGAAGCTGGAGTTGGCGCAAAAGGGAATTGATAATACAACGATTGAGTCGTTAGTTAAAGAGAATATTCGCTCTGATGACGAGGAATTGCGGAAGATTATTGCGAAAAAACGTTATCGATATAGCGATCAGCAGAAGCTTATGCAATATTTGGCTAGGCAGGGTTTTTCTTACGACGACATTAAGAAGGCTCTTGAAAACCCAAAAGATTAATCAACTTTTGTAGATTCTGGTTGTGGACGAGGCTGCTTGCGGAATGGATTTTCGTATGAATTTATCTGCGGAATAGGTGTTTTTTCGGCTACGTGCGAGATAGTTGCTGATTTTACAACAATTTTATCATCGGTTACTTTTATAATCTGAGAACGATGAATAAGTAGCTCTGTGTCGCCAAAACTTTTCAAGAACGGTCGCCGAATTCGGAGCTGTTGTATAATAAAATTCCCAGCCGCCAACGTGTATCCGATAACTTTTCCGATTTTCTTATTTTTTTCATCAATAACCAACTTGTCTTTTAATGCAAAATTGATTTCATAAATTTCTTTTATAGCAATAACATCATCAATGCCTATGATCTCATCGGTTGAATCAATAATCATACCGAGCGGCCCAATTTCTCTGACATCGTCAACGCGAAGTAAACTAGGATGTTGGTCCAAAAGTCGCCCCTCGAGCTCATATGCGATTATAGACAAATTCTTCGGATTGATAATTTCTCGCGATGTTCGCGCCAGTTCGGAGCCCGTCTGAAGACTCATGACGGGAATATCAAGGAAGCGATCTGCGGATATAAGCATAACTATATTATAAACGGTTACGTTCTATTCGGCAAACGGATTGGAGCGACCAGCTGGCAGACTAAATGAGTCGTTTGCTGAAGTTGATGGTCGAAAGTCTTTAATAATTTTCATGGTTTTTTTGTCAAAACTTATTGATGCGGTTTGTGGTTCTTCGGTAGGAACTGCTAAAAGTCCACTCAAAAGAAATATCGCGATTGCTACGCCTCCGATTACGACAACGCTATATATTATCACATGAAATCGCCACAGGAATTTGGATAGTGATTTTACGATTGGTTCGAGCTGTTCTGATATTGATGGACTCATCGTGTATAAACCTTTACTTCAAGTGATTGGATTGATATTTCATGATTATTTGCACCTCTGGAAATTGACACGCCTAAAAGCTGCATTCGGGTGACATTTTTTTCAATAAGACTAAGGAAATGTAGGAATTTCGTGTAATCTATATGATCTCCCAATTGAATTGATACGAAAGTGCTTTTCACTCCAGCAGGGCTGGCGGGTGTCCGCTTGCTAGATTTCGCTGTCTTAGCAGAAGTTGTTGGTTCGTTTTGGAAAGAGAAAGCTTTAATCGGAATGCCGGCGCGGTCGGCGTAGGTATTTAAATCCTGAATAATCTGATTTTGATATTGATAAAGTTTCGATTCTGAGACGATATTCTTTGCCTTTTTAACTGTGTCGGAATTGCGGTCGAGCTGAGATTTCGATGCTAGCAAACTTTGTATTTTTGCATCAACTGCAGTTGCTTCTGTTTGCATTTTTCCAACTTCTTCTGATGTTTTACTTAAGAATGAATAGGCGAAAATAACTAGTCCTACCATTGCTGATAATATTATGAGCAATAATAACGACAGGACAATTCGCGCGATACTGGCATTTAGAACTTTTTTCATTGTTTTAAGACCTCTGGCTTTGGTGTGACGCTAATTGTTATAGTGATTGGATAATCTGCAGGTTTGTCTGACGATTGGCTGCCGTCGCTATAAACAACAGTCTCGAGGTGAACGTCACTAAATATTTCTGATTTTTCTAAGCTGGTTTTTATTCGAATAGCGTCATCTTTATTTTTTCCAAGAGCTGTTAATGACAATGGTTTATCTAACGCTGAAGTGTCTAGTGTCAGAGAATCCAAAACCATGCCTGATGGGATGTACTGTGCAATTTTTGGGATAATTGTAGAGTAATGGGCCTCGTTGCTAATGATCGCCTTAGCTGAGTCGAGGTCTTTCTTAAACTCGCTAACTTCTTTTTGCGTCGATTGGTATTGAGCAAGCTTAGCATTTCCTTCGTCGATGTTGGCTTGAGCTGAGGTGCGGCTATTTTCTAAGAATAGATAAAATCCACCAATAGTTAAGAATAGCAAACCTGCAAATATCAATGATATGATGCAGTATCGTCTTAAGATGACATTTACTCGTCCGGCGCTGATTTGCTTTTTTTCTTGAGGAGGGAGAAGGTTAATCATAAATATCCTCCTGCTTGATTAAGGCTAGTCCCGCAACTGGTGACAGCTGGGAGCGAAGTTGCTTTGCCGGCTGCTCTAGTCCATCGAAATTGAGCATTTGCCATGGACTTGCCACGCGCGCTGGCATTAATAGCTCGTTTGTAAAAAAATCACCAATTCCTGGAAGGTTACCGCCGCCGCCAACTATGAGAATTTGCTCGATTTTTTTCTCATCAGGGAAACGGTCTGTGTAATATCGCATAACGCGCTTAACTTCGTTGGTCATTTTTTCCAAACTTGGGTGCAAGGCTCCTGCGATTCTGGCTTGCCTTGGTCCAGGATTTAATCCGTTTAATACCTTAAATTGATGAGCTGTTTCAATTGGTACATTCATTTTTTTAGCTAAATTTAAGGTGAGTGAATAGCCGCCAACATTTAAGCCGCCCGTCACACGTATATCAGAATCTAGAATCGCGATATCTGTAGTTGATGTGCCTATGTCGACAATAACAGTAGGAAGCATTCCTTCTTCTGTGCGCTTCAGAAGCCTAGCGATTGCGCTGATGTTCGGCTCAATTATTGCAACTTCCAGACCACATTGTTTTGTGGCGTCTAACATGCTGTCGATCATTTTCTTCGGTGCAGCACACATTAGCACACTAAGTTCATCTTTCGTGCGATTGATGATTCGATAGTCCAAATAAAGAGAATCTAACGGAGCTGGAATGTATTGTTCGGCTTCTAGATTTACCGCACTGCGAATATTGCTTTCTTCTTTCACAGGTAAGCTGAATGTCCGCGAGAATGTTCGGTTGGTTGGTATGCCCAGCGCCACGCGGTTGCTATTAATTTGTCCTACGACGTTTTTCTTCAATAACGTTTTGATATTCTGCGCCAAATATTCAGTGTTGTCTGTAGAATTTCCGTCGCTTTTTTGAGAATCGAGGTTAATCGATCCATACCCATGAACCAGCATCCGATTTCTGTCAATCGACATTACTTTTATGCTTGTTCGGCTGATATCTAGACCGATAATTGGTTTTTTTCTATAAAATATGCTCGACACGTTATTATTTTCCCACCTATATGTCAGTATTATAGCATAAGCTTTTTTGAAAAACTATTATTCCTTAACTTGACCCGCCATACTTGTAATTGGACCCATAACACTGACCGCCACCAGGGCAATAACGACGCCCATTGCGACAATCATAACTGGCTCAATGATAGAGCTAACGCCGTCAATCGCGGTGTCAACTTCTTCCTCGTAAAAGTCAGCGACTTTAATCAGAACCTTGTCTGTTTGTCCAGTTTCCTCACCGACAGATAACATTTGCGCAACAATCGGCGGATATAAATCATCTCGTTCGGCGATAATTTTTGACAAGACTTCACCGTTTTGGACTCGCTTAGTGGCTTCTTTTAGGGACTTTTCGTAAGCGACATTTCCGACGGCGCGCGAAGTTACGTCTAATGCTTCAAGCACAGCCACGCCCGCACCGATAAGGGCGGAGAAGGTTCGAGTAAAGCGGGCGATTGCCACCTTCTTAACAATTGGACCGACAGCTGGAACTTTGATGATGATATTGTGAAATTTTACGCGACCTTTTGGGGTTTTAATGTAGCGAATCAATAGCCAAATACTTCCGACAAATATTGGAATGATTATATACCAAAACGACACTACAAAATCGCTAATTCCGAGCATAATCTCAGTAAGAAGTGGCAATTTGGCGTCAGGTCCGCCCATGTCTTTAATGGTTTTACCGATGACTGGAATAATGAAGATCATCAGGATAAAGAAGGCAATAATCGTAATGATTAAAAGGACAATTGGATATGTCATGGCGCCTTTAATTTTTTTCTTCATGGATGAGTTTTTTTCCTGCTGAAGGGCTAGGCGCTTTAAGATATCATCCAAAATACCTCCAGTTTCACCCGCAGCAACCATGTTCACGTAAATATCATTGAAGGTTTCTGGGTGTTTGCTCAGGGCATCCGCGAAAGACATACCGCCTTCAATGTCTTTAATAACGGCGTTGATCGTGTCTTGGAAATTGGCGCTTTCGGCGTGTTTTGCCATAGAGTTAAGGGAACGAAGAATAGGAACGCCAGCTGAAACCATGGCGCTTAATTGACGAGTAAACATCACCAATTCTTCAGTCTTGGCACCTTTCTTTTTCTTGCCGAAAGAAAAACTAAGCTCTTTTTTTGCGCCTTTTTCTTCAATTTTTATCAATTGTCCGCGTGACCTCAAATTGTTAATGGCAGATAGTTTGTCGGCTGCTTCAATCGTTGAAGAGACGGTCTCTTTCTTTTTATTGACAAGCAAATATTCAAAAATTGGCATAATGTTACTCCCTTGTTGCCCTCAAAACTTCGTCCACGGTGGTGATCCCGCGCAGTGATTTAATAAGTCCGTCCATCTGCATTGTCACCATGCCTTCGGAAATCGCTTGATCTTGAATATCGTTGCTGGTGGCGTTGGCGGTAATCATTTTTTGGATAGGGATAGATATACCAAGAACCTCGTAAATGCCAACACGCCCCTTGAATCCGTTATGTCCGCACTCATCGCAGCCTTCTGGGTTTGGCCTCCATAATCGTTCAATTCCTGAATCTGTTGATCCCATGGGTGTATCGCCGCCAATTTTATCCTCAAGAGCCTGTTCTTCGAGGTTATGAATTTTTTTAATTGACTCGGTGTTTATCTTAAACATCTCGGTGATATACTTTATTTCTTCTTCGTTTGGAGTGTATTCTTGGCGGCAATTCATACACAGACGCCTAACTAGTCGCTGTCCAATCACTGCCTTTACGGTCGAAGCAATCAAGAATGGTTCAATTCCCATATCCAGCAGACGTGGCAAACATGTTGCAGCGTTATTCGTGTGTAGAGTGGAGAACACCAAGTGTCCAGTTAGCGCCGCCTGAACGCCAAGGTTTGCGGTTTCGCCATCGCGAATTTCTCCGACCATGATGATATTTGGGTCTTGGCGAAGTAGTGCCCTTAGTCCTGAGGCGAAAGTCATCCCGGCTTTGGCGTTGGTCTGAGTTTGATTGACCCCTGGGATTTTATATTCCACCGGGTCTTCAATCGTGGAAATATTGACATCTGGAGTATTAAGCTCAGACAGAACGCTAAACAAGCTGGTCGATTTTCCTGATCCAGTTGGTCCAGTCACCAGGATCATTCCGTTCGGCTGAGCCATTGCGTCTTTTACGGTTGCGAGCGACAGACCCCAATAGCCAAGCTGATCCAGTTTAACAGCCTGGTTAGATTCGTCCAAAATACGCATAACCACTTTTTCGCCGTCAGCAATTGGCAATGTCGACACACGAAGCGCGTATTGTTTTCCTGAAACTTTTATCTTAAATCGGCCGTCCTGTGGTACGCGGCGTTCGTCAATTTTCAGATTGGAGAGAATTTTAATGCGGCTCACCAAAGCGCCGTGAACGTTTCGTGGCAATTTGTTAACTTCTTTCAAAACACCGTCAATTCGATAGCGAACCTGAACGTAATCTTCGCGCGGTTCAATGTGAATGTCGGAAGCGTTGGATTTTATGGCATATTCCAGCAACAAATTAACGGTTTGGGCAATTGGTGAATTTTCCGCAAAATCATCTTGACTAACGTTTTGGTCTTCGGCAGAAACGTCTTTTTGCACCGCAATAACTTCGTCAAGCTCGGCATTGATATTACCGCGATAATTTTCCAAACAGTCCAAAATGTTGCTTTTTGTCGCTAGGAAAACCTTAGTGTTGTAGCCAATTTCTTTCTGAATAAAGTTCAACGCCTGCACGTCGTCTGGGTCTTCCATTGCAAGCGACAAGCTGTCGTCCTCGTTTTTCTCAAAAAGCACAACATTATACTGGCGTGCGATATGTTCAGGAATTTGTTTCAATATATCTTCGGGAATATCCTTTGGCTCAATTCGCACGAAAGGCACGCCGATATAATCGCCGATCAACTTTGTCAAATCTTCCTCAGAAATGACTTTTTGTTCAATAGCAGTTTCTTGCAATGTTTGCTTCGACCGTTCAGCGATCAATTTCAAATCAGCAAGCTGCGGCTCATCAACAACCCCACCTTGTTTCAGAATGCTCTCAATTGTCTGGTCTGAAACACGCATAACTCTTATGGTTATTGTACTATCATCGCCAAAAAAAAGCTAGCATAGTATAATATAAGAGTGAATATTTCTGGTGAAGAGAAAATGCGAGAATTGGGCGCGGCAATTGGTCGGGCTGTTTCTGGTGGGGAAGTTCTGGAATTGGTCGGTGATATTGGCGCGGGGAAAACCACATTGACGAAGGGAATTGCGCAGGCTTTAGAGATTGACGAGCCAGTTCAGAGTCCAACTTTCACGATTTCGCGCGTGTACGATTCACCTCGCGGTCTGAGTTTGGCGCATTACGATTTTTATAGATTGGGAAATGCTGGAATTATGAGCGAGGAGATTCGCGAAGTGGTGGCTTCTAATTCGGTGGTTGTAGTTGAATGGGCTGGCGCTGTTGATGATGCATTGCCGAGTGATCGGTTGGTGATAAAAATTACTGCGATTAGCGAAGAAGGGCGGCTTGTGGAGTTTTATCCTGGCGGCAAAAAATCTGATGAACTTTTGGGAAAAATAAAGGAGAATATGGCGTGATAATTTTATTGGACACTTCAACATCAACATGTTTTTTGACAATAGTCAATGGAGAAAATCGTCAGGATTTTGAATGGGAAGCTGGGCGAACGTTGGCGCGGAATTTGTTGAAATTTTTGGAAGAAAAGACTGGCGATTTGCATCTGATAAGCGGCATTGGCGTGATGA
Source organism: Candidatus Saccharibacteria bacterium UBA6209 (assembly GCA_905370345.1). GTDB lineage: Bacteria > Patescibacteriota > Saccharimonadia > Saccharimonadales > Saccharimonadaceae > Nanosynbacter. The sequence continues at coordinate 6,729 of CAJPKE010000005.1, read as the reverse complement.
AAGGACCGGGAAGTTTTACGGGGCTGAGAATTGGTTTGACGGTTGCGAATACGCTGGCGGACAGTTTGAATATTCCTATTGTTGGTGCGATGGGTGACAATTGGCGTGATTTGGCGCTGGATAAATTACGTTCTGGCGAGAATGAAAAAATTGTTATGCCAGAGTACGGTGCTGCTGCGAATATCACTGCGCCGCGAAAATAATTTTTATCGCCCAAACCGTCAAAACCGTGTATAATTAAATTACGGCGGTTTGTGATTTTTGATTCGCCGAATTAGATAGTTTGAAGTTGATTGGCTGTTGATATTTTTCCCTGAGACGAACACTCAGGGGCGGCTGATCGGAAAGGAATGATAATGATAGAAGTAATTATTGCCGCGGCTGTTGGAGCTGGTGCGGGCGCTGCTGGTCTTATTGGATATCAGCGAACTCGTCAAATTAACGGTAAAAATCAGATTGAACGAGATCTGGCGGATGCGAAAACTAAGGCGAGCGATATTGTCCTAAAGGCTAAGGATGAGGCGCTTAAGATTGAAAATGAACGTCGCAAGGAATGGCAAAAGACCGAAAATCGCTTGGCGGATCGCGAGAAGACTCTGGATAATAAGCTGGAAGAGCTTGATCGACGAGCAGAAAAGTTGCGCGCACATGAGGATGAAGTTGATAATCTTAAAAATGAAATTCGCGATATTCGCACACGTCAGCAGGAAAAGCTTGAAAAAATCGCTGGATTGAAGAAAAAAGACGCTGCCGATAAGTTAATGCAGATGACTGAGCGCGACATTAGGCAAGACTTGGTCGGTTTGGTGTCGAAATTACAACATGACGCAATGGATGACGCTGAAGAACGGGCGCAAATGATCCTAGTGACCGCGATGGAACGAATGAGCAGTGAAGTTACTGCTGAACGCACGGTGACTGCTGTCAAATTGACTGATGACGAGATGAAAGGTCGAATTATTGGTAAGGAGGGGCGTAATATTCAGGCGCTGCAGCGTGAAACTGGTGTCGATATTTTGGTTGATGATACGCCCGGCATGATTATTTTGTCGAGTTTTGATCCTGTTCGTCGACAAGTGGCTCGCTTGAGTCTTGAGATGCTAATGAAAGACGGTCGTATTCATCCTGCACGCATTGAAGAAGTAGTTGCTAAGGCTAAAAAGCAGATTGAAAAAGAAGTTCGCCAAGCTGGTGAAGATGCTATGCGCGAAACTGGTGTGGTTGGGATTCCGAAGGAGATGCTGCTGCTTCTTGGTGAATTGAAGTTTCGTACCAGCTTTGGGCAGAACGTTTTGAAGCATTCGACAGAGATGGCGCAAATTGCTGGAATGATTGCTGAAGAAATTGGTGCGGACGTACGAATTACGAAAATTGCTACACTTCTTCATGATGTCGGCAAGGCGGTGTCGCATAAAATTGAGGGTAAACACCATCATATTGGGGCGGAATTAGCTCGTAAATATGGTATGGACGAGAGAATTGTTCACGCAATCGAAGCACACCACGATGATATCGAAGCGACAACTCCAGAGGCGATTATTGTTCGAGTTTGCGATGCGGCTTCGGCTGCACGTCCAGGTGCACGTAACGTTTCTGCTGAGAATTTTGCGGAGAGAATGCGCGATTTGGAAAACGTTGCTACGAGTTTTGAAGGAATTGATAAGGCTTATGCAATTTCTGCCGGTCGTGAAGTTCGTGTGATTGTAAAACCTCAGACGATCGATGATTTGTCGGCGATTAAATTGGCGCGAGATATTGCGACGAAAATTGAGTCGACAATGCAATATCCTGGCACGATTAAGGTTAACGTGATTCGCGAAACGCGAGCAATTGAGTTTGCTAAATAATGAAATTTACAGATGAAGAGCGACAGGCTTGGTTGGCAAGTTTGGATAGGCGTTTTTCCAGTGCGGCGGTGTTAATTGAAAATGAGCAGGGCGAACTATTGATCGTCAAGGCTGGCTATAAAGACCATTGGTCGCTGCCTGGTGGCATTGTTGACGCTGGAGAATCTCCGCTGGAAGCGGCGGTGCGCGAGGTGAAAGAAGAAGTTGATATTCAAGTCGATCCTAAGGATCTGAAACTTGCCATGGTTGCTTCGCGTCATTCTGATGAATTTTTGACACATCAATTTGTGTTTTTTACAAAGTTAGAAAACGATGCTTTTTCTGAGATAAAATTGCAGGAATCGGAAATTGTGGCTAGTAAATTTATTGCCAAAAATGAGATTGATTTTGAAGACATGTCGCTGCTCTGGGCAATTAGATTTTGGGCAATTGATAAATTTGGTTACGTAAATACGAAAATTATTGATAATGACGGTGTGAAAAAAGAAGTTGTAGAATTTTTTGCGCCGATGATTGGAGGGAAATAATGGGAATATTAGTTATTAGTCGGCATGGCGAGAGCGAGTGGAATCTGCTCGGTAAGTGGACTGGATGGACGGATGTTAATTTGACGGAAAAAGGTCACAATGACACTGTGCGATTAGGTGCTTTATTGAGAGACTTGTCATTTAATGAAGCTTACACTTCATCATTAAAACGCACACAACAAACTTTGGCGGCGCTACTCGAAGGGTGTGGTGTCGAAAATCTACCAACAACGCATGCAACTGAGTTAAACGAGCGTGATTATGGCGATTTGACTGGAAAAAATAAATGGGAAGTTAAAGCGGAAATTGGCGAAGAGGCTTTTAATGGTATTCGACGCGGTTGGGATTATCCAGTGCCGGGCGGCGAAACTTTGAAAGATGTTTATGCGCGGGTTGTTCCATATTTTGAGCAAGAGATTTTGCCGAAATTGCAGAATGGTGAGAATATTTTATTGGTGGCTCACGGCAATTCTATTCGAGCTTTAATTAAACATCTCGACCAAGTTCCAGAAGCCGAGATGGCGAATGTAGAAATGCCGTTTGGTCAATTATTGGTTTATACGTTCGAGCCCGGTCAATCTTTGCCAATCAAAAAAGAAGTGCTGTCAGTTGAGATTGAAGCCGTGAATGCTTAGCTGTTGTATTTTTAGTGATCTCTTTTAAGTTTTATGGGATTTTCCTGTACTTATTTAGTGATATATGTTAAGATAGATCAGAACGAATGATAGAGATATCTTCGGGGTGTGGCGCAGTTGGCTAGCGCGCGCGGTTTGGGACCGTGAGGTCGAAGGTTCGAGTCCTTTCACCCCGACCAATTGAAATCATTCAACGTATTAAAATAACTGGCGTTTAACCAGTTATTTTTTATTTTCGTATAGTCCAATAATCAAATCGCCATCATGGAATTCTTGCTTTAATTGCCAATAGAGTGGAACTTGTTTTTTATATTCGTCATATGTTTTTTCGCGAAGAATAAGCCAGATTCTCGACGCTTTTACTGATTCTAATGAACTAATTTCTGGAGTATTCAATTTTTTAATTAATCCCCATTCGCCAACCCAACCCAGTTCTTCTTTCGGCTTCAGAAGTATAATTTCTTTATTTGTGCGGTTGTAATAGGAAGTATGAAAATAAGTGTAGATTTCGCCAGAGATAATAGCATCACTACTCTGGATATTTTCATTTATATGATTCATGGCTGTGCTGGTATTATTCCAGGACAGCTCTGCGATATTTTTACCGCCGATATGCCACATGTAATGACCGATAAATAATGTCAGAACGATAGATATTCCAATAGGCCACCATTTTTTATTAGAGAAAATTAGCCCGATGAATACTGCAATCAAGCCGTAAAACGCCGGTGCCGAATAAGTGAAGTATCGATCTAAGTAAACTGGTCGACCCTGGCTGAGTATGTAAATAATAATCATTGGCAGCAGTGACCAAATTGTTAAAATCCAAATTGCTGCTTGGTATTTGGGGTATTTTTTGGCTAGAATGAATGAAATTGCGATTATAATTAGCGGCAGTAACAACCCAAAATAGCGGACAATTCTGTCGTCGTAAGTTAAGAACGTTGATAATGTCGTCGGGATGGTAAATTTAGTGACTTCGGGGATCCAGAAGCCGCCGCTTACCCGGCTGGTTTGAGAGATCATAACTGGCAGCCAGGGGAGGAATAGTAAAAAGCATGTTCCTGCGGCAAGCCAAACGTTTTTGTCCTTAAATATATTTTTTATGGCAGTGCGATTTCCGCTAAGTTTTAGCCAAATATATGCGAAATGCGCGGGTAGCATTAACGCTAGAAAATACTGAGTATAAAGACCGAGTGCTACTAAAATTCCGTATAGCGCCCACCGAAACTTCTTATTTTTGCGCTCGACCGCCACGACAAATGCGTATGTCATTGCTACAGCCAAAAGTGCCGCCAGCGCATACATTCGGGCTTCGTCGCTATAGCGAATTAAGAACGGTCCTAGTGCTGCTAAAAAACTTCCAAATACGGCAATTCTTTTAGAGAAAAGTTTTTGGAGTAATAGAAATAATAGGGCAATCGTCAGAACTCCGCACGTAACACTAAATCCTCTGAGCGAAGCTACGGAATTGCCGAAAATCGATTGCCAAACGTGCATGATAACGTAATAAAGTGGCGGGTGGACGTCCGTGGTTGTAATGGCGATAATTTCTCTGATTGGCTGCTGAATGATGGCTGCCGTATATCCTTCGTCGTGCCAAATGTCGGCTTTTGTTAAATAGGTAAGTCGAACGTTGATGGCTAAAATTAAGATTGGAATTAGCCAAATCCAACCAGGCATTTTATAAAGAAATGCATATAGCTTTTTAAGATATATACGGATTTTTTTCATGAATTATCTGGATAATTTTAACGCTATCTCTCTCGCTTTATTCGCTAAAGTATCGTCAATTTTTCCCAATCCCGAGTCTGAACTTACGCCGCGTCGCTCTAGCGCCTCGCCAATAAGAAAGTCTGCAATTTGCGGGTTTTTAGGCAAAATTGGGCCGTGGAGGTAAGTGGCAATGATGTTGTTATAGCGAACACCTTCATTTGCGTCGGTCATATTATTGCCAGCGCCTTTAATAACTTGCCCAAGAGGTTTGGCGGTCTTATCTAAGAAAGTTTGTCCGCTGTGATTTTCATAGCCAACGATATCTCCAAATTCCTGGCTTCTAATGACAATGTTACCAATCATCCGCTCGTCGCCAGCAATCGTTTCAATCGGCAGAATATTAGCGCCAACAATTTCCTCGCCCTTGAGCGTTCGGAAAAATCGACCAAATAATTGGTACATTCCGCAAATCATCAACATCGGCACGCCGTCTTTTGCTAATTGTCGCAGTTCATCAGCTCGTGCCAGAAGATCGTTTTGGATAATCGTCTGTCCAGAATCTTGTCCGCCGCCGCCAACAAAAATATCAATTTTAGAAAAATCCGTCGAATCGCCTGGATTGTGATCGATAATCTCAACTTCGAAGCCGCGTCGTTCTAGTCGTTTTTTCAGGACTAGCGTATTGCCCCAGTCGCCATAAAGATTCATATCTCGCGGATAAAGTTGTGCAATTGTTATTTTCATTATGATATTTCCTCCACGTCGGTTTTTTCGCTCAGCAAGCGACGAATCGCTGTCATGGCTGTGTAGCTACAAAAAATCTGTTTTGGCTCATCGGGATTAGTATTGATAAAATCTTCCAAGGCTTTCGAAATATTGGTGTCAATTTTCCCAATTGGAATGTCGTCATATTGAAGCCGCAAAGCCATATCGTAAGCACGCACGCCACTAATCATTGCTACGTTTTTCAATAGTGAAAAATCGACGTCCCAGAACCAACTAACATCTCGTCCGTCGGCGTAATTGTCATTAACAGCGATCATCGTAGTACTATTATTTTTGGCGAACGACAGAAGTGCCAACCGAAAGCCACTTGGATTTTTCACTAAAATAAGCTCAATTGGCGTGCCATTCAGGTAAATCGTTTCGCCACGACCAAACGCCGGTTTTATGTTTTCCAGCGCAGATAAAATCGTATCGGTAATTTCCGGTCCCGCTATTTGTCGAGCCAGGGCAACCGCTGCCGCCGCATTGAGAAGATTGTAAACTCCAGTGAGTTGCAGATCTACGTCAATTTCTTTATTGTCAATTTGAAAAGTTGCCTGTTGAGCGTTAATTTTTTTCAATAAAACATCAGCCGCCACGCTTTGATTTGCGACTGCGGTTCCGTATTTTAGAGTGTCGTCCGTTGGCATCAATTGAAGTAATTCGCTGGTTGTACCGAAGAAAGCTTTTTTAGCCTGAATATGTTCGCTAATCTTAAAAATTCGCGGATCGTCGCGATTGAGAACGACAGTGTCGTTGGTGGCCTCAGCTATTTTTTGGAGCAATGCGGCTGTATTATCAATTTCTCCAAATCTGTCCAATTGATCGCGCATAACATTCAGAAGTAGGGAAAAGCGCGGGCGAACAATTTGTACAAACTTAACTGCCCAAGCCTCGTCCAGTTCCAGAACTGCAATGTCGGCGTCCAGCTTGCCGCGAATATTAACCTCATCAAGTAGCGCCGCTGCCACACCTCGGGAAAAATTGCTACCAGTGCGATTGGTGAAGACTTTCAATCCGACTGATTCCAGCAACTCTACGACGATTTTTGTCGTCGTCGTTTTCCCATTCGTTCCGCTGATAATCACCACGCCTTGCGGCAAATCCGCCAACGTTCTCTGAATAAATTTTGGGTCAATTTTTTCAATCACCAAACCCGGCAAGGCTGAACCGCCACCGCGTAATTTAGCGACTTTCTTGACGCTCTTGCCAATAATAGTACTAATCATCTGTCTTGCC
>CAJPKE010000004.1 GCA_905370345.1 Candidatus Saccharibacteria bacterium UBA6209 | reverse complement strand
GCTCGGAGATTTGTATAAGAGACGGGTATGATAAACTGGTATGGTTATGCGAGATTTTTTCAAACGATACATACCGGAATTTGTTTATGGCGCGGTTGACGGCACAGTAACAACATTTGCAGTCGTGGCGGCTTCAGCCGGTGCTGGAATATCCAGTTCAGTAATTCTTATATTAGGAATTGCTAATTTAATAGCCGACGGATTCTCAATGGGCTCTAGCGCATATTTGGCAGCCAGTGCAGAGCACGAAGAGTCCGTTCGCGACAGCCAAAAACGCTCATCTCCAAAGACCATAGGCGCAGTAACATTCTTAGCTTTCGTGGTGGTCGGTAGCGTGCCAGTATTGCCATATTTGATTGACGTAATTGCAAACTTAAAAGCGCCAAACGCGGTATTATTCTATATTAGCTCGGCGCTAACTGCGGCAACGTTCTTAGCAATCGGCTTCATCAAAGGTAAAGTCAGCAAACAATCACCTTGGCAATCGGCAGGAATCACATTACTTCTTGGGGCGATTGCAGCAGGACTAGCCTACTTCGCGGGCGACATTTTGGCGGCGTGGCTGGGGATTAGGATCTAGATTTTCTGCGATAAAATTTATTATTTTATCTATATTACACACAGCCTTTTCGCTTACCGCATCACCATTCAAATAGATGCGCCTATTGATTTCCAACATCACCGACTGCATCTTTGGATTTTCATCGTGATAAAATTCCATCGGAACCAGCGCCCCAGAATACGGATAATTTAACTCACAACTATATCCCATTTTTTCAATATATGTCTTTAATTTTGATGCATTGTCTTTACTGAACCATTTTTCATCATAGCCGAGGCAAATATCCGGTAAATTTTCCGTCCAGCCAAACAATCTTCCTACCAATTCGTCACTATAACTATGAATATCAATGATCACACACGATCCATATCGATCAACAATTTCCCTACTCAATGTGTTTAGTTGTTTGTGATGTAAGTCGTATGATTTGCCCAAAATCTCTTCGCGACGGGATGATCCTATTTTGCGATATTGCGTACCGTCAGATAAATGCGTATAAATTGCTCCCATACCCAACTTAGCCATCGGCTCATCCTCATCACTGCGGAATCTCTCAACGTCACAATATAGCCGCGAATATTTAGCTATAATTTTATGGCTATCTATATTTTTAACGAGCTCATCAACTTTATAATCAGCAATGAAACGCAATTCTCTCTCGACAATCTCTTTATCTATCGTAATATCACGCCAAAAATCGGTCGGTAGATGCAGCGAGGCATGAGGAATGTGAAGAATAATATTATCCATCACCCTACGAGCATCTCCCGTGAACTCAATGCTAAATCTCACAAACCCAATTCGCGCAACTGAGCAGGATCGACAATTGAAGGTGAATTCATCATTACATCCACACCAGAGCCGTTCTTTGGAAACGCCAGAGTCTCGCGGACGTTTTGCTCATCGGTCAATTCCATCAGAATACGATCAACACCAAAAGCACATCCTGCGTGAGGCGGAGCGCCGTATTTGAAAGCGCCTAACATAGCACCAAACTTTTCTTCAACGTAAGATTCACTAAAGCCCAGCAAACCGAACACTTTGTATAGCACCGCTGGATTATGATTACGAACACCACCAGAACAAATTTCATAACCATTCATCACCATGTCAAATTGATCAGCGACAATGGATAATTTTTCGGCGTCAGTTTCAGCAGACTCCAGAGCTTGCAAACCACCCTTTGGCATACTGAACGGATTATGTCCAAAATCAAGTTTTTTACTTCGGTCATCCCATTCGTAAAACGGAAAATCAATAATCCAAGCAAACGCCACGACCGATGAGTCCTTAAGATTAAAGTGCGAGGCAAATTCATTACGCAAGCGCCCCAATACCGCGTTAACAACCGAGCGAGAATCAGCACCAAAGAACACTGCATCGCCATCAACCACACCAGTTTTCTGCTGGATATCAGCTAATTCCTTCTCGCTCAAGAATTTCGCAATTGGAGATTTTGCTTCACCGTCTTGATATGTAATGTACGCCAAACCGCCAGCGCCTTCGCTTTTAGCGATGTTGGTGAAATTGTCAATTTGCTTGCGGCTCAAACTTGCGCCGTTTTTTACGCAAATAGCCTTAACGCATTCAGCATTTTTAAATACACCAAATTCGGTTTCCGCAAACGCATCTGTCAACTCTATCAATTCCATACCAAATCGCAAATCCGGCTTATCAGAACCGTAAGTTTCCATGGCGTCGCGATACGAAATTCGCGGAATTGAATTACCATCACCAACCGCCAAATCACTCAAATCCAACAATTTTTTACCAGCAAAATCAGTTGCCAGTTGCTTCATCAAAGGCTCAACTTCAGTGCGAACTTCTTCGCCATTTTCAGCAAAACTCATCTCCAAATCAAGCTGATAAAACTCGCCATACAAGCGATCTGCTCGCGGATCTTCGTCGCGGAAACAAGCAGCCAACTGATAATAACGCGGCACACCACCAACCATCAGCAACTGCTTAAACTGTTGTGGAGCTTGTGGCAAAGCGTAAAACTTCCCTTCCTGCAAACGACTCGGAATCAGAAAATCGCGCGCGCCTTCAGGACTTGAGTTAGCCAAAATTGGAGTTTGAATTTCAATAAAATCTCGATCGTCCATATATTTATGGATTCGACGATACATTTCGGCGCGCTTTTTAAGCATATTTTGCATTTTTGGACGACGCAAATCAAGATAACGATACTTGAATCTTAGTTCTTCGCCAGCTTGATTATCCTCGGCAAATGGCTGAATTGGCAAAGTTTCAGCTCGGTTCAAAATCTCCAAATTGTCCACAACAATTTCCACATCGCCACTGGCAATATTCGGATTTTTCAGACCTTCACCACGCTCCGCAACCACGCCACAAGCACGAACCACAAACTCATCTCGTAAGCTTTCCGCCAAAGAAAAAGCATCTTTTCTATCAGGATTAATAACCAACTGAACCAGACCTGTATGGTCGCGCAAATCAATAAAAATCAATCCGCCATGATCACGCCTGGAATGAACCCAGCCCGCAACTGTAATATTCTCACCAACTTTTTTAGAAGTTTCTGCCGCCAAAATTCTATTTTTCATATCTGTTATTATAGCATAATCTGGGCAAATTCCCAGAATTAAACATCTCGTCGAGTTTTTGTGGGCAAATTATTTTTCTGCGGATTAGCCGTGGCAGCCTTACGAATATCTCCATAAACATCATATTCGTCAATGATTTTCTGACCTAATAGCGCTTCAATTACGTCTTCTAAGCTCAGTAGACCAGCTGTTTCTCGAAATTCATTTACAACAATAAACAGGTGGTGCTGCGTTTTCAAAAATGCAGCCAAGGCGTGCTGTAGAGTTTGATTTTCGCGAATATAATAGACATCTTTACTCATGACTGTTTCCGCACAATGAGATTTTGCCTTGCGATCAATCGTCAACAAATCTTGAATCCTCAACATGCCAACAACATGGTCAATGTCGCCGTCAATAACAGGAAATCTGCTATACCCTTTTTTATGAAGATCATCAAGCACTAGCGGCCCGAGAAGTTCGTTCATAGGTACCGATTCAATCATACTTCTCGGCGTCATAATTTCCTCGACTTTCGTATCATTAAACTTCAGTCCGTTAGCAATAAGCTTTTTCTCAGAAGGTGAAATCGCTCCGCTGGATTGAGCCACCATTTCCAGCAATTCTTCTTTCGATTCAATCACCCGACTATCACCAACCACTGGCGACACCGAACGAATTAGTGACAAAATTACTTGATGTCGCTCAATTGTCGTTAAGATTAGCGGTTCGTATTTTTCATAAAATTGCTGTGAATATTTCTGCCACAAGCCAATTCGCGCGACAGCTCCGATTTCTAGGGCTATTATAATTGACAAGACCAGTCCAGTCATCCAATTGAACAAATAAACACTAATAATACTTAAAATTACCAAACATAAAGAAGCCACGGCGCGCTGCAGTGAAATAATATCTCGTAAAAATTCTCTTTGTCGCAAAAGAATTTTAGCCTTTTCATCGCCTAGTCCACTTCTCCGCCGCAGCTCAAATTGACTATGCGAAGACGTTTTCGGCTGAACTCCCAGCACTATCAGCAAAACCGCCAAAGTAACCAAATATCCAAAAATTAGCACAATCGTCATAGTTTTATTGTACAGCATTCCGTGCTATACTTACTAGAGTAAATGGAGGTAAAATGAATAAGAAAAGCTGGATAATTTTCGCAATTATTGTAGTGGCGATTGTTGGTGGAATGATTTATATTTCGACACAAAATCGACTGAACATTAGCGATATCAATAACGATCAGCTGAACACAATTATCAGCGCAGAATCAAGAAATGGCGATATTGCAGATCACGAAATTGGCAGTAAAGACGCCAAAGTAACAATTATCGAATACGCCGACTATCAATGCCCTGGCTGTGGCACCGCTGCACCAAAAGCCGAAGCTCTTGCTGAAAAGTACAAAGATCACGTTCGATTAATTTTCCGTAATTTCCCAATTGCCAGCTCACACCCTAACGCGCGCGCTGCCGCTGCCGTAGCTGAAGCTGCTGGCCTGCAGGGTAAATTCTGGGAAATGAATGAGCTTCTATATGCAAATCAGGACACTTGGAAAAACGCCAACACTACAGAACGCGACAACATCTTCAAATCTTATGCTGAACAATTGAAACTTAATATCGATCAATATAAAACCGATATTGCCAGCAACAAGGTTAAAAATAAAATCGACTTCGATATGGCTCTCGGTCGCAAACACGGCGTCGCCGCAACACCAACTTTCTACATAAATGGAAAAAACACTGAGATGGACAGCTCTGGCTCAATTGAATCATCAGTCAAGGAAGCCTTGAAAAAAGCTGGCGTTGAAGTAAAAGATTAACGCATTTTCACACAAACCAAAATCCCGCTCCGGTGCCTTGGAGCGGGATTTGTTTATAGTCGTCCCTATTCTATCATTGGATCGACTGCACTCTTTTTATTGTGCTATGTATGTTTGCCATTCGGCAGGCACCACATCCACCGCGATCTTTTTGCGCCTTGATGGCACAAATTTGATTGCTATTGGCATGTGTTTTGCACTCCTTATTATTATGTGCAGCCCCACGCGCTTCGACCTTTATCACTTAATATCAGCAATTTAATGCTTCGGCGCGAGACATGCTAACAATGTTACCAAACGTTTATTGGTACGTCAAGCAAAAACATTTTGAAAATGCTTATTATATCTATATTAGAACAAGCGGAGTCGCTTAGCAATAACCATAACAAGTAAAATCAACAACACTGTAAAGCTAGTGATAACTGGATATGCCCAAGGTTCACCCTGAAACGGCAGCGCTATATTCATGCCGTACATTCCGTAAAAAACGTTTGGAATAGCCAGAAGAATTGTTATGGCAGTCAACGCCTTCATGCGTTGGTTCAGTGTATTATTAGCAACCGTCGAATAAGCGTTTTGGATACTGGAAATTGTGTGCGTACTGGAACTGATTGCCACTAAAACTTGCCTGATGTGTAAATCGACGTCCTCCAAGGCTTCCAGGTCTCTAGTCTTAAATAGATGGCGGCGATTTTCCATCAGTTGTGTAATAACGCGGGACATACCTTCCAAACTGCTTCGATATTCATTGAGCGTGTCTTCAATTGCGACAAATTTAATAAAATCCGAATTCTCAACTTCATGACGGCTTAGTCGCCGACGAGCATCGCTAATTTGTTCCGTTAACAAGTGTACGCGCTGTTCATATTGAGAAATAATATACGCCAAATTCGCAGCAAAAACTCCCGCTGGACGTTCGGTTGTGCTAAATAAATAATCACTAACCTCCAGAGGTGAAAATTTAACATGAGGCGATATTGTAATATAATGACCGCCGCTAATTGCAATCAAAAACGGTGCCGTTTTGCCAGAATCAGTTTGACCAAACGGTATGCGCGTAAAAATATATTCAACACCATCAGAAAACTCCGCTCGAGGTAATTCGTGGATATCCAGTACGTCACGGACAATATTAGCAGACAACGACAAAGCCTTTGAAACTCGAGTAACATCAAGACTCCCGGTCAAATTAATCCAACCGTTTTTATGCATTCGTTGAGCTTGCGTCAACTTTTCAGTCAACGATCTGCGTTCAAAATAGCCCACCATCATAAGAAAATTATAATATACACAAGCGATATTAGCAATCTATCGAATTGCAATTAAACTTTATCGGCGGCGCAGGAAATAATAGCCCACAACGAATGCCAGCACTACACTAACTGCGGTAATTCCCCAAAACATCAATGGATTATCGGCACCTGGAACTGGCACGTTCATACCATACAAACCAGCGATCATCGTCGGAATAGTCAAAGCTACGGTAATTACGGTTAGCAGGCGAATCGTCTCATTAAGACGCGTATCCATCACCGCCCTATAGCTATCGCGCACATTAGTAATCGTCCTCAACAAACTTTTACAACGCGCAATCACCTGCTCCAAATCAATCGAAATATCCTCAACGTCTTCCTTATCATCAGCTTTCAGTCGCAACTTCTGAGTCGCCAAAAGTTTCTCAATTGCCCAGTTCATCGGAATTAGCGCGTCAAGATAATCATTCAGTTTGCGCTCATACTCCGCCAGTGTGGCAATGTCATTAACTCTCAGTGTATGAATACTGTCCGTAGCCGCTCGCATTTGGCGATTAATCGTTGCCACGCGCCGCTGATATTGCATTGAAATCGCCTCAACCATCGCCACCAAAAGCTCAACTTGTCGATCCGTCCTAATTCGCACTTTATCAATAAATGGCTGCCACAATCGTCCCAAACTATCTCTAGACAACGTCACGATATGATCTTTATTGATGCAGAATAAAATCGGCGTGGTAAAATCGTTAAAATCGTCGTCAGTGTCTGGCAATCGCGCAATCAAATAAGTCCACTCATCGTCAAACTCAATACGTGGCACCTCGTGCGGGTCAAGCGCGTCACTTATCAAATCCTCATCCAAACCCAGCGTCAACAATTGCGACACTTCTTCGTCGCTCGGCCTTTCGCAGCGCACCCACGAACCAGACTGCAAATTTTCTTGCGGGCTAATTATTGAATCATTATTTGTCGAACGAAGATATTGCAACATAATTTCATATTATAAAATAAAACATATATAAACACAAGAAGCTCCTGCGCCATTCACAGGAACTTCTTGATTTTTATTACGATTTAACTATCGTGCCTGCCGAGCCGCTAATGGCTTCAGCGGTTTTATCCAGCGAAGTAATAATCGCCGTACGCCCCGACTTTCCATCCAGGAACGACAAGGCAGCCTGAGTTTTTGGCAACATCGAACCTGGCGCAAATTGCCCATCGTCAATATGCTTTTGAAGTTCTTCTATTGAAACTTCCCCTAGAGATTGTTCATCTGGTTTGCCAAAATTAATTTTAGCAGCATCAACCGAAGTCAAAATCAGCAAAGTATCAGCATCCAAAAGATCTGCCAATTTTGCCGCGCCGAAGTCCTTATCAATGACCGCAGCGACGCCTTTTAATTGACCAGTTTCGTCTTGTAAAACAGGAATGCCGCCACCGCCAGTTGAAACGACCGTCACGCCAGCATGAACCAGCGCCTTAATCACATCAGCCTCAACAATCGTCTGAGGTTTTGGCGAAGGAACGACACGCCGCCAACCACGGCCAGCGTCTTCTTTTACCGTGTAGCCGCGTTCGCTAGCGACGGTTTTCGCCTCGTCTTCCGAATAGAACGGACCAATTGGCTTGGTTGGATTTTGGAATGCTGGGTCGCTTAAACTAACAATCGTTTGAGTTATAACGCTAACAGCGCGATTGTTCATTTGATTAACCATAAAGGCGTCATGAAAAGCCTGTTGCAGCCAAAAGCCAATCAGCCCCTGGCTCATAGCGCCAGAATCTTCCAGCGGCAAACTTGGCACATCTGGCGTGTTAATCGCTTCTTCGTGCAAAACGATATTACCAACCTGAGGACCATTACCATGAACAATTGCTACGTTATGACCAGCCTGGATTAACGGTAAAAGTTGCCGAACAGTTTCATCAGCTACTCGTTGCTGTTGCTCAGACGCGGCTTCGCCCTGCCGTTGCAGGGCGTTACCACCGAGCGCTACTACAATAGTACGCTTCTTATCCATAGGCTACAGTGCTCCGAAAATTGCAATAACTGTAATGCTGATAATAGCAAATATCGCCATAATTGGAGCTGAGCGTTTTAGCCAGTCGCGATATGAAACGCCAGCCAAAGCCAATCCACCCATCAACGACGCGATAGTTGGAGCCATCATGTTGATCAAGCCAGACGCTGTCGCAAATGCGGCAACCATAACTTCTTTGCTTGAGCCAACCAGGTCGGCAATTGGCGCAATAACCGGCATAGTTGCTGCCGCCAAACCTGATGATGACGGAACGATAAATGACATTGGCAAGTAGAACAGATACGCCAGCACACCGACAACACCGCCACCAGCATCTTTCAGGAGAGATTCACCCCAGCTGATGATTGTGTCCTGGATTTCGCCATTAGACATCACCACAGAAACACCTGTTGCCACTGCGATAATCAAAGCAACTGGTAAGATATCTTTCACACCGTCGATAAATGTATCAACTGGGAAAACACCCTCTTTCTTAAACTCTTTGTAGTAAATTGCGGTTATGACAATTGTTGAAATTAGGAATAGTGCAGTGATTTCATTGAAATACCAATCACCAAATGCCGCACTGTGGACTACACCAAGCACCGCGCCAATAACTGGCAAACCTGCAGCCCATTCAAACATATCAGCGAAGAATGTGATATTCCAACTTCCCCATGGAATCAAGGAAAGAATCATTAGCACAAATGTAATAGCAAACACAGACATAACAACTTTTCGTGGACCAGTGAATTTTGGTACGTTTGTCATGTCGAGAGCAGCCGTAGCTGGCTTATAGCGAACATCTTCTTTGTATTTGCCGGCCTTAACTTTTGCGGCGTAACGCATAGTAAAGACAATCGCGGCAATCAAACAAAGTACTAAGATGATAGACATTATTGGAATAACGCTACCCAATTTCACATCTGCGGTTTTTGCTGCAACACCAGTAGAAAATGGGTTGATTGTCGAACCGAGCACACCAGTACCAGCACCCAGCACAATCACCATCACACCAGTCATGGCGTTATAGCCAGCAGCAATCATCATTGGTATGACGAGCGCATAGAACGCCACAGTTTCTTCTTGCATACCGTAAGTAGTACCACCGATAGCGAATAAAATCATCAGAATCGGGATGAGCCACTTTTCCTTGCCCTTCATCTTTCGGAGCAGCGCGCCAAGAGAAGCGTCAAGCGCACCAGTTTTCATAGTGACGCCTAAGAATCCACCAAGCACCATCACGAAGACGATGACATCAAGCTTGTCTGACATACCTTTAATAGGTGCGGTGAAGACGTCCCACAAACCCTGCTGGTCGTGTTTTTTGACCTCTTCCTTTTTGCCATCTTTCTCTTCCGTGACGGTTCGCTCTTTGTCGACTACGTGATACGAATTAGCTATACGATCGCCATCTTCGTTCGTCTTATATAGTCCAGAAGGAACAACCCACGTCAATGCCGCCATAACGATAATCACGACAAACAAAATAGTAAACGCCGACGGTGATCGAAGCTTCTGCTTTGCTTTTTTAATTTTTTCTACCATTGCCTCGGAGCCTCCTTAACCTCCTTATTACGACAACAACTACAATGTCAAAGCCATCACAGCCTTGATTGTATGCATACGATTTTCCGCTTGATCAAAAACTATCGAATGTGGCGAGCGGAACACCTCATCCGTCACTTCCATTGAATCTAAACCGAAATCTTCCTGAATCTTCTTTCCAGTAATCGTCAATGCGTCATGGAATGCTGGCAAACAGTGCATAAACTTAACCTCAGGATTTCCTGTCAGGTTAATCATCTGGCGATTAACTTGGAAATGTCGCAATTGGTTAATGCGCTCAGCAAACTTGTCTTCTTCGCCCATTGAAACCCAAACGTCCGTGTAAATTACATCAGCACCGCGCAAAGCTTCTTCGAAGTTGTCAGTGATGGTAATGCGTGCGTGGCTTGACCTTGCAAAATGATTTGCTTTATCAACCAAAGCTTGATCTGGATGCAACTCACGAGGCGCCAAAATGCGAAAATCAAGTCCCATGATAGCTGAGCCGATCATCAGCGAGTTTGCCATATTGTTGCGACCATCGCCAACAAATACCAGCTTAGTTCCCTTCAATTTTCCGACATGCTCTTCAATTGTCATGAAGTCAGCCAAAATCTGTGTTGGATGGAACTTATCTGTCAATCCATTCCACACTGGAACGCCAGCGTGACGCGCCAACTCCTCAACAGTTGCGTGATCAAAACCGCGGAATTCAATTCCGTCAAACATTCGACCCAAAACCTTAGCGGTGTCTTCAACCGTCTCTTTCTTACCCAATTGAATATCATCCTTACCAAGGTATTCTGGCGCAACTCCAAGATCATTA
The DNA here is from genome assembly GCA_905370345.1 of Candidatus Saccharibacteria bacterium UBA6209. GTDB lineage: Bacteria > Patescibacteriota > Saccharimonadia > Saccharimonadales > Saccharimonadaceae > Nanosynbacter. The sequence continues at coordinate 24,784 of CAJPKE010000004.1, read as the reverse complement.
GCAGCTACCGTAAATGCGCAGCGCGTTCGCGTTGAAGCCTTTTCGAATAGCAAAGCCACGTTTTTACCCTCATGAATTCGGTGCGGAATGCCGGCATATTTCAATCGGCGATATTCACGAGCCGTATCCAATAGCAAGCGAATCTCTTCAGCGGTATAATCGCTCAAAGTCAGTAGCGATCGTCCTTTCAAACTCTGAGCCATTAGAATACATCCTCTCGTACTAGCGGCATACTCATACAGCGTGGACCGCCACGACCGCGTCCAAGCTCAGCACCACTAATTTCAATAACTTCGATACCGTTTTCGCGCAATTTCTGGTTAGTTACGTAGTTGCGATCATAAGTCACCACAACACCTGGCGCAATCGCCAAAGTGTTTGATCCATCATTCCACTGCTCACGAGCAGCGGCAATCGGATCGCCACCACCACACTCAATCAACGTAACACTTGGCAAGCCCAGCGCAACCCTCAGAACGTGCTCCAAATCTGTTTCATGTGTAATTCGTGGGAATGGCTGACCTTCAACCTTCTCCAAAATGAAACAGTTCATCCTGCCGCCGTGGTCGCGAATTTCTGGGTGAATCGTAAACTTATCGCGGTCAATCATTGTAAACACCGTATCAAGATGCATAAAGGCGTGAGATTTTGGAATTTCCATAGCGATGACTTTCTCAAACTTTGAACCAGCAAACAATTTGGTTGCCATCTTTTCAATTGCCTCAGCGGTTGTTCGCTCTGAAACACCAATTGCCATAACCTTATCGCTTAATATTAATTCGTCGCCACCTTCCATTGAGAATTTCTCTGTGCGGTTGTACCAAACTGGCACGCGGTTGGCAAAACGTGGATGATGGTCGATGATGTAGCGCATAAATAGCGATTCACGACGACGAGCCGTCCAGTGCATCTTGTTGATTGTCAAACCGTTACCAATTGCGGCAGCTGGGTCGCGTGTAAAGTATAGGTTTGGCATTGGATCGAGATAGAACGGATAATGATTTTTCTCGATCATATTATGAAGTTGCTGATGTTGATCTGGAGGCAAAGTAATTTCATCCTTGCGAACACCAGCCATAATCTTGCGAATCATAGCGTGAGTTGGCAAATCCAACAAGAACTGACGCAATGTTTGAGTAACACGGCGTGAATCCTGCTTAGAAGCAGCCAACATTTCATCGACAAATTGTTCGCGCAATTGATCTGTGTTAATTGCCTCGGCGACCAATTGATCCAGATACAAAACTTCGATTCCACGACTTCTCAATGCTTCCGCAAAAGCATCGTGTTCAGCCTGCGCCACTTTCAGATATGGAATATCGTCAAATAAAAGATCGGTCAGATAGTCTGGCGTCAAATTCTCCAGCTCTTCACCTGGCCGATGCAATAGAACGGTCTTAAGTTTTCCTATTTCAGACGTGATGTGAATTGGTTCGTCCATCACAACCCTCCCCTGTTTATATTAGTGATGTTTTAATTGTAACACGTTTATGTTTTTGAGCAAGAGGAGATAATTGCCAGACTAGCTTCAGTCCTGACCGCGAATTGTCGGTTAACTTTTAGCCATTCATCAGTGGCTTTTGCAGCGCCCGGTAGAGCTTCATTTGCGTAATCATCAACAATAATTATTACGTCTTCGTTAAATTTACTTTCACAAGCCCGAAAAGAATCGACAATTGACTCGTAAAAATCGCCATCAAAAAACGCAAACATAATATTTTCCGGCACATCATCAGCAGTGAAATCAGAAAACCAGCCTTTGTTAATAATCGGCGACTTTAGCCCCGCTTTCTTAAAATTCTGAACAAATGTCTTACGCGGCGCTAATAACTCGCCAGCCTTAAATTGATCACCCGCGGCGCTATTATCCTTCTGGGTTTTTTCTGGCAATCCCGCAAACGAGTCGTAAACATGAAACTCGCCCGTAAAATCATAAGCGTCCAATAGTCGTCGAATAAACAAACTAGTCGTGCCGACATAACAACCAAACTCCACAATATTTCCAGTAGTGCCACGACGTAAAGTTTTTTCCAACTCTCTTAAAAGCGTACCAAGTTCTTTTATATCGACTTGGTCGGAAATGATTGGGTATTTAGTGAGGAGTTGGTCGGTGATATTCATGACTTAATTATAAATAGTTCGCCAAATATCGACAAATTTATCAATTTTCTAACGAACCAAATAACAAATAAGTTATGTGGCTAAAAATAGTAGATAAATTGATAGTATCACGATACAGTATATAGGTAGGAATATTACTTATGGGACTAGATACGCAAGCACAAAAAGAAAGATTAAAACGAGCCAATAGTAGTGCTGGTTTACGATATAGTCGTGATATTAATTTAGAAATCAAAAACATAAGAAGGAGCCTTCAAGCCCTGAATCGAGAACCTGAATATCTTACTGAATTATTTAAACTAGCCCATAAAACGAGGAAAGCGTTGTCGTATTGTAAAGTCGATTACCCAGACAAAACGGAAGAATTAAAACATCTACACAAAAATGTAAAATCAGTTATTGATAAATTATTAAGTTTAAAAACTAAATCAAAGAATGAAAATATATCATGGAGTATATTAACTAAGAAGCTAAAAATCGCCATAAAATTATCTAATGATCTTTACTGGTTTTTCAGAGAGCTCCAAGATAAAGAGCGTCAAGAGAAGGAAGAGTGTGCAAAAATTAGCATTGACACAGGTCCTATATGGTCACTTCATGTGGCACTGGGGAGCTTGTTGGATTTCATCAATGATGGAGTCAAGATAGATCTATTCTCTACGCCACGGATGATTCTAAAAGGCGAAGCTGGCATTGGAAAAACCCACTTACTTTGCGACTATGCCAACAGTCGAATTAGCCTTGAAAAACCTACCTTAATTTTTCTATCAGATGAACTTGCAAGCATAGAAGACACAAACCCCGTAGTGTGTATGGCGAAATTAATGGGTTACACAACTAGCGCAGGTTTTCTAAAGGACTTGAGGTCTCTAGCTAATTCCTCACCCGAGAGAGTTTGTTTGATTATAGACGCCATCAACGAGGCAGATGCTATAAAATGGTCGCAACTCTCAGAACTTTTTGATATTAAAGGACTGTCTTTAGTTGTTAGTGTTCGCAATGGTTATGAAAAAATGATACCAAACAGAAGAAAATATAACACAGTAGAGCATTTTGGATTTTCCGAAATAGAGTGGGACGCCATATCTACATTTTTCAAACATTATAAGATGAAAATGCCAGAAATCCCAATTATTAATCCAGAGTTCAGGAATCCGTTGTTTTTAATGATATTTTGTGAAGCCTATGAAGGTGAAACAGATAAGACATTTAAGGGTAAGGGTGCCACACACGTCTTTGAGCAATACGTAAAAGTGCAGTCAAAAAAGATAGCAAAAGAATTAAATATAAAAATAGGCAAAGAATATTTATGGAAACACGTAATAAAGGAGGTTGGTAAATGGATGGGTCAGAACAGAACCTCAGTCATATCACGCTATAATATATTAAAAATCATTAAGGCTGACCCCAAATTATCTAGTCGCGCATCAGAACTCTTAAAATTAATGGAAAAGTACGGTCTGCTATTAAAATATCCAAGATACGGAGAAAATGATAAAAGAGTTGAATGCAAATATAAATTTACCTACAACCGTTTTAGCGACCACCTAATCGTTCGTTCCATACTCACTGAGAATGAAATCAGCTCTAAAGTGAGCGCTCAGAGATTCTTTGAAAACGGAAAGTTTTTGGATGAAAACATAAACAACATTGGACTACTAGAAGCTCTGTCAATACAGATACCGGAACGGTGCAAGAAAGATAAGGCTGAGTTTGTGTGGGTGATTCCAGAGAAATATAGAGATGATTATAGAATAAAGACTGCGTTCCTTAATAGTATAAAATGGCGCGATGTTGAACTTGATGGTTTTGACAAGAAAACAGGCACGGCTTCCTATATCAACGAGTTCAAGATTAAAGAATACATAAATACATATATGAACGATTCAATATATGACCTACATCAAGTGATGGACTGCTTATTTGATGTTTCCGTAGTTCCCAATCACCCACTAAATGCACTGAGACTTCATGAAATATTGAGTAGAACTAATTTAGCAGAAAGAGACTCGTGGTTCCAACAATACATACTCAACGCTACCAGCGAACAGGGTAATGCCCTATCAAGAATCCAATCTTGGAGCATCAGTAGGCTACCAAGGGACATCAGCGACCAAGAGGCGATACTGCTGACCGGCATAGCCCTAGCCTGGACTCTATCATCAACGGACAATGACCTACGTGATCGATCAACAAGAGCATTAATCCAGCTATTTAGGTATCACCAAGATGTCCTAGTAAAATTGCTAGAGATGTTTATTGATATTGACGACCCCTATATAGTCGAGAGATTATTTGCCGCAACATATGGCGTTGTTTCGTTAAATACACATGATAAGGCTGGATTTCAGTCATTAGTTGTATGGATTTATAAAAACCACTTCCTAAACAAAAATCGCAGACCAGACGCATTGTTGGACGACTATGCGAAAGGATTAATTGAACTATATATTCGAAAATACAAGAATAATATTCACGTAGACCTTAATAAAATTAAGCCCTCATTCGCATACTATAAGTTTCCAAATAACATACCAGACATAGATAGTCTTAGAAGAAAATATGATAATAATAATTATTTTTCGATCTGGGAATCGCTCATGTATGGCGAAGGTGGAGCCGCTTTAGCAGATTTTGGTAATTACACAGTAGGTTCTTATTTAAGCGGGTTCACAAACATTCCCCTATCCAAAAAATTGCCCAACCCCAACACCTCTAGAAAAGGCTTTGACAAGTTCAAAAAGTCACTCTCTAAAAAACAAAAGAAACTATTAGAAGAATATTACTCCAAAAGTTTTAGTAACCGCTTTAATTTTAGTTTTGTTGAATCTACTGTTGTCAAGCAAGAAATATCAGACGATGAGGTAACACAAGCATTAGACAACTTCGAAAGGTCGCTATCATTTTTTAAAAAAGGCAAATATAAGAAATATAAACCCTACGTCGTCGGCAAAAAAACCTTTACTAAAGCCTTCGAAGATTACGATATTAATATAGCGCGTAGATGGATAATGGACAGGGTTATAAAGCTTGGATGGAGACCAGAGCTTCATGAAGAATATGATAGAGGTCGTAGTAGTTTTGATCGCCTCCAAAATGACAGTGTTGAGCGTATAGGTAAAAAATACCAATGGATAGCCTTGTACGAATTCTTGGCAATGATAGGATCGAATTATCACTATATTCAAGATAGTTGGCTGGACAATACTTCCAAGATATTCAAGGGCGCCTACCAGACATATGCAAGAGATCTGGATCCTACTGTCGATCCATTACTATTGGAAAAATTTACAAACAAAAATGATGACAAAAAGGATATCTGGTGGAAACCTTCATACAATGCGTGGAGAACAGAAAACTGGCAATTTTCGTCCGGAGACATACCAAGACCAAAAACTATAATAGAAAGTAAACATGGTAACAAGACTTTTATTACACTCTTGAGCTGGGCGATTTGGAAGAGTGAGAGAGAAAACCCAGAAGATGAAGACGATAGAAGATATCGCGAACTATGGATCCGCACCCAAGGGTATGTCGTTTACAAAAAAGACTTACAAACAATTATAAGATGGAGTAAAGACAAAAGATTCTATAACGATACACTACCACAGCCTGCTGACCATAGCCATTCGGTATTTCTTTCAGAGTTCCCTAATAGTTCTGCATATCAAGATACTATAGCAATCTATGAGCCAAGCGATGGATGGATAACTCCCGACAAGCAAACACCCTTTAAGGTTATACAGCCTGTTATTCAATACTCTGGCGGCGGTTTTGAGAATGACCGAGCTCTTAGAAATACAGGCATCAGAATTTATAGTCCAAATTTAGCCATAAGAAAGTTATTAAGCATACAAGATACTGATAACTTAGGAATATATAAATCAAAAGACAAAAACATATGCATGTTTAATACCGATTTAGATAAATACTTAAGTTCAGATTCTTTATTAGTAAACAAAAATGAATTTATAAAAGAACTTGAGAAAAAAGAACTGACTATCATATGGTCAGTCCTGGGTGAAAAACTTTATCACAATAATAGCAATTATGCGAAGCAGCGTTTAGAGGTTCAGGGTATCTGCTATTTAGATGATAATGGAGAAATTATTGAGGATGTAAGATATGAAGTACGTTAATTATGAATCATATTTCACCTCGTCTTGCTTATTATTAATCACTCAGCAAACTGACTATTATAAAGCTCAGCGTAAAATCCATTTTGCTTCAGCAGAGTATCGTGATTGCCCTGCTCAATGATATTCCCGTCCTTAACCACCAAAATCAAATCAGCGTCACGAATGGTACTCAAACGGTGCGCGATAACAAAGCTAGTTTTCCCCTGCATCAACTTCTCCATGGCTTTTTGGATAAGGACTTCGGTGCGCGTATCAACCGAGCTTGTCGCTTCGTCTAAAATCAACATCGGCGCCTTCTCTAACATTGCCCTGGCAATTGTCAGCAGCTGCTTTTCTCCCTGGGAAATGTTAGCAGCCTCCTCACCCAAGACCATATCATAGCCAGCTGGTAACGACCTCACAAAATGATCAACATGCGCTTCTTTGGCGATTTTTATCATCTCTTCCTCGGTAGCTTTTGGATTGCCATACATCAAATTCTGACGAATCGTGCCATTAAACAGCCACGTATCCTGCAGTACCATACCAAACATTTGACGTACATCGCTACGTTTCATTCTACGAATATCCACGCCGTCAATTTTAATCGAACCGCTATTAATCTCATAAAATCGCATTAGCAAGTTAACTAGCGTCGTTTTGCCAGCACCAGTCGGACCAACAATCGCCACGCGCTGACCTGGCTTAATGTGCGCCGACAAACTTTTGATGATAGTTTGGTCTGGCTTATAACCAAAGACGACATTGTCGAATTCAACTTCGCCTTTTATGTCGGACAATTTTACCAAGTTATTCGATTCAACCGCTTCTTCTGGCTCGTCCAAAAACTCAAACACTCGCTCGGCGGCAGCAGCTGTCGATTGCAAAATATTAGCAATATTAGCAACCTGAACCAGCGGCTGATTGAACTGATCGACGTATTGAATAAACGCCTGAATATCGCCGATTTTTAGCCGACCATTAATCGCCAGCCAACCGCCCAAAATTGTCATAGCTACGTAGCCAATATTGCTGATAAAATTTATAATCGGGTGAATCAAGCCAGAAAAGAACTGAGCCTTCCAAGCGCTCTCCTGAAGCCGATTATTGATCTTAGAAAACTTAGCAATCGATTTTTTCTGGCCATTAAAGACGCGCATCACTTGATGACCGCCATACATTTCTTCAATGTGTCCATTAAGTTCGCCAAGCTGCGTTTGCTGGCGCAAGAATTGTTTTTGCGAGCTCTTTGCAATCAGCGTAATCACACCACCCGCCAGCGGAAGCACCAGTAGCGCAACTAGCGACATCTGCCAGCTAATCGAAAACATCATCACCAAAATTCCCAGCACCGTAACCGTTGAAGTTATAATTTGCGACAAACTCTGATTTAGCGTTTGGCTAATCGTATCGACGTCATTAGTTATGCGACTAAGAACTTCGCCGTAAGTTTGCTTATCGAAATAACTCAGCGGCAAGCGATTTATTTTTTCGGACAATTGTTGTCGCATTCTGAAAGTTACGGTTTGCGTCACCTGAGTCATTATCCAAGTTTGAATATAGCGAAAAATTGCACTCAGCACATACAGTCCGACTAGCAAAATAATTATTCGCCAAATAGCGTCAAAATGAAATTTTGGACGCCGACTAAGATCTAACTTTTTAATCGACTCAAGCTGACTGGACGGAATCTGTTTTTCAATCTCCGACTTATTCGGCGGTCGGTTCAAAACGTCCGCGCCAGTAGTTCCCGCTGGCAAAGAAACACCTTTTGGCAATTTACTAGTGATCGCCTCGTAAGCTTTCATATTGGCATAATCATCAACAATTTGATTCGTCGCGCCGCCTAAAATCTTCGGGCTGGCAATCGCAAAAATCGTGCTCCCAATTGCAAAAACCAATACCATCAACATTTGCCATCGAAAATCCGACAAATATTTAATCAGCTTCTTGACCGTTCCCTTGAAATCTTTAGACTTTTCGCCAGTGCCCATTCTGCCCATAGGACCACCCATTCGTATTTGCTGACGTTTTTTCGTGGTTTGCCTAGACATTACAACACTCCTTTCGCAGCAATAGACATTTTCTGTAAATCATCTTCCGAGAGCTGCGAAGCGGCAATTTCTTGATAAACTTCGCAATCTTTCATCAATTCCTGATGCGTTCCCTGACCAACAATTTTTCCCTCATTAAGCACAATAATTTTATCGGCATTCATAATCGTATTAATTCGCTGGCCAACAATTAACACAGTTTTATTCTTAGTTTCCTTCGCAAGCACAGCCCGCAACTTCGCATCGGTCTTGAAGTCAAGCGCCGAAAACGAATCGTCAAAAATGTAAACATTCGGCTCAACCGCAATAGCCCTCGCAATCGACAAACGCTGACGCTGACCGCCAGAAACATTGCTACCGCCCTGAGCGATTTCACTTTTATAACCATTTTTTAACTCGCTAATAAATTCTTCCGCTTGGGCAATTTTGGCCGCTTTTTCAACCAACTTATCACTAGCCTCAGCGTTGCCGTATTTGATATTACTAGCAACCGTTCCACTAAACAACACGCCTTTTTGCGGCACGTAACCAATTTGACCAGACAAATCTTCCAATTTCAGATTTCTAATATCAACGCCATCAAGCAAAATCTGCCCCGCCGAAACATCATAGAAACGAGGAATCAAATTTATCAGAGTCGACTTTCCCGAACCAGTACTGCCAATAAACGCCGTTGTCTGACCAGGTTCGGCTACAAAATTAATATCCGAAAGTACTGGCAAATCCGCATCAGGATAAGTAAATGTAACGTCCTTAAACTCAATTTTTCCCTTGGCATCTTTTGGTAATTTTTTCGGCGACTTCGGGTCAGTAATCGACGGAATTGTATCCAAAACTTCTCCGACTCGGCGCACCGATACGGCGGCTCGCGGCACCATAATAAACACCATCGACAGCAACAAGAATGAGATTATCACCTGCATCGCGTATTCCAAAAACGCCATCATATTACCAATTTGCAAATTGCCACTACTTATCAAATGCGCGCCAAACCACACAATTGCCACACTCGAAAAGTTCATCACTAAAGTCATAATCGGATCAAGCAACATCATCAAACGGTTCACAAATAAATTCATCTTATTTAATTCTGTGTTGGCTTCTTGGAATTTTTTCTGCTCAATCTTCTCGTTATGGAACGCACGAATAACTTTCAGTCCAACCAAATTTTCCCGCGCCACCAAATTAAGCTTATCCACCAGAGTCTGCAATTTCTTAAACCTAGGCACAGCAATCGTAAATAGTGTAGCGATAACCACGAACAAAACGAACACCGCCAAAGCGATGATCCAGCTCAGGTCTGGCGCGTTATTCATAGCTTTTTGCAGACCGCCAATTGCCATAATCGGTGCCATTAACGCCAGTCTCAGCAGCATTATTGATGTTGTTTGAATCTGCTGAATATCGTTCGTTGAGCGCGTAATCAGCGACGCCGTAGAAAACTTGTTAAAATCCGCCAAAGAAAAACTTTCTATTCGTTCAAACAATTTCAATCGCAATTTTTGCGCCATTCCCGTAGCAATTCGCGCCGCCAAAAAACCCACGACAATTGAGCAAAACCCACCAGCCGCCGTCACTAAAATCATCGTCAAGCCATTATTCCAAATCGCCGACATATCTTGTTTAATAATGCCGTTATTGACAATTTCCGACATTTTATCCGGCAGCCACAAATTCGCCATCACAACGCCATACGTGAATCCAATCAAGATAATAAACAGCAACCAATAGCCTCTAAAAATTCGTAAAATATGTTTCATTTATAGTCCTTTACGCTCTAAGTCCATCTTATATTATATCATTTTAGGACTAGTTGATTTCATTTTAATAATTACAATTGGACAAAAATATCTGTTAGTTTTATACTGTTTTTAGCGTCGGGGTGTGGCGCAGCTCGGTAGCGCGCACCGTTCGGGACGGTGAGGTCGCTGGTTCAAATCCAGTCACCCCGACCATGAAATTATTGGGCGTACGTTCAGCTTAATTGAACCTCTGGCTATTAGCAATCAAAGGAGGTTTTATGCGACGAAGAGTAAACGTACGCGGAATTATCATCAATGAAAACGGCGAAATTTTCTGCCAAAAATTAACCGCAAACACCGGCAAAGGTCGTGATTTTTGGTGTACGCCGGGCGGCGGCTTAGAAATGGGCGAAGGCTTGCTGGACGGCTTGCGTCGAGAAATGATTGAAGAAACTGGCGTCAAACCAGAAATTGGCAAGTTGTTATTTATACAACAATTCGCCGAATCAGGTGAACAATCAGCGCACGGCCCGAATGAACAATTGGAATTTTTCTTCCTCATCACCAACTGGCAAGATTACCAGCACATCAACCTGGAGCAAACATCGCACGGCGTCGAGGAAGTGGCGGAATGCGGCTTTGTTGATCCAAAAACCACGCGAATTTTACCGAGTTATCTGACAGAGATTGACCTGGACCAGCTGGTTAATAAATTGACAGAAGTTCCAGTTCTAAGCGAATTATAGCAAGGTCACTCGGGCTATTTGGCGAAGAATTTTTTGGCACGTTCAGTTTTCGGGTGATCCATTACCTGAGCTGGCGTGCCATTTTCGATTATTTCTCCCTTATCCAGAAAAATCATCCGCGTCCCAACTTCGCGGGCAAATTTCATTTCGTGCGTCACGATTACCATCGTCATTCCCTTTTTGGCAACTTTCCTGATCACGTCCAGAACTTCGCCAATCATCTCTGGGTCTAGTGCTGAAGTTGGCTCATCAAAAAGCATAATTTTCGGCTCCATCGCTAGCGCCCGCGCAATTGCTACTCGCTGTTTTTGACCGCCAGACAAACTATTCGGCGAAGCGTCCGCTTTGTCCAATAATCCAACATCGTCCAATAAGCTTCGCGCCAATTTTGTCGCTTTTTGATCTGAAAATTTACGCAGCTTTTTCGGAGCTAATTTAATATTTTCAATCACGCTCAAATTCGGGAACAGATTAAATTGCTGAAAAACCATGCCAATATTCTGACGCAACGCATTCAAGTTCACGTGTGGATCAGTAATTTTTACTCCATCAACAATAATCTCGCCCGAAGTTGGCTCCTCCAGCAAGTTCAGACAACGCAAGAATGTCGACTTGCCAGAACCAGACGAGCCAACCACCACGACAATCTCGCCTTCTTCAATTTCCACGTCAATATCACGAAGAACTCGATTTGTGCCGAACGTTTTTTTCAAGTTTTTAACGCTGATCATCGTCATGCTTCAATTTCCTTTCTACTCGCGCCATTACTCGCGTAAAAATCGCCGTCAAAATTAAGTACATCGCCGCAGCGGCAAATAGCGATTGAAAAGCTGTCGCCGTTTGAAAACGAATATTGTCCGCGCCCCGCATAATATCATTCAGACCAATCCAACCAACAACCGAAGTTTCCTTTAATAGCGCGATAAATTCACTAATCAACGCCGGCAATGAATTTCTCATTGCTTGCGGCAAAATGACTAGTCGCATTGCCTGCCAATTACTCAGACCCAAAGACCTAGCTGCTTCCATTTGCCCCTTGTCAATACTCTGAATTCCGCCACGGATAATCTCGGCGATATACGCGCCGCTATTTATCCCGAACGCCACCGCCGCCACAAAAATCTTCGGCATAAATTGATACGACCCAAAAACGACATAATACATAATCAGCAGCTGGACCAAAAGTGGCGTGCCGCGAATGATATCAACATAAATTTTTCCCAGACTAGCCAGCGGATTAAAGTTCGCGAGTCTGCCTGTTTTCATCCTGCCAAATGGTCGTAAATTCGACGTTCGCATCAGGGCGACAAGCACACCAATTGCCGACCCTAAAATAAGCGACAACACAGTCAAAACCAGCGTCACCTCTAATCCATGCCATAAAAATAGCCATCGACCGCCGCCAAAAATCACTTCCCAAAAATTCACGATTTAGCCTCCTCACCAAAATATTTGCGGATCAGCTTTTCATAGCGACCATCTTTTTTCATCTTGGCAATTTCTTTATTAACCTTTTCTAAGAGGTCTTTATTATCTTTTTTAATAGCAATCGCATAACTTTCATCACTGAGCGCGCCCGGTAAAATTTCTAAGTCAGAAAATCCAGCCGAATATTGCCTTGCGGGAGCGTCGTCCAGAATGACCGCTTCAATTTTTCCCGAACTTAATTCCTGCAAAACACTTGGAGCGGTTTGAAATTGTGTGACTGATGCTCCAGCAATTTTAGACGCCAAGGTATCGCCAGTCGTACCCAGCTGTACGCCAATTTTTCGCCCTGGCAATTGATATTTATTGCGAATCGGACTGCCCTTTTTAACAATTATTCTCTGTGACGCCGAATAATACGGATCTGAAAACAGCGCATTTTTTTCTCGCTCAGGCGTCACTGTCATTCCAGCCGCCACCATATCAATTTGCCCACTATCCAGCGCCGGAAGTAGCCCATCAAACGACATGTCTTCGACCTTCAAATCCTTACCCAAGCTTTTAGCAATTTCCCTCGCTAGATCAACGTCAAAGCCAACCACTTGATTATTATCAATATATTCAAACGGCTTAAATCCAGCATTCGTACCCATCACTAAAACATCAGTTTTTGAGCCAATTACGCCATCTCGATGTAAAATATCGCCCAACATCAAACAAATCATCCCCGCAAATAAAGCCAAACCAATCCACCAACTAATTCCGAACGTGCGCGTCTTGTTCTTGCTCATGCTTTTATTATACCCCTTCATCCTCAAAAAACGTAAGTGATATAATAGAATGGTGAGAAAAATTAAATTTACCAAACGTTTCTGGATTAAATCAATATCAATCATTTTGCTTTTTTTGGCAGCATTTTGCTTAATTGCGGCGCGCTATAAATATATAGTCTTTAAAGATTCACAAATCGACGAGATAATTTTTTATTTCGTCAACGGATTAGCTGGTGGCAAATCTGACAATTTATGGTCGGCCGTCCTGCAAAATCTTCCGCTAGTTCTCCTATTATTCGGCGCCTTATTAATCCCAATGTTCGACAAATCGATCTATTTTATCAATCGCATAATCGCCTTCTGCTTGAAAAAAATCAAATCATCACGAAAACTCACCTTGCCGTTTTTGAGATTACGAAATCAAGCAATTTACTCGCTGAGTATGTTTTTAATTGCAATTGTTCTTCTGATTCAAAGTTTTGGCATCCCTAACTATATTTATGCCCTGACTCAATCGACCAAATTATACGAAGAAAATTACGTCAATCCAAAAACCGCCAAATTGACTTTCCCGGAGAAAAAACGCAACTTAATATACATCTATTTAGAGTCAATGGAAAACACTTTAGCGTCAAAGGCTAATGGCGGCAGCTCCGAAACCTCCATCATTCCAGAGCTGGAAGAATTGGCATTAAAAAACACCTCATTCTCAAACAAAGCATCCGGTGTCGGCGGCGCCTTGCCTGCAACAAACACCGGCTGGACCGTAGCGGGAATGGCTGCGCAATCTGCTGGCGTCCCACTGAAAGAAAACTTGGTTGGTGGACGCGATCATAACGCCCTGGGCGAATTTAAAAAGTTCTTGCCAGGCGCTTATAGTCTTGGTGAGATTTTAGAAAAACAAGGTTATAATCAAACATTTGTTATGGGCTCTGAAGCAAGTTTTGGCGGACGCGATAAATTATTAACTCAGCATGGCAATTTCAATATCGAAGATTACAATTACGCCAAAAAACACGGAAAAATCTCCGAAGATTACAAAGTTTGGTGGGGTTATGAAGATAAAAAATTATTCCAATTTGCCCGCGAAGAAGCCTCGCGTTTGGCGGCGTCAGACAAGCCATTTAACTTGCAATTATTGACCGCCGACACGCATTTTACCGACGGCTATTTGGATGAAACCTGCGCTAAAACCTTCAGCAATCAATACGACAATGTTCACGCTTGCTCCTCAAAACAGGTCGCCGCATTCGTCAATTGGGTTAAATCTCAGCCATTTTATGAAAACACCACAATTATAATTTCTGGCGACCATTTAGGTATGCAGACTTCATACTACGACGAAAAAATTGGCAATACCAATTATCAGCGAACCATTTACAACACGTTTATAAATCCAGCCATTTCAACTAGTCACTCAAAGAATCGTCAATTCACGACATTCGATATGTATCCGTCAACTTTGGCGGCGTTGGGGGTTAAAATTGACGGCGACCGATTAGGTCTGGGCACAAACTTATTCTCTGGAAAGAAAACCTTGGTCGAACAATACGGCGGAATTGAAAACTTAAATTCAGAACTTTCCAAACGTTCCGCTTATTACGAAAATAAGATTTTCACCAAATCTGGCAATTAGCCATTGTAGCCATTTGGATTATTGCTCTGCCAATTCCAAGCATCGCGGCAAGCATCTTCAATTGTCAATTCTGCTCGCCAACCTAGCTCTCTCTCCGCCAAGCCTGGATCTGCATAACACGCCGCAATGTCACCTGCTCGACGTGGCGTAACTTGATACGGAACATCACGACCAGACGCCTTCTCAAACGCCTTCACTAATTCCAAAACTGAAGTGCCACGACCGGTGCCGATATTATAGATTTTATATTCGTTCGGTCGGCCTAAATTCTCCAGAGCTGTCACGTGAGCTTTTGCCAAATCAACCACGTGAATATAATCGCGCACGCCAGTTCCATCTGGAGTATCGTAATCGTCACCAAAAACGCTCAAATGCTCTCGCTTACCAACAGCAACTTGTGACACAAACGGCAGAAGATTATTTGGGATTCCTGAGGGATTTTCCCCGATGCGGCCGCTCGGATGCGCACCAACTGGATTAAAATAGCGGAGAGACGTAAATTGCCAATTTTGATTTGTCGCAGAAATATCGCGAAGCATTTGCTCAATCATCAACTTTGTTTGGCCATATGGATTTGTGGCAGACAACGGCATATCTTCGGTAATTGGCAATTTAGCTGGATCGCCATAAACTGTTGCCGAACTAGAAAACACCAATTTCTTCACGTCAAATTCTTGCATCACATCAAGCAAAACCAACGTGCTTTCAAGGTTATTTTTATAGTAAAGAAGCGCCTTTTCAACCGATTCACCAACCGCCTTCAACCCAGCAAAGTGAATCACAGCGTCAATTTTCTCAGATTTAAACAATTCTGATAGTCGCTGATGATCACACAAATCGAATTCGTGAAACGGTATTGATTGACCAGTGATTTCTTCAACTCGCCTCAGACTTTCAACGGACGAATTTGATAAGTTATCGACCACCACTACTTTATGATTTGATGACAATAGTTCGATGATTGTGTGACTGCCGATATATCCAGCGCCACCAGTGACAAGAATATTCATACATTTAACATATCACAAAATGACTATTTATTTTATTAGCACTCTTGCACCGAGAGTGCTAATTTGTTATGATAACTACATCAAGTTTCACCATTCTGTATTTTACTGGGGCGCAACAAATTAGGACTAAAAACCAAAAGGAGGATTTTATGCCACCAAACATGAATCAAGAAGAAACAGCTAAACCACTCGAAAAATTTGGTACAGACATAACGGCGTTAGCGCGCGAAGGTAAACTCGATCCAGTGATCGGTCGAGATGAAGAAATTCGACGCACTGTGCAGATTTTAAGTCGCCGCACTAAAAACAATCCCGTTCTCATCGGTGAGCCGGGAGTTGGTAAAACCGCAATTGTTGAGGCGTTGGCGCAACGAATTGTCAAAGGCAACGTTCCCGCCTCACTAAAAGATAAACGACTAATTTCCCTAGAAATTTCCAGTCTTCTGGCGGGCGCTAGTTTCCGCGGGCAATTTGAGGATCGATTGAAAGCCGTTCTGAAAGAAGTAGAAGACGCGGCTGGCGAGATTATTCTTTTTGTCGATGAAATTCACACCATGGTTGGCGCTGGAAAAAGTGAAGGCAGTATGGACGCGGGCAATATGTTAAAGCCGGCGCTGGCTCGCGGAAAATTACACATGATTGGCGCGACGACGCTCGCTGAATATCGTCAATATGTCGAAAAAGATGCCGCCTTAGAACGAAGATTCCAGCCAGTTTACGTTGGCGAACCAAGCTTTGACGACACTGTCGCCATTTTGCGCGGATTGAAGGAAAAATACGAAATTCATCACGGAGTAAAAATCGCTGATGACGCAATCGTGGCAGCCGCCAGATTGTCCACCAGGTATTTGCCTGACCGATTCTTGCCAGACAAAGCAGTCGACTTGCTTGACGAAGCAACCAGCTCACTTAAAATGCAATTGGAAAGCGTGCCAATTGCACTGGATCGATTGAACAATAGACGCTTGCAATTGGAAATCGAGGAAGCGGCGCTGAAAAAGGACAAATCCGATCACGCCAATATTCGTAAAAATGAAATCAAGGAGCAAATTGCCGAGATTCGTGCAAAAGCCGAAGTGATTGATAAAAAATGGCAGCACGAAAAAGACATTTTGCAAACCGTCAACACGACTACCGAAAAAATGGACAATCTGCGCTCACAATTAGAAATTGCTGAACGCGACGCAGATTTAGCCACCGCCAGCCGCATTAAATATGGCGATTTACCGGAGCTAGAGAAAAAATTAGCAAGCGCCCGCGAGGAGCTAGCGGCAATTCCAACTCACGACCGATTACTCCGCGAAGAAGTTACGCCTGACGATATCGCTGGCGTTGTAGCGCGCTGGACCGGAATTCCAGTGGAGCGATTGATGGAAAGCGAATCCAGCAAATTGACCAAATTGGAAGAATCGATCAGCCGCCAAGTCATCGGACAAGATCGCGCTGTGGCAGCCGTAGCAAGCGCCATTCGTAGGTCACGCGCTGGACTTGGCGACGTTAATCGACCAATTGGCTCATTCCTATTCCTCGGACCTACTGGCGTGGGAAAAACAGAAGTCGCGCGCAGTTTATGTCGTGAATTATTCGACGACGAGCACGCCATGATTCGAATTGACATGAGCGAATATATGGAACGCCACGCCGTAGCCAGATTGATCGGTTCACCTCCAGGATATGTCGGCTACGATCAAGGCGGTCAATTGACGGAAGCCGTTAGACGACGCCCTTATAGCGTGGTTTTGTTTGACGAAATCGAAAAAGCACACCCCGACGTATTTAACGTACTATTGCAAGTTCTGGACGACGGTCGATTGACAGATGGACAAGGACGAACGATTGACTTTAGCAACACCATTATCATCATGACCAGCAACGTCGGATCGCAAATGATTATGGACTACACAGGTGATGACATTAGCTCTCTCGACAATCAAATTTTAGAAACGCTTCGTGGTCATTTCCGCCCAGAATTCTTAAACCGAATTGACGACATCGTGATTTTTGATCGCATTCATCCTGAATCGATGCGTGCAATTGTTGACGTGCAATTAGAAAAAGTTGTTCGCCAAGTTAAGGATAGTCGCGACATAACGCTGGATTTTGACAATAGTGTTCGTGACATGTTGGCGCGAGACGGCTACGACCCGAGTTTCGGCGCTCGGCCACTTAAGCGTTTGATTCAAAAACGCGTGCTTGATCCTTTGGCACTCGAACTGATTGACGGGCGAATTCATGACGGAGATACAGTAAAAGTTGCCGCCGTGGATGATCGAATTGCCTTTACGAATATCGTATAATAGGCGTATGGGTCGAATTCGCAGCAAGCAGGAATCCATCAAATCAGCGCTTTTAGGAGTCGGCAGAATGCTTGGTTTACCGAAATATTTCCTAATAACAATTGTCGCGACCGTCGCCTTCGCCGTGATAATTTATTTCGCAATCAACGTCAATTTTTACGGACCGCTGATGATATCGCGTCTGCCAATCATCGATAAAATCACGCTGCTCGGTTCGATGATTATAGACATCTTCAAACAAGGTTTCACTTCACTAAATGGCGCACTGCTTATGGTGGTGTCAATCCTTCAAGGTATATCGATCGCCGCTGTAATTTTTACAGCAAAGAATAATCGCAACAATGAAAAAACTGCGTCTCGACAAGTCGGACTAAGCGGAATCGCATCAATTGCCGCAACAATTGGACTCGGCTGCGTTCCCTGCGGAACATCACTAATCTTGCCAATTGTAACCCTATTTTTCTCGGGAGCTGCCGCCGCCACCGCCGCAAATATCGCCAGCATAATAGTCCTTTTATTGGCTTTACTGCTCAGTTTATTATCGCTATATAAATCAGGTCAAATTATTTTTATGTACACAGAATTATCTAAACAGGAGAAAATATGAATCGACAAAAATCATCAGGCATAGCGCTTATTTGGGTTCTTTCGGGAATTGTAATCGTGGGAATTGTAGCTTTGTTTATCTATGGAATTGTCAATCGTCCGCCAAATCGTCACATTGGCGATAATAAACCGTGGAATGAAAAAATGTCACAAGGATCCGCTGACGCGAAAAACGTATTCATTGATTATACTGACTATTTTTGTTCATTTTGCGCCGAGGTCGAAGCCGCAACCAGCACAGAATTCTTCAAAAATGACTATATTAAATCCGGAAAAGTTCGTTATGAGCATCGCGTAGTAACGCTATTAAAAGAGATGACCAACAATACCGAAACTGGTGCTCACGCTGCGTTTTGTGCTGCTGATCAAGATAAATATTGGCAGTACACCCACGATATCGTCCCGCGCATTAAAAGCGACTATTTCGACAAAGGAATCGGCGTAAAAAACGTTGCTGTGCCAAAAAAAATCCCTGCTCTTCCGCTAGAATATTTCCTAACTTCCGCCAAAAATGTCAGCATGAATGAATCGCAATTTTCTGATTGTATGACTAAAAAACCGCACCAAAAAGAAATTGATAATAATACACAAAAAGCTCTTTCTCTTGGCGTGAATGGCTTGCCGTACATGGTTATTAACGATTATCAAACCAGCGGATTCGTCGGTGGAGAAAACGGATTAAGAAGTATTCTTAAGGCCGGCGGCGTCGAATAATTGTCACTATTTCAGTTGACTCATAAATCCACGCAGTTGAGATAAAGTCCGCTCTATTCTTTCGTTAGTCCAATATTTATCTGGCGTGATATTATCGTCGCCAGTTGATTCCTCTTTGTAGCGGCCGATAATCTTGCCGTTCTTGACAATCGATACATCAGGCACAAATATTCGAGGATTGCCATTTTTATCTTTTTCCAAATACGGTTCTAATTTCTTGACCAATTTTTGGTAAACTCCGTTGTTGCTAGCGCGAGCATCGCGAATATTCAAATAGTATATTTTATCAATACCTTCAGCCTGAGCCGCCCGATCAACGTGTTCACTCAAATGCTGGCACCACGGACATTGCGGAAAGCCCAAGAAAACCACGCCGCTGCCGTTATCAAAGATATCGAGGATTTCTTTATCGCTGGCATAAACGAAGCGATTATTCGCCGCCACTCGCGGATATTCTGACTTGAATTTGGCGGCGGCGGACACGTTAGTAGACGGAGTCTTCGGCTGCTCGGCAGAATGCTGGCGGTTATACCACAGCCCAGCCGCAGCGCCGCACAAGATGATTATGACGGAAATAATCGCAATAAGTTTTTTATTCATACCAAACCTCTTTTTCATAACGTCGTATCCTTCTTATAATTTTTCTTAGCTTCCAGTGACAACGATATCGCCAAACCGCGCGAATCATTCGTCTTATCCCACTTCCGCGCGCGAATATGATTCATCACTAGCTCTTGCGCTTCTTCAAATGTCATAATTCCCCCTTCTGGCATAGCTTCACTATAGCTAGTCTAATTATAATACAGCGTTAGCATCATGGAAAACGGTAAAAATCGCACAAAATAGAAAGGCATTTTTCCAAAACATAAAAGCTGTGTTCGAAAACAGAAAGAATGTTTTAAGCGGCAGATATGGCTATTTGGTAAAAAAGCGAGCGAAGGCGGGCAAATTACCGATATATTTTAATAAAACCGCCAGACGATTAGAGTTTTGCTCCCCATTTCCACCTGAAAAGCTTAATCACTAGACGGGCTTCTACTTGACTAGTCGCAATCGCTCAATCAACCAATCCCGCGGCAAAATCGATAAGAACCAGCCAGCGCGCGGCCCGGAATCTTTGCCAATGAGCACGCGGTAGATGGTGGTGAAGAGCTCTCGCGGCGGCAGCAAACCGCTCTCTTTGTAGGCATAAATTGCTTGATGAAACCAGTTACCATCAGCCCCAGCCGGCGCCTCGGCGATATCGTCAGCTAATCGCCTCAAGTATTCTTTTTGCTCTGGCGAGAACTTATCGGGATTTACCTCGTCCGTCAGACGAAACTTCAATGACTCGGGCGCCCACTTTTCCAGCCACCGACTGACATAGCCTAGTTCTGTGATGATCACTGCTTCTTCCTCGTCGACGATGTGGGCATATTCCGAACTGCGCCGCAAAATCTCTACTGTTTTTACCATGTCGCACAGCGCCGCTTGGTATGAAATAACCAGATGCGAGAATGGAATTGAGCCGACCGCTGGCTGATCTAGCCCGTCAGTACACAAGAATAATAGCTGTTTATCAAGCTCATTTTGCGGATGCTGCTTCATCGCCGCGAAGTCATCAACCAGCCGCACCAGGCTATCGGTCTCGTCAAAATACAACCGCTTGGCTGGCGAATATCGAAGGATAAAGTAGCGCACTACCTCAGGCGGCAGCATATCAACAACGTCGTGTGCGTTCACGCCAGTACCCTTGCTGGCGCTCATCTTTTTCGTATCACCGGTGCGATTAATAAATTCATATGGCACTGGTACTGGCGCATCAATGTCATAAACCTCGCGAGCGATCCGTTTGCCGGTATCATACGAACCGCCCTTCGTCGCGTGGTCACGACCAAACGGCTCGATATCAATGCCGAGCAGCCACCACCGCCCCGGCCAGTCCAGTCGCCAATCCAACTTTACTTGCCCGTCATCATACCGAACTGTGTGCTCCGAGCCGTCTTGGCCACGATAGGTAATTGTTTTTGTATCGCTATCCATTCTGACAAACTGACGATTTTTAAGACGACCATGTTCCATGATTTGAATTGGCGACCACTGATCATCCAGTTGCCGACCCGACACTTCCTGGATAGCCGACTTAGCCTTGTCAATGCGGCTCAGCGAGCGCTCGATGGCCGACACAAAAAACCCGCTCCGATATTTATCGCTGGCATAGACCACGTCCATAGTCACACCAATTTTATCAGCACTATCAAGAAATAGCTTCAGGCAAAAATCCCCCCACGAATCGTACCGATCATCTGGTGACGGCACCATGCAAAGCGGCATACCCAAGTACTGCTCATAACTAGCTGGCAAATTAACCGGCACCTTACGAAAGGCGTCGAGATTGTCTGAAACGTGAACGTGGCGCGCCCGAATGCCTGCTTGCTTCAGCGCCCGCACTACGGCATCAGCGATGACAATTTCACGCAGATGACCCACATGATACACACCTGACGGCGATGCGCCCGAGGCAACCAAAATATCTTTATTAGCATCCTGAAACGTATTTACTATATCATCGAGCCACTTCATGTGCTATATTATACACTAGCTTGTTACAAAAGAGTTAACGTTGAGCGATCATTCCGGTGATATCATAGACGTAGTCCCATTTTCTACCTATCATGAGAGTCAAAAAAGCAATTAAAGTATTTGAAAAGATTCGCGACTTACCCTACGGAACAAGTGGCAGCGATGAGGTGTGGTCGTGTTACCAAAAATGCGTACTCTTGAAACAAGAACTGCAGCACATCGGCATTACCAGTCAATTGCTAATTGGTGTTTTTGACTGGCAAGACCTGCAGATCCCCGAACACATCCTCAAAATTCGCCGCCAACAATATGAGAGGCATGTGATACTACGCGTGTTTATTGATGAATTTGCGTACGATGTCGACCCATCAATAGATATTAGGCTTACACCAATGTTGCCTATGGCTTGCTGGGATGGCAAGTCAAGCACAACAACCATGGCACCACTGCGACGTCTGCGCGTCTACCGACCACATTCCTTACATGAGCGTATTTTATCACAACTACGACGTAAGATATTTCGAAGTAACCCCGAGAGTTTTTATACTGCAATCGACATATGGTTAGCAACCATACGAGTAAGTTGATATTTTTTATTTTAGTGTGCTATATAACAATCTGATTGAGACAGTTACTTGTTTCTCGGATTGAAAGATCCGCATTCAGCTTGAGCTCGTTCGGCGGGCTATTTTCATTGAGATAATTATTCCCACCTAAATAATTTAATAGCCACGAGGTAAATCGCGAAAGTCCAAGCCGCGACAATGCCAAATTGTGGTAAAACTTCCATAAAACTTGCATGTTCAGTTATAATTAACCGGAATCCGTCCGTAACTGGAGTCAGAGGGATAAACTGAGCAACACTTCGCAACCATTCTGGAAATAGATAAAGCGGAAAAAACGTGCCGGATAAGAACATCATTGGGAAAGAAATTAGATTACTTAATGCGGAAGATTAATCTTCATTTATCATCGATAATAACAAAACCAAAATACTAGTGCTATACTTATAATATGCGCATTCAGAGAAAAAAAGCAAAACCAAAATCGAAAAAACTATTTATTATCATACCGTTTTTGATTTTGCTATTTTCGGCAGGACTATTTGGGATATATTTTCTCAATCAATCACACTCGCGACAAACGACTGCGCCATCTGACGAAAAGTATTATTTTGCCGATTCGAAATATTCTGGCATTCGCTCAAAATTTGTCACCAGAGATAACAAACGGGAAAAAGTTTCAATTGAATATCCGATCACAGAAAATGAAAAGATTAATCGCTTAATTAGCGAGTCAATTGATAAAATTGATCGCGATTTTCAAAATACGGTTTTACTGGCGACAGTTTTTGATAAGCCAATGACCGAAACAATTGGCTATCAAGTCACGCACAACACTTCAGAAGCGCTGTCAATTATCGTCAATATTAAGCAGGATATGAACGGCGCACATCCAGCATCAATGACGCAATTTTGGACTTTCGACAAAAAATCTGGCGAAGTCGTCAGCTTGACTGATTTTACTAAACAATCTGATGAAGCCGCCGAAGCAATCATATCCGCTGCCAAAAATAGCATTTCTCAGACCATCAAACAGCGCCAACAGCCAGAAATTGACCTGAATGAAATTATAAATAAGGAAGCTTTGTCTAATTTCATCATCACTAATAACGGCAATTCATTGGCTTGGCCACTCGGTCAGGCGTCGCTACTGCCATCATCTTACGGAGAATTGACAATTACCGTACCAATTTCCTCCGTCTCTAAATATCTACAAAACCCAACGGCGAGAAAATTCGCCAACATCCCCAAACCTGCAGAAAAACCAAAACCAGCGCCCGCAGCTCCAACACCTATCGTTGCAAATAA
The DNA here is from genome assembly GCA_905370345.1 of Candidatus Saccharibacteria bacterium UBA6209. Lineage (GTDB taxonomy): Bacteria > Patescibacteriota > Saccharimonadia > Saccharimonadales > Saccharimonadaceae > Nanosynbacter. The sequence goes on along the minus strand of CAJPKE010000004.1, from coordinate 1,109 downwards.
AACAATTGCTTTAACTTTTGATGACGGACCCGGACCATACACCGAAAAACTGTTGGATATATTGGATAAGTACGACGCCAAGGCGACATTTTTCCTAATCGGCAGCAAAGTTTCAGCACGCGCCAATACATTACGCCGTATGCAGTCGCGCGGACATCAATTAGGCAATCATTCTTGGTCGCATCCAGAGTTAAATAAGATTTCAATAGAGCAACTATCTAGCGAAATTGACCAGACGAATAACACCATAAAACAAGCCGTCGGCACCAAGCCTAATATCATACGTCCACCATACGGCGCGTTTAATCGGGCGGTTTTGGAGCAATTCCGTCAGCGCGGAATGTCGGCAGTTGTTTGGTCTGTCGATACGCGCGATTGGGCTGATCGTAATAGCGAAATCGTCTGTTCAAGGGCTGTCGCTGGCGCTCGCAACGGAGCTGTGATTTTAATGCACGACATTCATCAGACATCCGTGAATGCCGTTCCTTGCATCCTTGATTCACTCAAACAACAAGGCTATTCATTCGTAACGGTACAAAATTTAATCGGCGATATGACACCGGGCGCCGTTTATCCGTAAAGGTCAACGTTTCTTACTAGTCTATAGACTATTTTTTATCTCATCTCGTATACTCTGAACTTCTTTATTTAGAGACTCTATATATTCACCAAATACCTCTTTAGCCATCCCAGAACCACCATCCTTCTGGAGATCTTTGATTTCAACATCTTCTTTCAATAATAATTTTATTATTTTGTTAAAAACTTTCTTCAAGTTTTTTTCAGTATCTGGTTCTTCTGTATTTATATCTATCTTATTGCCGTCTGGAAATATAAACTCTAATTTACAAGTATCATTTTCCTGGAAAAGTCTTGTTCTTATCTCTGCTGCTTTTGAACTATTATTACTTGCCTGATTCATATATTTCCCCTCTATTCTTAAATGCCGCTTCTCCACCTTCAAGGGTGCGCATACTTTCTTCCCTCCAAGATAACACATCATTATCATTGTTAATATTTAACAATTTATTTGTAAATGGATTACCTACGTATGTCTTATATTCTCCTTTTCATTATTTCGAATTATAGAAGTATTAGGCAAAGTTCTA
>CAJPKE010000003.1 GCA_905370345.1 Candidatus Saccharibacteria bacterium UBA6209 | reverse complement strand
TCCTTCCAATCCGTCATAACGTTAAACCATCGAGGATCTTCATTATGCCAAGCCCCCCTGTCGTTCAGACTGACATCATTATCCATCGGCTGATTTGAGCTTAAATCGAACACATCTTGCTGTACGCCAGTCACGACATTGTCAGTGGCTCCTCCGCTAACAAAAAGACTATGCCACCAATCAACCGTATCTCCGGGCTTCACATTCTTTAATCTCCCCGGAGCAACAGTCCAGTTAGATCCATAATTAGTGGTATCCGATGGATTAAATTGCTTAGTAACCCAGGATTTACCAGTTATCGTCCAATTTGGCGAGCTTGGCGCCGCGTACGTATAGATAAAAAAAGCCGTTACTGAAATAGCTAAAGCCACTACTATTGCCAGCATGCCCACCTTAGGCAATGAGTATTTTCTTCTCATGCTTATAATTATATCAAAGATTACGCAGATGATATAATAAATATATGAGTTTATCTATTGGAATCGTTGGCTTACCGAACGTCGGCAAATCGACACTTTTTAACGCTTTAACAAATAATGATATTTTGGCGGCTAATTATCCGTTTGCGACAATTGAACCGAACACAGGAATCGTTCCTGTGCCAGATAATCGCCTGCAAATTTTAGCCGATCTTTATCACGCGCAAAAAATTATTCCAGCCACCGTCACTTTCGTTGATATCGCGGGGCTGGTTGCTGGCGCGTCTAAGGGTGAAGGTTTGGGCAATAAGTTTCTTCACAACATCAGAGAGTGTGACGCAATTATTCATGTTGTTCGTGCATTTGAGAATTCAAAGATTCTGCGCCATGATGAAGTACCAATTGACCCTAAGAAAGACATTGAGGTTATAAATACCGAGCTGATTCTGGCTGATTTGCAAACTCTTGAAAAACGCCTACCTCAACTTCAAAAAGAAGCTAAAGCAAACCCAAAAGCTCGCCAAAAAGTTGAATATCTGCAATCTTTAATCGACAATTTACAAAAAGGCGTACCAATTTCTGCCCTGTCAGATGTGGATTTTGAGGCAATTTCTGACTTACACCTTCTTACCGCCAAGCCGGTCATTTATGCGTTTAATGTCGACGAAGAAGGATTGAACAATTCCGATCTACAGAGTCAATTGACCGAACTCGTAAGTCCCGCAAAAACCGTTTTTGTCTGCGCAAAATTAGAGGAAGAGTTGAAGGGATTATCTGAAAATGACGCCAAAGAGCTATTAGAAAGCTACGGCGTCAAGGAAACTGGACTCGCCAAACTTATTCACGCAGCCTACGATACGCTCGGACTACAAAGCTACTTAACTGCGGGCGAAAAAGAAGTCCGAGCTTGGACAATTCACAAAGGCTGGACTGCACCGCAAGCCGCGGGCGTTATTCACTCGGATTTTGAACGCGGATTTATTGCCGCACAGATTGTTGATTTTAACGATTTAGTCACAGCAGGATCGGAAGTTAAGGCTCGTGAAAACGGTAAAATTCGCACCGAAGGAAAAACTTACGTTATGCAACCGAATGACGTTGTTGAGTTTAGGTTTAACGTTTAGCTAATTTCAATTTGTAAAATCGCTCAAGATTGCCCTTGCTGCCAGCCACTTCACTATCTTTTTTATCTAAGATAACAAAATACTTTTTCGCCCAATCTTCAAAGTCGGACAAAATCTGTCGACGTACTTTGTCATTTTTAATAATTCCCTTATTAACTTGATGCCGCCCCGCCTCAAATTGTGGCTTCACCATAGCAACCAATATCGTATTTGTATTCATCAAATTTTCTGCCACATGCGGCAAAATTTCCCTCAGAGATATAAACGACACATCGCCCACAATAATATCAATTGCTTCATCGGCATAAAAATCACGAATATCGGTCTTTTCGTGGAGAGCAATTTTTGGATTCGGCCTCAAACTTGGATGGAGCTGATCCGTTCCAACATCAACAGCAAATACCTTTTTGGCGCCATGACGCAGCGAATAGTCAGTAAATCCACCCGTGCTCGAGCCAATGTCCAGAACCGTTTTATCCTGAAAATTAAGATGAAAATACTCTGCCACGCTTGCCAGTTTTAAGCCAGCTCGCGAAACATAAGTTTCTTTCTTCTCGAGCTTTATCTCGTCCAAATCAGATACCATAGTTCCTGATTTTTGGACAATTTTCTTATTCAAAAAAACATAGCCCAGGCGAATAAAATTATCCGCCTGAGACCTTGTTGTCGCCAAACCACGCTCGACCAGAGCTTTATCTAATCGCTGTTTCATTAAATATGGCTATTTCTTTCGCTCGCGATATTCACCAGTGGATGTGTCAACACTAATAATATCACCCTGCTTGATAAATGCTGGAACTTTGACAACTAGCCCCGTCTCCAAAGTAGCGTCTTTTAACACAGATGAAGTCGTATCACCCTTAACCACATCTTCCGTGTAGGTAACTTCCAGATATTTATTCTTTGGTAGTTCAACGTTAATCACTCGACCGTCGAAGAATTGGAGGCTTAATTCATCGCCTTCTTTCAGGTATTTACTAGCGTCGTCCACGATTTCCGCAGCCAGCTCAAATTGCTCAAAGCTAGTTGGATCCATGAAATAGAACTTGTCGCCGTCGTTATACAAATATTGCGCAGTTTTATTATTTACTTCCGCAGCTTCGATTCGCTCTTGACCCTTGAAAGTCTTTGGGATAACACTTCCGTCAATTAGGTTTTTCAATTTCACGTTAACAATCGAACCGCCACGACCCATAACTTTTTGGCCGTATTCTACAACGCGATATGGCTTGCCGTCAATTTGACAAACTACGCCTTTTTTCAAATCAGTTGGCTGATACATATTTTCTCCTTTCCAATAAAATATCTCGCTGCCGAATATGTAATAGCAACGAGATATTGCGCATTAAACGTTCCTAGTTGCTGCTGACAAATGGTAACAAAGCCAAGTGGCGAGCACGCTTAATTGCTACTGCCAAGCTTCGCTGTTGCTTTTCGCTCAAACCAGTCTTGCTGATTGGCTCGATTTGACCGTAAACATTGATGTAACGTTGCAAAGTTTTTACATCTTTATAGTCAAAAATAATCGGTGGATTTTTCTTCAATTGTGCCATTTTAATCTCCTTATTAGAATGGAATTTCGCTTAAGTCAATTGGCTTATCGTCAATTTCCGTTACGACTTCCTCTTTTTTAGTAGTCTTTGGTATTGCAGAACCTGAATTGTCGCCGCTTGGACCGTCTAAGAACGTTACATCTGAAGCAGTGACTTCAATTCGACTCTGTCTTTTACCGGTATCCTTATCTTCCCAGCTATCCTGTCGCAGTCGTCCTTGGATCAAAACCCTACGACCTTTGCTTAGATATTGCATTACCAAATCACCAAGTTTATCCCAGGCTGTGATATTGAAAAAGTCAGCCTGATCGTCTTGAGATTGTCGATCAACAGCAATGCTGAAACTAACTACGTTCTTGCCAGAAGCGGTTGTTCGCTGCTCTGGATCGCGTGTCAATCTACCCAACAAAATCACTTGATTGATACTTCGTGCCATATTCTATCCCCTCTTTTACCTTACGGCAGTTAGGCTTATTTACTTGATTCGCTTGAATCAGATTCTTCGTTGCGTGCTTTTTGCTCGCTTAATGCTTGACGAGTTTTTTCATCAGTTTTTACCAATAGGTAGCGCAAGACTTCGTCGGTAATATTAAGCGTATTTGAAATCTTCAATAAAGCTGGTGCTGGCAATTTAACCTCAAAGCAAACGTAAACTGCAAAATCTTCACGCTTGATTGTGTAGGCCAATTTTTTCTTGCCCCAGTTTTCTTCTTTGGTAATTTCACCACCGTTAGTAGTGATTAAACCACGCACCTTATCCAACGCTGAATCTAGATTAGCCTCTAAATCCGGGTGAATAAGAACAGTTAGTTCGTATTCGTTCATGTTTCCTCCTCTGGAATCCATTTACGGATGCTTACGCTGTCTCACGTAAGCTTAGGTTAATATTCAATTGCTATTATATCACTAAATGACTTATATTGCCAATCTCACTACTGATAAGTCGCAACAATTACTATTCCGCCAGCAATTCATCAAGCTCTTCTGGACTAGAAATCAAAACATCGCGCGGCTTTGAACCATTCTGCGGACCAATGATTCCCCGCTCTTCCATCTCTTCAATAATTCGCGCTGCTCGCTGATAACCAATTCCCAGACGCGTCTGCAGCATACTTGTTGAGGCCTTACGACGCTCGACCACCACACGAACCGCATCTTTAAACTTATCGTCACCACCTTCCGACAAGTCCATCACGACGCCACCCTTGCCGTCCAATTGAACTGGCTGAGCCACCACTTCGTCGTTGTACTGCGGAGCCATCTGCATACGCAAATGATCGGCAATTTTATTCACCTCGTCATCTGTCACCCAGGCGCCCTGAATACGTTTTGGCTTACTCATGCTTGTTACGTAAAATAGCATATCACCCTGACCCAATAATTTCTCAGCGCCAGATTGGTCTAAGATCGTAATACTGTCAACCTGACTAGCCACCGTAAAGGCAATTCGCGCTGGAACGTTCGCCTTAATTAAACCAGTAATCACGTTCACGCTAGGACGCTGAGTTGCCAATACCAAATGAATACCCACCGCTCGCGACTTCTGCGCCAATCGAACAATTAATGTCTCAACGTCTTTCTTGGCCATCATCATGAGATCAGACATCTCATCCACCACAATCACGATATATGGCATCGATCCATCTTCATGCTCCTGAACATTGCCATTTTCATCAGCAATCGCAATCTTCTTAGCGCGCGACTGCAGCCTCTTGTTATATTCCTTAATATTACGGATTTTCTCGCCCGCCAACAATTTGTAGCGTCGCTCCATCTCATTCACCGCCCACTTCAAAGCTGAAATGGTCTTCTCTGGTTCATTAATAACTGGCGTAAGAAGGTGCGGAATATCAGCATATGGCGCCATTTCAACTTGTTTCGGGTCAACCAAAATCAACTTCATATCACTCGGACTATTACGATACAGCAAGCTACACAGCAAGGTGTTAATCATCACAGACTTACCAGAACCCGTTTGTCCAGCAATCAACAAATGCGGCATCTTCCCCAGCTCGCCCACAACAACTTGACCAGATATATCTTTACCAATTCCAAAACTCAAAGGATCACGAGCAGCAGCCCACTGTTTTGATGACAGCGTACTTCGTAGTCGCACTTCGGCAGCCTTGCGGTTAGGCACTTCAATACCAACTGCTCGCTGACCAGGAATTGGCGCCTCAATCCTTAAACTTTGTGCCGCCAAATTAAGCGCAATGTTAGTTTCCAGCGCCGTAATTCGCGTCAATTTAACCCCACTAGGCGGCCTTAGGGTGTATTGCGTAACTTTTGGACCAACATTAATATCACCCATCGCCGCCTCAATATTAAATTCAGCCAGCGTATCGTGAATTATTTGGGCGTTCTGGCGCGTATCTCCAGCATCAGCACCGCTTTCGTTCTTCTCTAATAGATCCAAGCTTGGCGCCTCCCAATTCGGATCACGAGTTGCTACCAAAGCCTGTTCTTCATTGACCTTTTCTGGCTTCTCTACTTTCTTCAATAGACTCTTTTTCTCTTTGGCTGTATCAATTATTGGCACACCAGCGTTTAGCTTAATTTCTCCCAGGTCGGTCTTTTTCTCTTCTTCCGTCGGCTGAGCAATTGATGCCTTCTTCATAATAGAACGATTATTATCGTCTTCCTTGGTATTGCTCTTAATCATCTCCCAGAGTTTACTGAAAACTGTAAACGGCGACGTCTGAGTAATAAATAGAACTGTTATAAACGCCAAAACCAGATAAATAATCACCGCAATTGCCGAATCTACCATTTTCAAGGTTGCCGTGTTTAATATGTCGCCCACAAATCCACCAGAATTCGGATGCGAAGCCGTCTTCATTAGCCCAAACAATCCAGAAAACCACACAATTTCCAGAATTGCCGCAAATTTCACCACTGCAGGTAATTGATTCTCTTCCGCTCGGAAAGTCTCAACCGCCAAATAAATCAGCAATATCGGCAAGGCGTACGCGGTGTAACCAATAGTTTTTACGGTTGCCATATCAATCCATTGTAAAACTGGACCACCGACGCCAAACCACGATACGACGAGTAGTAACGACAAAAGAATAAGCATTACCGCGCCAACTTGTGACCAAAAACCCGCCGGCAAACTATGCTGCGGCTTGGCTGGTGCGGATTTTTTCGTGCTCTTTCGTTTTTTTGCCATAATCGTTTTTATTATACACTGATTTTACACTTATTAACAGATGTAAAATCAACTTAATACGCTTAGTATTATAGCATAATTCACCAGTAAAATCAATCCAGAACCCTAGTACGGGCGAGTATTCTGTCGCTCTCTGGCTTTTGTGTCGTTTGCTTCAGTATCTGGCACTTGGCGCTGCGGGAAACGACGACGCGGCGCAGTCGGAAGAGTCATTTTTGACTCACCCGAGGCGGGTCTCTTACCGCGCGCTGGCGATTTCACGGCAGAATGTGTTGGCGTAGCTGCCGACTTAACAGGTTTCAAGCCACCAACCTCATTTATCACCGGAATGACAATCGGCGTTCGGCGAGTCTGATCATATAATATGTGCGTAATCTCATCTTTAATTTCTTTTTTGATCACATCCAAATCATATTTGCCAGAAAAACTACGTGCCGCTTTTTGCTTCAAATATTGACGAATCATATTCATCAACTCTTCAGAGTCGCGCAAGTAAATAAATCCGCGAGAAATAATGTCTGGGCTAGTTAATAATCGTCCAGTGCCACGCTGTACAGTCAACACCACAACAAACATTCCCTCTTGTGACATGTGAATGCGATCTTTCAGCACAACCTCAGAAACAATCGCGCCAGTGTCATCATACATCACACCGCCAACATGAATTCGCCCAGCCTTCTTTGCTTGTCTTTCAATATCAATTTCAATAATATCTCCAGCATCGCACACAAAAATATTCTTACGAGGAATTCCGCATTCTTTTTCCGCTAACCTGGCATTATGCACCAACATATGGAATTCACCGTGAATTGGCATGTAGTAAGTCGGATTAAGTGCGTTGATCAATTTAACGTGATCGTCATAATAACCGTGACCCGACAAGTGCAACGGACCGATTCCCGTCAGGTGAGTTTTACCGTTCTGAATAACGTCAGAACCTTCGCGCATCAGACCGTCAACCGTTCGCACCACGCTTTTTTCATTGCCAGGAATTGGATTTGAGCTAAATACCACAACGTCCGAGCCCTTAATTTTCATGTATTTATGAGCGCCCGTCGCCATGCGATTTAAGACAGCATTAAATTCACCCTGCGAGCCAGTACAAACTACAGCAATTTGATTATCTGGCAATTTAACAATATCTTCCATCTTCATAATGGTGTCTTTAGGAATCTTAATCGTTCCCGAACGCAACGCCACTTCCAGGTTTTGAATCATCGAGAATCCAGCAAACGCCACCTTGCGTCCGTGCTTATGCGCTTCCTCTAAGATTAATTGCAAGCGATGCACCTGCGATGAGAAACAACTTAAAATTACTCGACTATTACTAAACTTGTCCATCACCTGACCGATGGAATACTGAATATCAAACTCCGTGTGCGTGTGCGTGCCAGCCGACTCACAGTTGGTCGACTCGTTCATAAACATCAAAATGCCTTCTTTTGAAGCCACTTCTGTAAGTCGCTCAAGGTCAAACTTCTGACCGTCAACTGGACTTTCCTCAAATCGCCAGTCACCAGAATCGACAATCACACCCATTGGGGTTCGAATAATCACCGCCGTAGAATCAGGAATTGAGTGGTTAACTCGCACTAACTCGACCGAGAAATGCTTAGAAACTTGAACAATTTCGTGACTCAGCGGATCCATCACTCGATAATCCGGCTTGAAATCCACTTCTGAATCGTCCATCGTTCGATCAAGCATACCAATCGTAAACTTAGAGCCATAAACTGGCGCTGGAATACGATGAATGAAGTGACGGAACGAACCAATGTGATCAAGGTGCCCGTGTGTAAATACGTGTGCCTTAATTTTATGCTTATTCTCTTCCAGCCAAGTAATATCCGGCGTGATGTAATTGATGCCTGGATAATCACTGCCCGGGAACAGAAATCCCATATCTACGATGATAATCTCATCATCATATTCGATGGCGTTCATATTCTTACCAATTCCCATTTCGCCCACGCCACCAATCGGAATAATCCGAAGCTTCGGCTGACCGCCGCGAACAGGTTTTGGTTGCATTTTGGCGCTAAACTGCTCGCCGCCGTATCCGTTGTAAACTGACTTATTCACTGGAATATCAATCAAGTGCTGTGAAGCCCTGAGATTAACGTTCTCGCTTGTTCGTCGCTGAGCTCGGAAAACCTCACCCTTACGAGTAGTTGTACTATTCAAAACTGCATTGTTGCTTTTCTTTGACTGCGGACGCTTATTGGCGTCGTCTTTTTGCGGTGTTGCTAGTCGCCGCTGACCCATATTGTTATACTCCTTTTTTATTACAATATAATTCAAAAACCAGGTATAGAGGTGAACTGACGTAAATTCCTCTAGTTAGTACTCTTATATTAGCAAACCGCTCATTTTTTGTCAAAGAACAATATTTTATAACAGAGGTCAATTAATCGTCGCCATCCACCGACGTGTGTGCGAATTTACGCTTGCCACGATAAGCGAAGAAGCCGATTGTCAATAAATTAGCCACCAATAAGAATCCAACCAAAACCCACATACTGCCACCATAAAATGCGTTATCTAGCCCGCCCGAAATAGCCTGGCGCAATGCGCGAATCGAGTAAGTCATCGGCACTAGCGGATTAATTGCTTGGAAGAATCCGTTGGCAGTTTGGATTGGGAATGTTCCCTCGCTGGAGCCCAATTGAAGCACCAAAAGAACCATCGCTAGGAATCGTCCTGGATTGTCCAAAACAATCACCAAAAGCGACACAATCGACATATACGCAAACGACGTCAGATAAATTGCCCCGATAAAATGTGCTGGATGCTCTGGAGTTAGCCCTAAGAAAAACACCATCACCAACATCAAAATCGTTGCTTGCATAAAGGCTGCCACGCCGGCCACCGAAGCTTTAGACAGCCACCAACGAATCGCGCTTTCCTGCTCGGAAAAAGTTTTGCGAATCGGATAAATAACGTTCAGAACTAGTGCCCCAACAAACAAACTTAGCGACAAAACATACGGCGACAAAGCGTAGCCATAGTTCGGAACATTGCCTTTTTCAATCATCTCCGACTTCACTGGATTTGCAATTTGCTGCTGAGTCGTAGCGCCAGTTGGTTGAATTTTTATGCGATTAGAAGCGTCCGCCAATTTATTCGCCAGCGTGTCCGCGCCGCTTGCCAGTTGCGAAGTTCCATCAATTAACGCGCCCGAGCGACTTTCTAATAAACTCGCGCCATTCGCCAATTTTTGACTGCCCGATTTTGCTTCGTTTAAGCCGTTTGTTAAGCTTGCCGAGCCCGCCAACAATTGATTATTCGCAAATCGCACACTGTTATAGCCGTTAAATGCGGTGATTGCGTTTGGTGCCAATTGATTCACGCCTTTATTCAATGTAGAAACTCCAGCCTGAAGTTGCGTTTGTTGCGCCGATAATTGTTGAGTTAGCACTCGAAGATCTTTAAGTAGCGTTGTCGTCTGCTCAATAATTGCCTGAGTTTCTGTGAATGCTCGAGAAATATTGCTAATTTGCGACAAACTTATCGTCGTAGATTCACTGCCAGAAGCGGCTGCTTGCGTGCCCAAAGTCCGCAAAGTATCGCCCGCCGCCGACAAGTCGGACTCCGAAGCTCGCATTGTTTGCGCCAAAGTTTGCGCTTCCGTTTCTACCTTGTTTTGCTGAGCCACGAGCGCTGGCGATGGATTACTCACGCTGGCGTTTAATTGATTTATGCCCGATTGCAATTGTTTCATGCCGTCAGATAATTGTGACAATTGAGATTCAGTCGGCAAATTGTTCGACAATTGCCCCAATCCCGCCTGCAATTTACGAGAACCGTCGCTGAGTTGCGCCAGTCCGCCAGTCAAGGATTGCTGATTTACCGCTAATTGCTTAACGCCGCCAACGTATGTTTGTGTGCCAGATTGTAATCGCCCTAATCCGTCGTGCAAAGTTGATGCGCCGTTAGCCGCCGTGTCCAGTCCTATTCCAAGCTTGTCCAAATTCTCCAAAATTCCCTTAGCGTACGCCTGGGTGATTTGTTCAGACACCGAAGATTTGACCTTGGCGGCAGCTTGATTACTGACTAGTGAACCAATGTAGTTTTTCGCTGGCGTGGTCGTAAAATTAATAACCGCCTGCTGAGGTTCAGATTCGGTAATTGACGCCGCTTTCTGCGAAAAGTCGGACGGAATAGTTACCACTGCATAAAAATGCCCGCTATTCACGCCTTCGTCTGCCTGTTGTTTACTGACAAACTCCCAACCCAAATCGTGATTATCTTTCAGTTTTTTCTCAACAGATTCGCCGACATTCAGCGATTTGCCATTTAAGCTGGCACCCTTATCTTCGTTCACAAACGCCACCGGCAAGTTTTTTGTTTGTCCGTACGGATCCCAAATTGAACCTAAGAAAAATCCACTATATAAAATCGGGATAAACGAAATCACAGCCATGGATATTAGCAATATTTTATTATCAAACAAATGCTTCCACTCGGCTCGTAACATCTTATTTTTAATCATGTGTAACCTCCTTTGCGACATCTTCCAGCGTCACAGTTTTCAAATATTCACTCCACTTTTCCTGCGCTTCAGAAAAAACCTTTTCTATCATATTCATGCCAATTTCCACCTGACGAGGACGTGATTGAAAAACTCTCTCAATAATTCCCTGAGGTTGGAAAAATGGCGACTCTCCTTCAATTGCAAGGACAACATCATGCAACGTAACTTCGTTCATTTTTCTCGCTAAAATAAATCCGCCGCCAGTTCCCTGCGTTGAAGTGATTAGCTTTGCTATTACCAATTTCCGACTAATTTTCTTCAAGTACGTCGGCGAAACCAGCATCTTTTCCGCCAGCGCATCATTAGTTACCGGCGTCGCCCTTTTCGGATCCGCCAGAATTGCCATAATGCAGCACGCCTGTTCAACAGCTCCCGATAATCTCATACAAATCCTTTCTCGACTTAGATATAATAGATATCGACTATCCACTATACTACGCCTGAGAAACTTTTGCAAGAAAATAGTCTAATTAAGCGCCGCTATTTTTTACAAATTCCACAGCCTGAATAAAATCATCAATTAAAGTCTGACGCATACCGCCGTTATAAAGCGCAGCGGCTGGATGATATAGAGGAATGACAACAAATTCTAGATCATGTAGACGCACTTTACGTGGATGACCGTGTTCTTTACCGATCTGCAATCCTGGAATAAACCCACCACCGCTGTGCCGCCCCAAGGTCAGAATAGCCTTTGGCTGTATAATCTCTAATTGCCTGAGTAAATATGGCCAAAATTGACGCTTTTCCTCTGGTAACGGGTCACGATTATTCGGCGGTCGATACTTAACAATATTGGTAATATATACATCTGACCGCTGTAAATTGGCAGATTTTAGCATTTCATCAAGGAATTTTCCCGCAGCGCCAACAAACGGCTTGCCTTGTAAGTCTTCATTCTTCCCCGGCGCCTCGCCAATAAAAACGATATCAGCATCAGGATTTCCGTCGCCCATAACAAGCTGCGTCGCCTGATCCGCCAAATCCGAGCAAACCTTCTCTTTTACAATTTCTTCTGCCAGCGCGTCCAACTTAGCCTGCTTGTCCATATATTTATTCTATCAAAAAACGCCCCGCAAGAAACGAGGCGCTTATGACATTTAGCAGAACTATTTATTTACCTTGTTTACCAGTATAGCTCCTAGGTTATTTAGTTCGTCCTTAATTTCGCCCTCTTCTGCTATTTTTTGTAGTCCCGAAGCCCATTCGCGAGCAGTCTTCTGTATCGCGGTAAGAGTATCGTAAAAATCACTGATATAGTTAGAGTCGTATTTTTTGTAATCAGATTTCATCTCAGCAACTTTTGGCAACATTTCTTCAAGTTTTTCCAATTGAGCAGTAAAGTCCTTGACGAATTTCTTGTTGTGCTCGTTCTTGATATCGGCGTTTTTAAGATCCTGTCGAGCTTTCTTAACCGCACTCTCTAAGGTAGATATATTAGAGCTGTTGCTACTATCAGAAAAATCAGCTACTGCTGGAAGTATCTTTCCGTAAACTTCATCAAAGGCATCCACTGCAGAATCAAACTTACCTAGCTTATTTTTCAAAGCGTCATACTTCTCACGAACTTCTTTGTCGCCAGTAATAGCCTTCATCTTGCCTAGCTCGCTTAATTTACCGTCAACTTCATCCTTTGTGGAGGAAAGCTTTTTACGAGTAGACTCTAACGAAGACTTGGTTTCTGAAGTAGAAACATATGAAAGTGACGTCGAAGCTTTATTGTAAATTTCGATCGTATCGTTCACTTTGTCTACAGCAGCTTTATAATCCGCCTTGCTTGGACCGCCCAGTAACAAGACAGCTAGGACTACACCAACGATAATTACGACTAGTCCAATTATTCCGCCGATGATTCCCCATAAAGCACCTTTGCTCATTTTCTTTTTTGGTGGCATTTGGTATGGAGTTCCCATGACTGGTTGTTGTGGGAATTGTTGTTGTGGCTGAGGTTGCTGAATCTGCTGGAATTGTGGCTGTTGTGGAGCCTGCTGGAATTGTGGCTGAGGCGGCACTTGAGGTTTATTGTTGTTACTATTGTCCATAAAATTCCCTCCTAAAATTACGCTTTCGCTATCATATATTTACAAACCAATCATCGTCAGATTGATCTTACCGCGCTCGTCAATTCCAGTAATTTTCACGCGAACAGTTTGCCCTTCTTTCACGACATCAGTCACTTTTTCAACTCGACGTTCAGCCAATTTCGAAATATGAACCATTCCGTCAACACCAGGAAGTATATTCACAAACGCGCCAAAATCTTTAATGCCAACAACTTTACCTTCGTAAATCTTGCCGACTTCTGGCTCCTCAACCAGACTCTTAATCCAGTTCATAGCCTTTTCAATCGACGCGCCGTCTGGACTAGCCACAGTAATCAAGCCATCTTCCTTAATATCAATCTCGGCGCCAGTTTCCGAAGTAATCTTATTGATCGTCTCACCACCCTTACCGATAATCACGCCAATCTTATCTGGGTCAATCTTAATCTTCTCAATTCGTGGCGCATACGGACTGAGCGACTTACGAGGCTCTGGAAGAACGCTGAGCATATGCTCCAAAATGTGCGCTCGGCCAGCTTTACTCTGCTCAATTGCCTGACGTAAAATCGCCACCGGTAGTCCATGAACCTTCATGTCCATTTGAAGAGCTGTAATACCCTTTGAAGTTCCAGTTACCTTAAAGTCCATATCACCAGCAAAGTCCTCAGCATCAGCGATGTCGCTCAACACATACGGAGTATCGCCATCCATCATCAATCCCATCGCAATTCCACTCACGGGAGCCGAAATTGGCACGCCAGCGTCCATCAACGCCAAGCAGCTAGAACAAGTCGCCGCCATTGAAGTTGAACCGTTCTGACTCATAATTTCTGTCACCGAGCGAATAGCGTATGGAAAATCTTCTTCAGTTGGCAAAACTGGAAGCAAAGCACGTTCCGCCAAATATCCGTGACCAATTTCACGTCGACCTGGACTACCCATTCGCTTAACTTCGCCAACCGTATAGCCCGGCGCGTTGTAATGATGCATATAACGTCGCTCACCGTCGGTAATTTCCATAGTGTCAATCAATTGCGAATAACTAAGCGGCGCCAAAGTAACAATGTTCATTCCCTGAGTCACGCCACGCGTAAACAAACTGGAACCGTGAGCGCGCGGCAAGAATCCAACTTCCGAGCTAAGCGGACGAATCTCGGTCAATTGTCGACCATCAGGACGAACTCGTTCAGCAACAATTCCCCGGCGAACATCTTTATGCAGAGCCAAAGTGAACGCTTCATCATAATCACCACGAACTTCGCTATATTCCTCCTCGTCCAGTCCCAATTTTTCCGCCATCGCCTCATGGAACTCGGCGCGAATTTCGCTAATCATTTCATTGCGCTCTGGATATGGACGACGGATTTTATCACCAAATTTCCCATCAGCCCACGCGTTAACCGTTTGCTGAATTGATTCGTCTGGCAAAATTAGATCATATTCCTGCTGCGTTGGCGAAACTTTTTCCGCCAGTTCGCGTTGTAAGGCAATTGCTGGCTGCATCATCTGGTGAGCCCATGCCATCGCATCAACAATAACGTCCTCCGAAACTTCTTTAGCGCCAGCCTCGACCATTGTTATACCGCTTTCAATACCAGCCACAACCAAATCAAGATCTGACTTTTCGCGCTCTTCTGGAGTCAAGAACGCCTTAAATTCGCCATTGACTCGTCCCACGCGCAAACCAGCCACTGGACCGTCAAACGGCGTGCCAGTTAACATTAACGCACTAGACGCAGCAATCATCGCAATCACATCTGGGCGGAAACTCGGATCCATGCTCAAAACAGTTGCAACGACTTGGATTTCCTGACGATAGCCCTTCGGGAAAAGCGGACGAATCGGACGATCAATCAATCGCCCAATCAACACAGCTTCATCGCTTGGACGACCTTCACGCTTGATAAATCGGCTGCCAGAAATCTTACCTGCAGCATAAAACTTTTCTTCATAATCAATCGACAACGGAAAATAATCCAATTGCACTGGACGAGAACTAACCTGAGTGCTACCCAAAACTACAGTGTCGCCATAGCGCACCAAAACGCTACCAGTCGTCCTAAAGCCGACGCGATTCACTTCTAAAGTCAGCGGCCGACCACAAAAATCAGTGGTAACACTAAAAATCTCCTTGCCGCTTGGATTGATAATACTCATAAAGAGCTCCTTTCTTGCGGTAGTAACAGGGATGAAATTACTTGGCAATTTAGTCGTCTCATCTCTATCACTTCCGCGTTACAAATTGCTCCTTATATTATACTAAAACCTCAGCCCAAACGCCAGCCGCGAGCGCGCTTAACATAACCTTATTAACAGATAAGTGTGCTATAATTTATTTATGTCACTTCAGCTAGATTCAGTAAAAAATCGCCAAAAAAGTTGGAAAAGCTATATCTTAACTATAATCGCAATCTTAATGATTCTTGGCGGAGTTTATTTGCTTGCTCTCATCAGCACACCCCTTATTTTGTCGCAAAACATCGATCCAAAAGACAACCACACCACTCAGCTCATCACTAAAACTGAGAATAAAATTACCGAAAATCGCCTTTATATACCGAAAATCGACATAAATTTGCCTTATAGTACTGGCGGCGCCGAGACAATGGAGCATGGTGCGTGGTGGCGTAAACCAGAAAACGGCAATCCAAAAGATGGCGGCAATTTTGTCTTATCTGCACACCGTTTTATCATGGGCCTAACTCCTCAGCAGACGCTCAGAAAATCGCCTTTTTATAATATCGATAAATTGACTGTCGGCGATGAAATTATCATTGACTATAACGGCGTGCGTTACAATTACGTCATCAGCGAAAAACAAAGCGTTAAACCAGACGCCGTGGAAATCGAACAGCGTACAGATCAGCCGCAATTAACTCTTTATTCCTGTACTTTGGGCGGCGCAAACGACGGACGAGATGTGATTATCGCCAAATTGAAAAAATAGCCAGAACAACAAAAATCCCCTTTTCGTCAAAGGGGATTTAAGCAGTTTTTAACGTAAATTATTTACGCAAACCTAATTTGGCAACAACTGCTTTGTAAGACTCAAAATCAGTTCGCTCCAAATATTTCAGCAAACGCTTGCGCTTACCAACCATTTGGATCAAGCCGCGACGAGCCATGAAGTCGTGCTTATTCGCCTTCAAATGCTCTGTGACTTCTTTGATACGAGCCGTCAAAACTGACACCTGAGCTTGTGGGCTACCGACGTCGTTTTTATTGACCTGAGTCAAAGCAATTGCTTTCGCTTTATTCTCTTTGCTAATCATAGCTATGTAATTATATCAAGCTTCTCTGTTTTTTGCAATTAGCTAGTAATCCCGAAGTCCGCCAGAGTCTTCGCCTGATCAATAGAATAGTCGGCAATTTTCGTACGACGCAGATTTTCACAATACGCGCCCGTCTCCAATTTCTCGCCAATATCCACCGCCAACGTTCGAATATAAGTTCCGCTTGAAACGTGAGTTCTGATCTTTAATTTGGGATATTCGTATGACAATAACTCCAATGAGTAAATTTCTATCACACGCTTAGGAATCTCAACTTGTTTACCTTCGCGCGCCAATTTATACGCTCTTTCACCGTTAATTTTTATTGCGCTAAAAATCGGCGGTGTCTGCTCAATTTTTCCCACAAATTGGCCAACCACCTGCTGAACTTCTTTCAAACTCGGCTCATAATCAGACACATCAGTAATTTCGCCTTCTGGGTCGCCCGTCGAACTATTCTTGCCCAGAATAATTTCCGCCTCGTACCATTTATCTAACTTAGTGAAAGTTTCAGCTTCTCGGCATTTCTTTCCAGTCACAATAATCATTAGCCCAGTAGCAAACGGATCAAGCGTACCCGTGTGACCAACCTTCACCTTCTTTCCCGCCTGATTAGATAAAACTCGTCGCAAGCGCGCTACCACCCCAAAGCTAGTCATTCCCTGAGGTTTGTCTATGAGAATCACTTCGTCCATCAACTATTGTCCTGGAATGTGGAATTGCGCTGGATTGA
This sequence comes from Candidatus Saccharibacteria bacterium UBA6209, assembly GCA_905370345.1. Lineage (GTDB taxonomy): Bacteria > Patescibacteriota > Saccharimonadia > Saccharimonadales > Saccharimonadaceae > Nanosynbacter. The sequence goes on along the minus strand of CAJPKE010000003.1, from coordinate 24,400 downwards.
AGTCCGCGTTTTGAGCTGGTTGAGTTGGCATCGCAGTGATCGGCGCAGGCGCTGGAGCTTGCGGAGCGGCTACCGGCTCAGGAGCCACCCCTAGCGGTGCAATCTGTGGCAATCCATTTACATCAACACCTGTAGGCGCTGGCGGCATTGGTGGCAAAGCGCCGAAATCTGGCATTGCTGGCGGCATTGGCAAGTCAAAGCCCGGAATGTTATTTTCAGGATTTGTTATTGCTGGCTCAATTGGCGCAATCGGCTGACTCGGAGCTGGCACTACTGGATTATTCAATTGATTCGTGTCGTTAGTAATTGCCGAAATAATTGACTCTTCAGATTGCGGCGCAACAGGTATCGTCGACAATTTTTGCTCAGCGGCGTTAGTTGTAGCAAACGGATCAATCTTTGGTGGTTCATCAGACGCGCCCATAGCCGCATTTAACGGAGTATTGCCAAACGACGGCGTATTATCACCCACATATTTACCGTGCGTTAAGATGGTTTTATTCTGATCGCTAGCCAATTCCCTAATCTTATCCTCGGCAGCCTGTGTAGTCGTTGCGTTCAGAGTGCCGCCCATCAGCGGAGTTTCCTCAAAAGAAAGTTCGCCCTTTGAAACTATTTTTCCACTAGGCTTTTCTTCCTCAACTTGTGGCTCCTCCTTTATTGGCTCAATTTTAGCCAATTTCTCTTCGGCAATCCTAGCAGACTCTTCTTGCTTTTCCTTCGCCGTTTGTTCAGCCACTTCATCAACATCGCCCTTCTTTTCGTGGCTAATCGACAAAGTTCCGTCCGCGTGTACAGTTTCCTCATCTTTCTCCGCTTCTTCAGTTTTATCCTCTGAAGCTTCTTCTTTTTCTGGAGATTTTTCTTCGATCTTTTCAATCTTCTGCGGCTTGTCCTCTACTTCGCTCTCTGCAATCTTTGAAACCACCAATTGCTGATTTGCGCCAGCTGCCATAAGTTCTGCGGCTGTGGTCATAACCTTTGACGACGTATTGCTATTACTAAACCTCTCAGTTACCGCCACAATTCCCGTAAGTAAAGCCGTCGCCATCTGCTCATCCAAGGTAACCTTCGGAGTCTTCAGATCATCTAGGAGCTCAACAACCATTTCACTCACGCCACTCGCGTTAGATTCGTGCCAATCAACAGAACCCAGACCACTCTTTACATCGCCCGCCGTTATAGCCACAACCGTAGCATCGTGCAAAATCTTACCGTGCGCAGTCAAAGCCGTATCAATACTCTCGCTATTCTCAACATTTAGCGCCAGAACTAGCTCAACGTTATAATCACCCTGTGAAAATTCCAAATCTTTATCGGTAATTGTCGTACGATATGGCGTAATAAAAATCTTCACCGCGTCATCAACAACTTTATAGCGTAAATGATCAGCCTTCTCTTTGTCTAAAGCAATAATAAAATCACGTAAAGAATCTGCAGTCTGCTCAAACGTCTTATCAGGATTCAAGAACGTAATTGCTGGCGGAATGTCGCCACTAAACACAGCCGTAGCGTGCTTTCCTAGTTTATTAAGGAAAATCGTCAATCCCAAAGCTGCCGACAATTCGTCGACTGACGGGCTAGAACTCACCGTCACTAAAATATTAGTTACATCCTTTATACTCTGGATTACTTTTTGCTTTGCTGATCCGTTTGACATGATTTTTCCTATGTTTGTTTTTTTGTAATTACGCTTGGCATCACTATACCATAAGCAGTACCATAAAGTCAATATCTAAGCCGCCTCTTTACAATTTATGCTATTTTCTGTATAATTCTTCCTGATTAGCGATACAAATCTATAGAGGTAAAGGAGAAACATGCCAATCATCAAATCCGCCATCAAGCGTGCTAAACAAACCCTAAAGCGCCGCGAGCGAAACATCAGCATTAAAAAAGACATTAAGACTGCTGTTAAAGCTTTCTCTGCAGAACCAAGCGCAAAAACTCTTGCTGCAGCACAAAGCGAAATTGACACCGCTGTTAAAAAAGGCTTGATTAAGAAAAATACTGCTGCTCGCCGAAAGAGCGCATTGAGTAAAATTGCTAAAAAAGCAGGTGCTACATTAGAAGCTGCTAAAAAACCAGCTGCAAAGCCAGCAACAGCTAAGAAAACTGCTGCTAAAAAAGCTCCAGCAAAGAAGTCAGCTGCTAAGAAAGCTGAAAAATAATCTGTAAAGATTACTAGAAAATACCCCGGAATTAACTGGGGTATTTTTATTTAACATCAGTCGACTAATCGACTCGCCAATTTATATACCTGTTTGATTTCTCTGCTCTCTAATTTCCAGCTACTGAGTTCCATTTTAATCAACTCTGGAAATTTCTTACTAATATCCCTCAAAGAATTGCCAACTGATTTTCTAACATATTCACTGGAATCTTCTTTTAATGCTGCAATTCTCCTAATAGCTTCAATTGGATTATCTTTGAAATATGGTCTACTTGTCCATATTCTTAACCCCTCTGTAACCGCTCTCCTTGTATTAGGATTATTGTTTTTTAACCATTCATCAATTATTGGAAGTGCTTTTTCATATCCTATTTTCTTGCAAAATTCATCAAATGCCTTTGCCAATACTTCCTGAACTCTCCAATTATCATCTTTGGAAACTTCGTCTCGCATAAATGCTAAGACATCATCTTGTTCTGATAAATATCCAAAAATAAATACACCGTACATCCTTACTTGATATATGTCAGATTTATAAGCTGAAAATGCCAAGCTCTTAGCATATTCTTTATCATTGGATTTATAATCAGCAAAGGCTCTTTTTTCTTCCTCTTTGAAACCATTTTCTATCAAAGAAAATTCTTTTTCTAAATTTGCGATATATTCTTTTACGCGAATATCATCCATAAAATCCAGCATTCTCCCTATTCCTTAGTTTATTTTCCAATTCCAACCAGCGCCGCCTCCACAAGCAGCCACGGATTTACAGAAGTTGTTTTCATTTGCAAGTCCGCCCGAAGTAGCGCGTCATTTATCCTCTTCAGTTTTTCCTTATCGACACCTTTTACTGAAGACGCCAATTTTCGTAAAACATACGGATTAGCCGAAAAATCCGAAGCCACCAACTTACTGTCGCCGTCAGCCAAAACCAACGCCGTCAAGTTAGTTGCCTGTGAGGCAAGCAATCCCATTGTCTGATAGGCGCCGTCAATGCCACTTTCCGACTCCAAATAGCTAATTATATCGTGAGCCTTATCATAATCACCCGCCAGCGCCGAAATAAACAAATCAAACACATTTTCCGTCCTCGCCAGAGGTATGAAGTTGTCAATTAAATCATCCGTCACTTTTTCCGCCAGCGCCAATTGATCTAAAAAATTACTCAGTCGCAACTGATCAAATCCCAAACGATCAACAATTATCTCTGCTTGACGATTCGTTAGTTCACACTCGCGAACCTTCGCCTCCGCCACGCACCACTTTAAAAGCTGCGGTTTTTGACGATCACTAAGCGGTGAAAATTCCTGAACTTTGGCATTTTTCTGCAGCCACTTATACGTTTTTGTTCGCTTATCAATTTTATCTTCCACCAGAATAATCGTCCTGTCATCATCAAACTTCACATCTGGAAGCTGCGACCAAATCTCAGAATTTTCGCCTAGTTTTGAAATCAAATACACCGACGAGTTCATAAACAGCGTCTGCCCAATTGCTATTTCCTGCATTCCAGCCAGCGTCAAATCTTCGCCATCATGTCGCGACGCTTTTTCATTGCCGATCAGCTTAGCAATTGCTTGCCGTTTCTCGAATTCATTTTCGCCGTAAAAAAGGTAAATCACTTCGCCTCCACTTGGCAAACTGGACAAATATGCGTACCGCGTCCAGAAACCTTCATCTTTACAATCTCTTGATCAGGATGACGATGGCACGGCTGACCTTCCCGACGAAATACGTGCGCAAATGATAGATAATTACCCTTCCTGCCTTCAGCGTCAACATAATTTTTATCCGTCGAGCCGCCCTGATCAATACTCAATTGTAAAATCTGACGCAGTTCGTTAAACAAATCTTCCAATTGGTCACCACTAACATTTCTAACGCGCGTCTGAGGGTGAATTTTCGCAGCCCACAAAGCTTCATCGGCATAAATATTACCAACCCCAGCGATCACCGACTGATCAAGAAACGCTGGCTTTATCATCGAATTTTGCCGACGACGAATTCGCTTAATAAAGTCACCCGCCTCAGTTTTTTTATCGAGCGGTTCCGGTCCAACTTTCTGCATAAACGGCAAATTTTCTATCTCATCGGTCGGCATCAATTTCATCCAGCCAAACTTACGCTGATCATTGAAAAACAGACGCGAACCATCCGTAAAATCAATTTGTACTCGTGTCGATCTATCTGGCAATTCGCCAATTAAACTGTCACTAGGATGACCGCCAGCAAAACTATTAGCCCCACGAAAAATCAATTGTCCAGTCATCTTAAGATGTATCACCAGCGAATAACGCGTATCAAGATCAATCATCAGCACTTTTGCGCGACGTCGCACCGCCGTTACGTGCGCGCCGTATAAAAATTGCTGAACGTCTGTGGGTGAATTCGGAAAACTCTTTGGCGAATCAAATACCGTCGCTCGCACAACAGCCTGACCTGGCAGCAAATCCGCCAAACCGCGACGAACTGTCTCAACTTCGGGTAGTTCTGGCATTCGGCAAGTCCTACAGCTTAAACAAAGCTTCTTCTTGACTTAGGCCAATTCCAGCCGCCATTTTCTTGCCGTCAGGAATTTGCTTCAAAAACATATCCAAAATCTCGTTCACATTAGCTTGTGCCGAGCCCTTAGAGCCGCTACAATCCGACGTCCACAAACTCTTCACTACAGAATTGTCCTTCAAGGTTTCGAACTTGTAAATTTTACCGCTAGCACAAATTCCCCGCAAATCGTTTTGCTGCTCAGTTAGCGGCGTACCTTCCATCATTTTTCGCTTATCAAGCGCATAAACCAACTCCGTATAAGCCCTGCTGTTATTGTCCAATTTTTTCTGCGCAATTGGCTTGTCTAAATAGCCCTCGTACGTCGTCATTTCGCGAGATTCTGGCGAAATAGTGATGCTATATGAGCGGAAATTCTCATTCGCTACAATCGGCCCGCGTACCGTCAATCGAACCGCGCTTCCCGCGTCCGTCGACAACAAAGCAACTTGCCCTACGTTAACATTCTGATCTGTTGTTTGACCTGAATCATTTTTGCCAAATAATGCTCGACCAATCGCAATAACCGCCGCTACCGCCACGACCGTGATAACAATAACCAGCAAAATTGGTACAAATCGAGAAAATGAATTTCGTCGTTGAGTGTATTTCATGGCATAATTATACCATATTTTCTATACTTCACCCCAATTTGCGCCCGTACCAACATCAACCTTCAACTTAATCGGCAATTCCGGACAAACGCCTTCCATTTCCGCTTTCATAATCTCGCTGACTTTCTGGACGTCTTCGGGTTTGCATTCCACCAAAATCGAATCATGAACCTGTAAAATCGCATCAGCCAAGCCCGACAATTTGTCCTCCAATCGAATCATTGCCAATTTCATCAAATCTGCTTCTGTGCCTTGAATTGGCATATTCATCGCAGCCCTTTCCGCCGAAGATCGCACCATAAAATTGCTCGATTTTACATCAGGCGTTGGTCGTCGCCTGCCAAAATACGTTTCAACAAATCCCTGATCGCGCGCCTGAGTTAGAATTTTATCCAAGTACTGACGAATCGGCTTTCGCACCTCAAAATAATGATCAATAAACTTTTTCGCCTCTGTAAATGACATTCCCGTAGCTGCCGCCAAACCGTGCGGGCTCATTCCGTAAAGTACACCAAAATTGATCACTTTCGCTGCTCGACGCTGAGATTTGCTCACTTCGTCAATTGATATTCCGTATGTTTCCGCCGCCGTTTTTGCGTGAATATCAACATCGCTATTAAAATCTTCAATCAACTTCTCGTCGCCCGCCAACACAGCCGCCAGCCTCAGCTCAAATTGTGAATAATCCGCACCGACAAAAACTTTGCCGTCACTCGGAACAAACGCTTGGCGAATTTTCCTACCCAATTCAGTCCGCACCGGAATATTCTGTAAATTCGGATTTGTACTACTCAGTCGCCCCGTGCTGGTTACGTCCTGATTGAATGTAGTGTGAATTCGCCCATCAGTCGCCATCAATTTTGGTAACGCCTCAATGTACGTGCTGATCAATTTGGTCAATTCTCGATATCGCTCAATCAACTCGATAATCGGATGTTGTCCACGTAATTTGTCCAACTCTTTTTGACCTGTTGAATATCCAGTTTTTCCCTTTTTTATGCCCGCGGTTGGTAATTGCAATTTGGTAAACAAAACCTCAGAAAGTTGCGCTGGGCTAGACGCGTTAAATTCGTATCCAGCCATGGAATACATTTGTTGTTCAAGCTCGCTAACTTCCGCTGCCAGCTCATCTCCCATCTGTTTTAATAGCGTATCATCCAACTTCATTCCGCGTTTTTCCATCTGGAATAGCGCCCAAATTACCGGAAAATCAAACTCGTAAGCCACACGCGCAATTTGCGAATTGTTCGACATGCAAACTTTTTGTTCATTATAAATTTTACGCAAGCGAGCCAATTGATAAGGCGCGGAATTGTCGTCAGAAAAATCACCCGACAGCGCATTCAAACTACGATCTCGCTTCAGCGGATCAATCAAAAACGCCACCTGCTCAACATCCCAAACTTCATGAAAACGCACCGTCACTCCATAATTATCCAACGCGTGATATAACCGTTTGACATCCACCGCAATCACAGTTCCCTGCGCCAATAATTGCCACACAGATTGACTAATCTCATCAATTTTCGCCGTCCACGCTGACTCAGGATTTGAGCTTATATAAATTACATCAGGCTCCGACGAATCGATATATATTATATTTTCCGCCTCAAACATCGGCATGTCAGGCAATTTTTCAACCGTCGGAATGTCCAAATCTGACTGCTCAATTTTCTCATTTTCTGCAATTTGCATTGTTTTTGGCAATCGTCCAATCAGCGAATTAAACTCCAACTTCTGCAGAATTTCCGTTACTCGCGCAAAGTCGCAATCATTAACATCCGCCACATCCCAGTCCAGCTCAATCGGCGCGTCCGTCCAAATTTCCGCCACTTGCTTGGTCAAATATGCCGACTCACGACCATTCTCCAGCTTCGTTCGCAAAGCGCCTTTTTGCTCGTCCAGATGTTCATAAACTCCGTCCAGAGTTTCATATTCTTGCAATAATTTCACCGCCGTTTTCTCACCAATTCCCGGCACTCCCGGTAAATTGTCACTTGAATCACCCTTCAAAGCCTTCAGGTCTAAAAATTGCTCCGTCCGAATTCCGTATTTTTCTTCAAAATATTCCGACGTGAATTCTTCGATATTCCTTAAACCATTTTTCATAGCGTAAACCTTGGTCATCGGTGATATCAATTGCAATGCGTCCAAATCCGACGTTATCAAGCACGTTTCAATTCCGCGAGATTCCGCTTGCCTGGCAAACGCGCCCATAATATCGTCCGCCTCGTAATCATCAATTTCATAAAGCGGCCAACCAAACGCATCAAGCAGTTCGTGCAAAATCGGAATTTGCTGGTAAAAGTCATCTGGCGCTGGCTTGCGACCAGCTTTATATTCTGGATATAATTCCCGCCGCTTGCGAATATTCGTACCGCGTTTATCCCAGGCTACCGCCACGTAATCCGGCTTCAATTTTTTAATCAGCTCAATTGCCAAACTTACAAATCCATACACACCGCCAGTCGGAGTTCCGTCAGCCATCGACAATCCCGGCATAGCATAATAACCTCGGTAAAACACCGACTTTCCATCAATAACCACTAGACGCTTCATACTTCTATTGTAGCATTTAAGCAGCTATCGTCAGAGAATTGATTATTGACGCCTCAGCAAGTTTCTTCTGTGCTCTTTCGTACTTCTCGTACAACCTCTTGCGCTCCTCCAGATAGCTATAACAATGGACATACTCAATTTCTCTATTATCATCAAAGAGTATCGTTATAGTCTCATCTATGCCTGCGTCATCAGGACCAACAAAAAACTCATAAGAGGTTTTCTCATATCTAGGATAACGACTAATTTTAAGATCTTTTATGAAAGCATATCTAAACTCATCTTCATCATTGAGTATCTTATATATCTGATATCGATCCTTCGGATTAGATGATGAAGTGGCGGAATTTTCCCAAATCATCCACAACTGTCCATACTGATCCCGAACTGGACTATCAACAAATCTCCCCCATCTATCGCTACCGTCTGGATTACGATCAAATTTTGACTCCAACCCCTCAATCTGAGCCATTATCTTATAGTTCTCTGTCATATTTTCTTGACCCTCAGTATCAAGGTCAGAAGGAGAATTCTGAGGTAACTCTTCAGTATGTCCATGAAGTGTTTCCATAATATGTAACTTAAAGATACTCTCTATTTGGAAGAATGTCAACAAATTGTTAAAATTAGTACATGACACAACCACACGCAAAAATTATCGCCCTGGTTGGATTGGCGGGCAGCGGCAAAAGCTCAGCTGTCGAATATTTGACAGAAAAAGGATTTCCAAAAATTTACTTCGGTGGCGTTATTTATAAAGCCATGGACGAGGCTGGAATTGAAAAAACTTGGGACAATCAACAACAATTTCGCGAAGAAATTCGTCGCCGTGAAGGCAAAGATTTCGTAATCAAACGCGTCATAAAAAACATCCATGACTTAATAAACGCCGGGCAAAATAAAATCGTTTTGGACGGATTATACACTTGGAGCGAATATAAATTCCTTAAGCACGAATTCCCTGGACAAGTTGTCGTTATTGCTATTGTTACACCGAAATACCTCCGTTATCAACGAATGGCTAAGCGCATAGAGCGCCCAATGCAACCACACGAAGTCGATCAGCGCGACTGGTCAGAAATTGAGAATTTGGAAAAAGGTGGACCAATTGCTATTGCTGATTATTTCATCATTAACGACGGCAGCCTCGAGCAATTACATCAAAAAATAGACGCCGCAACTCACGACGCCCATTTCTGTAAATCACCCGAACAGTGTTAATTAGTCCAGATATTCGTAAAGTTTTTTCGCGTCTTTGTGCTTGCGAAGTTTTGCTAGCGCCTTAGCTTCAATCTGGCGGATTCGCTCACGTGTAACCGCAAATTCCTGACCAACTTCTTCCAAAGTGTGATTTTTCCCATTGTCCAAACCAAAACGCATTCGAACAATTTTCTGCTCGCGATCACTCAAACTTGATAGAATTTCCTGAACTTGCTCTTTTAATAATTGATTTGAGGCGGAATCTTCCGGTGAAACAGTATCTTCGTCAACGATAAAATCTTGCAATACAGAATCATCATCTTCACCGTCACGACCAACACCGGCATCCAAAGAAGAAATGTCTTGCTTGATCTTAATGACATATTCAATTTTCTCTGGTTCCATATCCAGCTCTTTAGACAATTCTTCAATTGTCGGCTCACGGTTCAATTCCTGTGTCATTCGTCGCTGAGTACGCAGCAATTTATTGATCGTTTCCACCATGTGAACTGGAATACGAATCGTTCGCGCCTGATCAGCAATCGCACGCGTAATCGCCTGACGAATCCACCAAGTCGCATAAGTCGAAAACTTAAATCCCTTATCTGGATCAAACTTTTCAACTGCACGCAAAAGTCCAGTATTTCCCTCTTGAATCAGATCCAAAAAGTCCAAGCCACGACCAGAATAACGCTTAGCAATTGACACCACCAAACGCATATTTGCCTCAGCCATCTTATCCTTAGCCTTTTTATCGCCTTCAACAATTCGGCGCGCCAAGTCCATTTCTTCTTCAGAACTAAGTAGTGGAATTTTACCGATTTCGCGCAAGTACAACCTGACCGAGTCATCCGACACGTCGTCCAAATATTGCCCAGTTGTCAACGAATCCAAATCTTCCGATTCTTCTTCGTCTATAAGCGTTGGATCAAAATCATCATCTTCATTTAAGTTTACTGGCTTCGTCGTGATATCGTCGCTCACATTTTCTCCTTAATCAGATTATTTAAGCTCTGGCGCAAATTCTGAGACAAAACCTCATCACCCGACGCCTCGGCCTCTCTAAGCTGCGTTAATAATTGATTCTTTTTGTTTTCGCGATGTTTGATTGTTATCTGTCTGACTAGCCGAGCCATCTCTTCGTCCAAGCTTTTTTGCTCCCAATTGGCGTAACGACTTTCACTTTTCAACTGTACTATTTTCACATACTGTTCGATTTTTTGCAAGTCCAGCGGAACCTCGCCCAAATCCGTGTCTGGATTCTTCCGCAAATAGCCAATCAACTGCCGCGCGTTGTCATCATCCAGCATTTCGCCAGAAACCGCCGCCAACCAACGCCGCACGGATTTTTCACTCGCCGCCAACCCCGCCAGCATATCCTCAGTTTCATCCTGAACCGGAGTCGGTTTTTCTTTCTCAATTTTCGCCTTTTTCAATTGATGTTCAGCGACTTTTTCATTCGACAATTTTGCCTTCAGCGCGGTGATTGACGCGCCAGTTTTTTCAGAAATCACCGACAAATAATGTTCTTGTTCCACCGGATCTTTCAAGCCTCGGACAATTCTCAGCGCAATGGTCGAAAATCTTCGCTTGCCTTCTGCCGACTTCAAATTCTCCATTTCCGCATATCTAGCAATCACCCAATCCACCGCTGGCTGAGATTGGTCAATCGCCGCTTGCCAAAGCGCTGAATCTTTTTGGATCAATTCGTCTGGGTCTTTGACGCCATCAGGCAAGCTCACCACTTCCAACTCCACGCCGACTTCCTGCGCCAAGTTGATTGCCCGCTCCGTTGCGTTAACTCCCGCTCGATCGCCATCAAACGCCAAGCGAATCCGCCCCGCCAATCGACTAAGCGACTTCAAATGTTGCGTCGTCATCGCCGTTCCAGAAGTCGCAACCACGTTTTTGACGCCCGCTTGATGACTGCTAATTACGTCCAAATTGCCCTCAACAATCACCGCCACATCGCTTTTTCGAATCGCTTCTTTGGCTTGGTGTAAACCAAAAATATGTCGCGATTTATCGAATAACAGCGTTTGCGGCGTGTTCAGATATTTTGGCGCGCGCGGATCATCACGAATAATTCTGCCCGTAAATCCCACAACCTCGCCATTGCCGTCACTCAACGCCACCATCATTCGCCCACGAAACAAATCACCGCCAAACCGATTCGACAAGCCAGCGTCCGCCAATTCCTGCTTAGAAAATCCTCTTTTTTCCAATGCTTTCGTCAACGTGTCGCCATTCTCCGGCGCATAGCCAATCAAAAAATCACCAATCGTCTGACGATTTAATCGCCGTTTTTTCACCACATAATCCAGAGCTAATGAATTTTTTACCAAATTCTGCTGATAAAAATTGGCGGCCAGCTTCAGCGCTTCCCTAGCCCTGGCGCGACGCTTGGCTGTTCGTCCATCACCGTTAGAAAACAGAGTCAGATCAACGCCCGCCTTCCGAGCCAAATGCTCCAGTGATTGACGAAAATCCATTCCTTCCACCATCATCACAAACGTAAAAATATCGCCACCTTTTCCAGAAGAAAAATCGTGCCAAATCTGCTTTTCTGGACTGACCATAAAACTTGGGGTTCGCTCGTCGGTAAACGGACTTAAACCCTTCAAATTGCGCCCAGCTCGCTTCAACTGAACATACTCACCAATCACATCCTCGATGTTCAGTCGCGCCCGCACTTCTTCTTTGGCATCATTCATATTTTTATTATATCACTCTTTACCTCTGTTATTGTTTGTGGTTAAATAGAAATATGTATCCTGACAATTTGAACAACCAACCTCAAGGTATCGATTATCTGAATCAAATTGCCACACCTCCGCCAGCGGAAGGTTTTGATAAAAAAACCAAAATCATCATCGCTATTTTGAGCTTTATCGGCTTGATAACCCTAATTGCAATATTCGTTTTTTCGCAAGATTCTATGCCAAGCACTAGTCCATCACAAGTTGCATCACGTGTTAATAAGTTACTCACTATTTCCAAAAAATACAATAATAAGTTCCGCTCAACCAGCTTACAAACCACCAATAGTTCTCTAGTTGCAGTACTAACCACCGCAGACGCCTCAATGGGCGAAGCGCTTCAAACAACCGGCATCAATTATAAGGAGAAACAGAAGGACATCCTCGCTCTAGATCCGTCGGAAAAATTAGAGAAAAAATTGGACGAAGCCCTTCTGAACACGCAATTGGATATTACCTATGCCCATGAGATGAATGTGCAAATAACAGATACAATCAACATGATGAAAAAGGTGTACAAATCCACCAAGTCAAAAAAGATGCGCGAATGGCTAGTAAAAACTGCTGGTGACTTAGAGAATATCCAGAAGCAGATCAATCAAATCATTAAGGCAGATTAAGCTTCCGAGACTAATCGATAGCTCAGCCTCGCCAAATCAAAGACCTCTTCGTCAGTCAATTGACCTGAACAAATAATCGTATTCCAATGCTTTTTATTCAAATGATAACCTGGCAAAACCGTTTCGTATTTTTCTCGTAAATTCTGTGCCAACAACGGATCACATTTTAGGCTTACTCTGAGCGGCTTTGAACCTTCCGTCACCAATGCCACCATCTTCCCCGCACCGTCATTATCTCTACCAAATTTATATACCGCAACATCCTCGCCAAATGGATAATCCAGCCATACGCCCGGCAAGCTTAGGATAAATTCTTCAAATTGTTTATGTGTCATACCTTTACCTTTTTCAAATAATATTCAAGTTCCATAATGCTGCCGCGGATGTCTTCCAGTGCTCGATGATCTTCTGACTTGGCGAATTTCTTACCGTATTTGCCTTCAAACACCACCTTCCAAGCACTCACATCAAGCATTCTATAGTGCAGTCTTTTTGATAATGTCGGCCACCATTGATCAATAAATCGCCTATCTTGATGAATTGAATTGCCTGCTAGCAAAATCTTCGTTTCATCCGCAAAATGCTCATCACAAAACGCCAACAATTCGCGTTCTATTTCCGCCAAAGGCTTGCCCGATTCATTCTGCTCCTCCAGCCCGCGTCGCGCTTCCGGATGCTCATTCCAAAAACCAGCATTTCGATCTAACAACTTAGCCAACTTTTCCGAATCGTGGCGCACAATTCCTTCATACGTCGCAATTTCCTTAAAATCCCAATCAGTCACAATTGCCGCCACTTCCAAAATCTCATCACGTACTGGATCCAATCCAGTCATCTCCAAATCCACCCATAAAATCTTTTTCGCCTTACTCATACTATCTATTATACACTCGTTATCTGTTTATCTGACCATAAAAAGCTTCTTGCTGCTCGCTCGTTAACACATTCTGCACTTCAGCCCAAACCTTAGCCTCCGCCTCATGGACATTGTGACTATTTACCGCAGACCCGTCTAGGACCTGATGCAATTGACCCTTGGTGATAACTCGCTGATGTTGTAAATCAAACAATACTCTTACTTGTTTATTAGCCTTGTTTTTCATTGCGTCCACTATCAGCGCGATTTGCTCATCTGTTATGGCGGGGATTTTTTGCTGCCGCTCTGGACCGAGTATCAGCGAGCCGACTTTCGGCCGCGTCACACGAACCAAGTCACCATTAGGAGCAACTCTATCACCAAGGGATTCAGACACAGCGCTGCTACTCAAGGCTTGAGCAACTTGATTCTTGGTTACTGGTAAAATTGTGTTGAGTGTGTATCGACGACCATCACGCGTATCATACCACCACGGTAAAGCCAGGGCCAACTTCAGCGCCTCCGAGCCCATACGTCGCACTAAGCTGTGCGAACTAATTTCATACTCAGAAATACCACGTTCGCCAGTATGAACATTCTTGTATTGATTAACCGTTGTTCGTCCAATGCGCCGACTACCAGTTTTGGCATACAATAATTCCTGAAACCCGCGCACCAAAGCCACCGATATATTGTGTTTTTCCTCGCTGTTTAGTTCACCCATGTCGATATCGTTTGGATTAACCGACAGGCGCCGACATATTTTACTAAATTGATAGTGAATATTATCCGCCTTATTGGGATCAATACCATTAGTCAGGTAGACGTCATTGTCAGTACGACAGCCGTCATAAATCTCTCTGGTTTTCAAAAAAGCATCGTATTCGGCAAAAAAGTCATCTGTTGTATCGGGGCTGACAAATTCCTGGAACAATTCCTTTGGTTGATGCCAGGCGGCAAAGCCACCACCCGAGACGGAGGCTGCCATGGCCGATAATGCCAACACTTCACGTAAGCTTCCCCCATTCTTAATCATTTCTGCTAATGACCGAGAAAGTTCTGGCGACAATGGTAAACTATCCATAAACTCACCAATTTTTGTGATCTGCCCCTCTCCATCAATTGCTTCCAGGGTTTCCAGCAAATCGTACGACTCTTGAATAACTTTTTTACTAACAACAGGATGCATCAGGTATCGGTTCAGATCCTCAAAATCACTATTCAGATGGATAGCCGACAAAACGTTGCGCACAATATTCGTGTGATATATCTCCGGTGGAATATGCTGTTCACGGGACGCAATATCATAAAATCCTTTCAGCTCATCTGGCAAATAAATCTTATCGTAAGATATCGGACGAGCCAATACAAACTTAGCGCCATCAATATCACGACCGCCCCGCCCCGCCTGCTGCATCAGCTCTGCTTGAGTACACAATCGAGGTGGCAACCCCTCCGTGCCCTCTTCACCAATTTCTTTACTCTTCGTCAGTCCATTTGACAGCACCAAATCAACCTCGGAGATGGTAATACCAGACTGTCCAGCCGAGGTCGAAACGATGACAAACGACTCATCTTCTGCTGGTTTGGCAGTAAAAATCTCTCGGCGCGCAGCTTCTGATATGCCAGAATGTAGTTTGAAAAATCGTATTTTCCCGGATTGATGGCGAGTATGACGTTTGATTGACGCAATGGTCTCATCAATACTCCTCACACCTTCAACAAAGATTAGTGATTTTTTCGAGTCCTTACCATATTCAAGGTATGCTTCGGATACGGTATTCACCTTATCTTCTTCAATATCAATATCATGCGGCCGACCCTTAATGGTTACGACTGGTAGTTCTGACCCATTAATATCTTCGTACATCGCCTGAGAAACTTCTGTATCAGGCGTGGCACTAGAAAAAGCCATATGCCATTTGTCGGTATTCTCTATCGATTTTGCCGCCAGAGAGGTAGCAAATTCCATCTCCAAATTGGCTTCATGTATTTCATCAACCAGGATAAGCGTCTTTTCGTCCTGCCAGTCGCTAGAAAATTGTTCCAGCTTTTTCGTAAACGTTGCTGGAGTCATGAAACAGAGCCTAGTGTCCGGCGTCGCTTCAGTGGCACGTCCGTGAATCTTACCCACCAAGTGATTAGGATATTGTTCGCCAAGCTGTTCACGCAAACTCTTCTCGACATATTCAGTAACATTATCGACGATAAACCGCCGCGGCATCAACACCACGACACGATCAAACCGCTCCAGTGCATACTGAGCGGTTTGTGTCGTTTTACCACTACCCGTCGGTCCGCACAGCCAGGATATTTTACTTTCCGACAATGTGTCTAATATCTCTGCTTTGTGCTTATATGCAGGTAGTTTTTTGTCACCAAGATCATAGTCAGCAAAAGGAGTTTCCGGTAGTTTACTGTACCGTTCCCGCAATTCTTTTAAACGCTGTCGCCTCTGTTCGGGCGGTTCACCATAACTATACGACGGTTGACTGGGTCTTTCAATATTTCGACTCAATAAATGACTACTGCTAGATTCTTGCGATCTACGTAAATAGCCCGGCCGCCGAACTCCATCTTTCACACTACTCTCTCCTTTATACTCACATTGTAGACAGGAGAAAGTAAAATAGCAAACGTAAGCGTCTTAGCTTTTTCTTGTCTAGTTTGTCTAACTTAAAAAACGAATATTTGTATAGCAAATCGCAATTTGTATTACACTGCCGCCTCCCTTTTGCGTTTATGTTATTTTCAAGCGCGCTATGATACACTGGTGTCATGACCAAACGTATTCTCCTCAAACTCTCCGGCGAACAACTTCAAGGCGAATTCGCCAGCGGCTTTGACCCAAAACGTGCTCGCTGGATTGCTGAACAAATTCGACCAGCGCTGGACGACGGGGCTGAAATTGTAATTATGGTTGGCGGCGGCAATTACGTTCGCGGCAATCAAATCATCGGTCAAGGAATTCAACCTGTTTCCGCTCATAATATCGGGATGCTTTCTACGCTAATGAATGCAATTGCCCTAGCTGACGTATTAAATGACGCGGGACTGCCAACTCGCGCATTGTCTACAGTTGAAGTCAATCAATTTATTGACCACTATACTTTCCGACGCGCCATTAGCCATATTAAGAAAAACCGCATCGTCATTGTGGCGTGCGGCACTGGCAGACCGTTTCTGACTACTGATACCGCAGCCTTAAACTTAGCACTAGAAATGCAGTGTGATGCCGTGGTTAAAACGACGAAAGTCGACGGAGTTTACGATAAAGATCCTATGAAATTCCCTGACGCTGTAAAAATTGATCATTTATCTTACCAAGAAGCCCTGACAAATCCTAACATTGCTGTCATGGATAAGGCAGCAATTGGATTAGCTATGGACGAGCACATTCCAGTTGTAATTTGTGATTTGCTTACAGACGGAAATATTCTCCGCGCAACCCGCGGAGAATCAGTAGGCACGCTTATTAGTTAAGGTTTTAATCCTTTTTCTTATCTAATTTATCGAGTTTCAAGAAGTGAATGATTGCATATACAACAAATGCAACGGCTATCAACGTGATTAACGAGCTAACAAATGCGCCGTATAAAAACTCACCTTTACGTCCAGCAACTTCAACTGTGAATGAAGCTGATTGCAATCCTTGCTGAGAGCCAACGATCAACTGCACTAACGGGTCAACAAATGCCGTCACCAACTTTTTAACCGTATCGCCAGCTGCGGTACCGATTGCCAAACCAACCGCCATACCGACAACGCCCTGCTCGCGAATAAAATTAACAAATCCAGCCATGTGAGTGTCTTTTAGAGCCGCACTTACTATTTTCTTTTCTTTAATGGCGGCAACTTTCGCAGCTGCCTTAGCACTCTTAGAAACCAACTTTTTAGCCGATTTGTCGACACTAGGTTTTGCCATAATAAATTCTCCTTTTACTATTTATAATTGAATTTTATATCTTATTTGGCGCCACGATTCCCAAAATAGCCAATCCAGCCTTAAGAATGTCGGCATAAATTGCCACGATTCCTACACGATGCGCCTCTTTGTCGCTACCAATAACCTGATTTTTCTCGTAATATCGATTAAATTCCTGCGCCAATTCAAACAAATACGTACAGATGTGATGAGGCTCCAGACTTTCCTTAGCACGATCAACCACATCCACGTACTCACTCAATTTTCTGACCAGCATTTTATCCTCGTCAAACAACTCTGTCGGAAAGGCAATTTCTTTGTCGGATTTAGCTAAAATTCCCCGCGCTCGAGCGTGAGCATATTGCAGGTAGCTTCCCGTATTTCCTGTCAAACTTACCGCGTCGTTAATATCAAATATGACGTCGCCGCCGATCTTCACTTTCAAGAATTGATAACGGAGTGCGCCAGCAATCACGTCATCAGTCGGCTCGCCACCAGCTTGTTCAATTGCTTTCTTAAACTCATCAAATAGCCAACCAATAGTGACAACTTCACCTGTTCGCGAGCTCATTTTTCCAGTTGTCAATTTAACCAAGCCAGTCGCGTAATTAAACAATTTTCCCTTCAAAGCTGGAATCGACAATTCGCTAGCCGCAATCACGCCGCGGAAGTATGCCGCCTGCTCCTCGCCGTTTACCGTAATCGACAAGTCCAGATTTGGGTAGTCCTTATACTTCAACTGAATCAATCCCATATCATGCGCGCCATAAAGGCCATTGCCATGAGATCCAATAAACACGTTATCGAACGCGCCGTATTTGCTGCCCTTAAAAACATACGCACCGTCAGACTTGGTAAACACCTCTGGAGTTTTCTCTTTAATCAGAGATTTGCCCAATTCTTCAGTTTCGCTCTCAACATAACGTCGCTCAATCGGCACGTTTCCAAGTCGCCCAACATTAGAGTCAATTTCGTCAAAACTCCAACTTTTACAGATTTCGTAAACTTGTTTATATAGCGGATCATCCAGGACGAATGATTGCTTGGCTAGTTCATCAATTTCTGCTTTCGCCTCTGGAGATTCTTTCGCCGCACGCGCACCTTCAACGTACATGCGACTCATAAATTCATTTCGCTTATCAACTGGGATTTCGTTCAATTTATTCACATCGCCATCAATCTCACGCAAAATCGCCCACATACTTTTACCAACATGCGTTCCGACATCACCGTGATAGCTCACTCGATGCACAATTGCGCCATCAACCGCCAGCAAGTTAGCCATCGTGTCCGCCAAAATCGCGTTCAAAGCGTGTCCGATGTGCATAGCCTTAAATGGATTCGGACAATTGGTTTCAATTACAACCGTCTGACCGGCGCGCTTCGTCGTTGGCTCTTTTTTCAAAGAATTTAGAACGGATTGATCGCTCAGTTTTACATTGATAAAACCTGGACCAGCCACGCTTACTTCACTAAATTTCTCTTCCTTGCGCAGATTTTCAGCAATCATCTCCGCAATTTCACGCGGATTCTTCCCTAGCGGCTTAGCCAATTGCAACGCCACATTTGTAGCAAAGTCACCAAACTTCGGATCAGGACGTGTCAATTGTACCAATATATCTTGATCAAAAAGTTGCTTCACTACTTGAGAAATAATCTGTTCCATACTGTCCAGTATACAACAGAGGTGGATTATTATCTAGCTAAATCTCTACGCTGTTTCGTCAAGCTCTTCCAGTTCCAGACTTAATTTCGTCGCCGAACTTGGGCTAGACCCTTTCACGTGTTGCAATACGTAAGTCAATGCCGACATATCGTCTCGACTCAATACGCCTTCGGTAAGTCCGTGAATATCTTTTTCTTCAGCCATTTTATTCCTTTTTGTTTTAATTTTTATACAGTAAAATGATATCACATTATTTTTATTTTGTCAATGACTAGAGCGTTGCGACCACTTACTTGGCTTTATTTTTGTCCGATCGGCGCTTATATTCTTCTGCTATAACCCTACCTATTTCACTATCTTTTAAGTACTCTTTGCATGACGACAATAAACGCTCGGATGCATCAGAATCCTTCATCTTTAGCGCCTTTCTATATGAATTGCTAAACGCCGCAAGCATACCATCCTCATCTTCCATGATTCTAATAGTAAGCTTTTTATCTTCTGACGACACATAAACGAATATCAAGTCTGCGCCAGATTTCAATGCCGTATGTACTGCCGCAGAGCCCATTTCACTGCGAGGCTTTGAGCCTACTGAGTCATCCGCTGAATATCCAGCCAAAACCAAAGATCCACCATCCTCAACAAATTTAACCGCTTCTTCGTAATGATCTGTTGAAAAGTGAACCGGTTTTTTACTCTTTTTATCTACCCATTCATATGGCACACCAAAAAAGTTTTTAGCGCCAAACGCAAGATACTGTATAGCCTCTAGGTTGATTCCGCCAACGCCCTTCTTAATCCAATCTCTATTAGTCGACGCTACGCCAATATTAATTTTGTTCAACAAAGACGCCAAATAACTAGCCGTAGGAACATCTTCTCCATTGAAATGTGTTGGCGCTATAACGCTTCCCTTACCTTCTTCTTTAGCCCTTTTAGCGGCTTCAATTAAGATATCTTCGCCAATTATTTCAACTTCCTTTTTGCCATGCATTAAGCCCATCAATAGCTTAAGTCCAGAGGAAAGCCGAACGTCTGTTTCTGGCAATCCCAATTCTTCTCCAGCTGCCTCAAGTTTTTCTACCGCCGAATTGTTAGCTAGTCCAAAAGGTTTGCTGTGCTTTTCTCGTCTGCCGCACACCCATTTCTTAAGAGAACCAAGCGCAACCGACAGAGAAAAACCCTCTCTCTGTGGCTCAGTTTCTTTCATAGCCTCAGATCCTGAAAAAGTCTCAATTGTTTTCATGATACTCTTAATTATACAATATAATTGGCTATGTTGTCAATAGTAAAACGCTGTTCGAAACTCTATTCGCAACCGTCACAAATAGTCAAACTTGCTGGGTCAACTGGTGCCGCAACAGTGCCGTTCGACTTTGCTTGATCATCAGCCGCTTCTTGCGCCGCTTTAAGAGCTGCGTCAATGGCACTCAATTTTTCTTCCAAAGTCATGTCATCAGTAATAATCTGATTTGCGTTCATTTTCATTTTCCCCTATATTTAGTAGTTACTTAACTAATTTTACGCTAGATATAGTGCTTATGCAATAAAATGCAGCCAATTACCCGTTGTAGTTTTTTCATCAAGTTCACCAATTGGCGCAACGTATATTTGCGGATTTTGACAACGTGGCATAAAATCAGCCAGCTTATCTTTATAAGCCGCCATTGCCGCCTCTTTCTCAGATTCTGGGAGTTCAGTCACGTTAGTTTTTAAGAAAACTGCTCGCTTTTTATCATCCCAAACCACAAATTCCGCCTTACCGTTTCGAAACGCATTTTCTGAATGGCGCGCAGTCGGCTCTGATATCCAAACTATCGAATCACCCAATCGCGCAAAGTGCAGCGGCGTCACCAAAGGAGTTCTATCAACATTCACCGTTGCCAACGCACCAACTTCGACTGTATCTAATATTTCTTTCGCTAATTCGTTCATATCATCAACTCCCATTACTTCGTGGTATTAACTTCGTAACTAGTGTTTGTGCTTTCAAAGAAATTCACCAATTCCAGAGTATCGTTGGCGGCTGCCATCCATTTAGCTGGATTTGGCACGTTATATTCAGGCTCAAAACCTAATTCTTGCAAGCGACGGTCAGTCATATGCATAACATACTGATTGACATAATCAGCATTCAAGCCCAAAATTCCCTTCGGTAGCATATCCTTATTGTAAGCCTTCTCAAGCTCCACTGCCTGCAGAATCAAGCCGCGGATTTCCTCGGCAAATTCCTGTGTTTGCAATTCTGGATTCTCGTCCAAAATCGTCAAAAGCAAATTGATACCAAACGTCAAGTGAAGATTTTCGTCGCGAGTAATCCAGTCCAGCAGTGAGCCAACATTGCGCAACAAATTACGCTGACGGAAACTCATGCCAACCATAAAGCCCGAATAGAACCAAATTCCCTCAAGCACAATGTTATATGCCACCAATGAACGAACAAAGTCCTTCTTACCTTCCAGCGAATAAATATCCAAATTCGGATCAAGCATCACATCCAAATGCTTATTCTGGAAGTCAGCTTTGTCGGCTAATGATTTTTTACCAAATCCCGCAGCATAAATTTCCTCGCGATCAAACGGAAACGTCTCAATAATGTATTCAAACGTCATAAAGTGGTTAGCTTCTTCCCACATCTGTTTTGACAAATATAGTTGAGCTTCCGCCGCGTTCACGTATGGATAAATACCGAACGCCAATGATTTATTGATCAATAACTCGTTTGGATTCAAATAGCTAATAACCGTTTTCAATGCGTGCTTTTCATCGTCTGACAATTTTTCAAAATCTGCCAGATCTTGCACTAATTGAACTTCGTTTGGAAACCACGTGTTAGCCACTGCTTGATTATAAAGATCATACGCCCAAGGGTAACGAATTGGGTGAAGTGACAATCCATCGCGTAATCCTGAACCTAAAATTCCCATCTTAATTTCCTCCTTATTTATTAATTTTCGCAAATCCAAATCCGCGTACTTTACTATTTGTGCGGACTTTTTGTTCTGCAATTTTATCAACTGAAACTGTTGTCTGCTCCGACTGATGACGTGGCTTAACGTGCAGGTAATATGTTGTTTTCAAGCCACGCTTCCACGCTTCCGAATAAATCTTCACATATTCATCAATATCTCGCGTCTCCAGATACATATTTCGAGAAATCGCTTGATCAACCCATTTCTGAGCCCTAGCCGCCACTTCAATAAACGCGTACGGACTGAGCTGGAAGCTTGTCTTATAAACATCCTTGATGTTTTGCGGAATGCCGTCAATATCTTGAATATCGCCTTGAGCTGCAAAAATCTCATCTTTCAAATTGTCCCACAATCCAAGTTTCTTCAAATCTCGAACTAAATTATGGTTCACTTCCAAAAACTTACCATTCAAAGTAGAGCGACTGAAAATCTGTGCGAATTGCGGATCAATTCCAGGAGTCGTTCCTGCCACGTGACCAATGTTAGCCGTCGGCGCAATTGCCATAAGAGTCGCATTTCGCATTCCCTTCTTCACCTTCTTTCGCAAACCATCCCAGTCCAGTCGCGTCTTTTGGTCTATTTTCACCTTCACGCCGCGATCTTTCGACAATTTATCAACCGTATCAATTGGAAGGATTCCCTTGCTCCAACCACTGCCCGCAAATGTTGGATAGCTGCCCAATTTCTCCGCCAAGTCAGCCGACTGGTCAATAGCGTGATAGCTAATGAACTCCGTCAATTGATCAACCAAATCGTACGCTTCTTTCGATTCGTAGCAATAGCCCAACTTCTCCAACACGTCAGAAAGACCCATAATCCCCAGGCCAATTGCTCGAGTTTGCTGATTCGAATGCATCGCTTCTGGAATTGGCGTTTGAGTGATGTCGCACAAATTGTCCAATTGTCGCACTGCCGCACGAGCCGCTTCTTTCAATCTATCCCAATCCCAAGTCTTATCCTCGCCAAGAAATGCCGACAAATTAATGCTCACCAAGTTACACGTCGCAATATTATTTTTATCCTGCGGTAATGTAATTTCCGTACACAAGTTACTGAGGTGAATTGTGCCCGTATTGTTATTCAATGCTCGCACATTAATTGTGTCTTTCCAAGTCAGCCACGGATGTGAAGTTGCCTGCAAGCTAGTCAAAATGCGCTTAAATTGCTGACGAGCTGGAACTTTATCAAATGTTCGCAACTTCCCAGCTTCCGCCATCTTGATATATTCTTTATATCGCGCCGAAAACGCCTCACCGTATAGTTCTATCAAATCTGGAGTTTCTGCTGGATCAAACAAATACCAATCTTGATCTTTTTCCACTCGCTTCATAAATTCGTCAGAGATAAATACCGCGGTATTCGCAAACCTAGTTCGTAGATATGGGTCGCCAGAGTTTTGACGAAGGTCGACAAATTGATCAAAGTTCAAATGCCAGTTTTCTATGTAAATTGCAGCCGCACCAGCCTTTTTACCCTTACGAGAAACCGCGAACAATGCCGTATCAATCATCTTCATGAATGGAATTGGGCCAGTCGATTCGGTATTTGTGGTTTTAACTGGACTGCCAGCTGCGCGCAGCTTTGTAAAACCAATGCCAATTCCGCCCGTGCCTTTAGCAATCCACATTGTGTCGCGAACAGCCTTAGCAATTGACTCCATATCATCATCGACATTAAGCAAGAAACAGTTACTGAGCTGTGGGAACGAACCGCCAGCGTTAACTCGCGTTGAGCCGCCTGGGACGTACTCCAAATTGCTCATGTGATTATAAAACTCAATCGCTGCAGCAGTCGGATCAGCCTCGTTGTAACTAAGACCCATAGCAATTCGCATGTGCGTAAACTGAGGCGTTTCAATCGGTGAACCGTTTTGCTTACGAAGAGCGTAGCGATTTTTATTGGTCACCACACCCAAATATTTACTCAAATCATCACGTGCTGGATCAAGTTCCGCCGCCAGTTTTTTCAAGTCAAATCGACCGTCAGCCATGCGCTTATCCAACAATCCTTCTTTTACCGCTGCCTTAACAAACTTCGGAAATTCGCGCGCATGAAGCTTTTTCAATTCTTCCGCCGTTTCATAATCGCCCAAAATCTGCTTATAGACAGTTTTCAGTAATAATCGTGCCGCGATTTTATCATAGTCTGGGTCGTCCTTAACGTTTTGGAGAACTGTTTGAATGACAGCCTCGTCTAGCTGTTCGGTCGTAATTCCATCAAATAATGTCAATTGCAATTCAGTCGCCACCTGAACGACCTTAGAAATTTGATCAGGTAAGCCCTCGCACGCCTTTAAAATAGCCGTATTAATTTTATTTGCATCAAACGGCTCTTTCGTTCCATCTCGCTTAATTACGTTAATTTCTTTCACATACCCTCCTTAATTTTCCCTCTTAAAAACAAACCACCAACACCTCATCTGGTGGCTTATCTTCGTAGCTTGTGTTTTTGTTTATTTATGGGCTCGCTATATATATAGCGTACAATAATAACTATAGCCGCTATATCTAGTGTT
>CAJPKE010000002.1 GCA_905370345.1 Candidatus Saccharibacteria bacterium UBA6209 | reverse complement strand
GGCGTACAGTATTAGCTGGCAGAATAACCTCTGAAACATTCATTTTATGTTGCGAAAATTCAGACACGGCTTGACCAAGGAAGCTCAAGAACTGACGATTGATAACTTCTTGACCACCTCTAGTCGGTAGGCCACTCTCATCACGAACAGCAACCGTAGGCGCGGCAAAATAATTCTGCTCAAAAGTAACACCGCTATCATCAACAAAATAAATCTTATCCCCGGAAGACCACTGAGCCACTGGCTGTCTAAACGTCAACTTAACGGCTGATCGCGCTAAAAAATCTCCCTCCACGCGAATATTTTTTACCTCAGGAGCTTTCTGTAAAAAGAATTGCTTTAAGTCATTATTATTGAGGAAAAACCGAAATCTCTCCGCTGGATGGGCGCTGTAATATTCATTAAGAACGCTCACGTATTTATTAGCGTTGCTGGAACTTTTTGCGTCGGGAGTTTGGATTGAAATATTGATTGTCAATTGAAACAAAAGGAATATCACAATAAGCAGACTTACCGCAGTCGCAAGCATTTTCCGCATTACACGGCGGCGTTTCTTCACCAATTCGTGCGTCTCAAGTCTCTCAGAAGTCTCCAAAGGAGAGGATGTTTGGCGGCTATTAAGCGTCCTGTTCCGACGATACGATTGGGCAGGCAAATCCTCGTAATTCTCAGTCCGACGACGCGCCGCGATTTCTCGACGACTTAGATTCTCGTCCGATTTTTTCTTAGAGAAGGGGAATTTCACTTTCGCCTACCCTGCCTTCGCACTGTAGTAAGAATAATCTTCGCCATATCTTTAGCCGCGTTTGGCTTGGCAAATTTACCGAAGTTATCACCCAGACCTTTAAGAATTTTCTTAGATTTTAATACGCCAATTATTTTTTGTGCCAAGATTTGGTTGTCCTTATCCAACTCGTCTTCGGAAACTATCAACGCCGCCAATGCGTCCTGATAAACTTTAGCATTTTTCAATTGATGCCCGCCTGTCAAATGGCCGTTAGGGATGATAATTGTCGGTTTATGTAGCGCCGCCAATTCCAGAAGAGTAGTCGCCCCTGCCCTGGTCACAACTATATCCGCCGCCGCCAAAACTTCCGCCATTCCGTCGTGAACAAACGCCTGCAATCGCCAGCCCTCCCGTTCGTCGGTTTGCTTGAGAATTTCTTCATATTGCTGATTTCCCGATATCAAAAATACCGAAGCCTCAGAAAGCAGGTTTTCCCTAATTGCTACAATCGCGGAATTAATTCGCCCGGCTCCGAGTCCACCGCCCGTAATAACAACTAGCGGTTTATTGACATTAAAGCCTAATTTTTCCTTCAATTCTTTCCTCTCAGCCTCAGAATATGGATGGAATTCTGGCGCAACTGGAATACCGACATATGAAGCTTTTTCTGGCGGATAATTGTAATATTCAAGTGGTGCGCCCGTGCCGATAGCTTTTGCGAAGGGACTCAATAAGCGATTTGTCAAACCTGGATGCGCGTCAGAATCATGCAAAACCAACGGGATTCTTAATAACCGAGCCGCATAACCAACTGGCAAACAAACATATCCACCCTTAATGAAAATAACATCTGGACGCCACTTCATAAGCTTAAATAAACTCTGAAAAAATCCAACCAACACCTTAAAACCGTCGCGCAAATTTGGGAATAAAATTGACGGATGCAGATGAAATGAGATGCTTTTTCCGTGATATCGGCGTAATTTTCCAGCAATAATCAAATCGACCGGAATATCCTCGTCGAACTTAGCAAAAATCCCACGTGCGCTGGCGCCAAATTTTTTATCACACCAAAAACGAAGCTCGTGATCACCAGTTTTCTGTAATTCTCTAAATACGGCTACCACTGGCGTAACGTGTCCGCCTGAGCCGCCGCCGACCGCTAAGATCTTGGCCACTTTCACCCTCCTCTAATGCTTTATGTGACGTATATTTGGAAATTTGGAAAACTAAACCGAGCGCTGCCGCGATAAATAACATGCTTGTACCGCCATAACTTAATAATGGCAACGGGATTCCAGTAAGCGGCGCCAACCCTGTCATTGCAGCAATATTCAATATTACATGCGACGCGATCCAGCCAAAAATTCCCGCCACAATTAGCCGCAACGTCACGTTCGGAAGTCTCGCGGCTACGTGCAAAATTGACAAGAGTAACGCCGTAAACAGCGCCAATATAGCCATTAAGCCAACGAAGCCAAACGTTTCTCCCATGACGGCAAAAATTGAGTCGTTAGTCGCCTCTGGAAGATATCCTGTCGCCTGAACGCTTTTACCAATTCCAAGCCCCAGAAGCCCGCCAGAACCAATCGCAATCCTGGCCTGCTGAATGTGATAATTCTTGTTCTCCTGGCTGCTCGTCCCTTTATGGCTGTCGCCCTGCACAAATGTCATCACGCGCTCAATTCGGTGTGGCGACGTAAAAATCATCACCAAACCACAAAGTGCAACAATCGCCAGAATCTTCTTGAAAATCTTCCAATCAATTCCAGCCACTAAAATCATTGATAAGATAATCGCTATCAACGAAATTCCCGTTCCCAAGTCTTTTTGTAAAAACACAATCATCAGCAGCGATAATCCGGAAATAATGCCCAGCGGAATGATAGTTTCTTGGATGTCGTTCAATTTTCCCTGTTGTGAGCGACGCCCTAAAAATCCCGCCAAAAACAATAGTACGCCATATTTAAGTAACTCTGCCGGTTGAAAACTACCTAATCCTCCCAGATAAAACCATCGATACGCACCGTTAGTTTCTTGCGCAAACGACAAATGAAGTACCGCGCCCGAAAGAAATAGCAAAATGCATAGCGCAAATCCAGCATAAAGAATGTATTTTGATCTCTCGCCAGTAAACCATTTGTACGGTGTAAAATAAAACGCAGAAAAAGCCACGACAGCAATAAGCACACTCGTCAGCTGCTTGCCAAAGAAATACGTATCGCTATAATTCGTGCCATAAGCATAATTCATCACGTTGGCGCGTTGCGGCCCCAGTGCATACATAACAATCAGCCCAAGTAGCAACAAAAGTCCCATATAAAGTACAATCTGATACATCGGTCGGTGACTTCTAACCGGCTGAGCGATAGATTGACGATTTTTGGCGATCGAATTACGCAATATGACCTCCAGCAAGCGCCAGCATCACGCCGATAAACGCCATCACGCAACCAATAACCCAAAAACGCATCGTCACTTTAGTTTCTGGCCAACCAATCGCCTCCAAGTGATGATGAATTGGCGCAGATAAGAAAATCTTTCTCTTAAACAGCTTCTTACTGACGATTTGAGTCAAGCTTGATCCCGCCTCAATTACAAATAGCAAGCCAATCACAGGAAGCAGGAGTAGAGAGTCGGTTAACATCGCCACAACGCCCAAACACGCGCCATAAGCAAAACTTCCAACGTCACCCATGAAGAATCGAGCGGGATAAATATTGAACCACAAATAGCTCAGAAGCACACCAACTACAGTGAAACAAAATCCCGCTAACAATACATGCTGTTGCAATAAGGCAATCACACCAAACGCCCCAAAGCTAATACTGAGCAGCCCACCCGCCAGTCCGTCCATTCCGTCAGAAATATTAACAGCGTTACCAGTAGCCACCACCGCAAATGCGAACAAAGGAACTATTAACCAACCAATATTCACCTCACCCACAAACGGCACGTGAAAACTCGCCACGCCCAGTTTGGCAAAGAAAAACCAACCAAGCACCACGCCAATCAACGTAATCAGCGCAAACTTCACTGGACTACGAAGCCCAGCCGCGCCGCCACCCAAACCGCGTAGATTGATGATATCGTCAATTAGCCCAACAATTCCGCCACCAACCAACGCCGCCAAAGGAAGCCAGGTCTGTGCTCGGTCTAAATTGAAGAAAATCGTCACCACAAAGATTGAAATTACGCCAATCACTCCAGCCATCGTCGGGATGTTTCGCCGCAATTTTGCCGCTTGGAATTTGGCAAAAACCTTCAGCTTTTTCCCATCAGTGCTTTCCGACCTTTGACGCTTCCAGAAGCGATATCGATAAGCGAAAAACGTATAAATTGGCGTTAAAAACATCGCTAGTAAAAACGCGCCGACGCTCAGTAAAAATACGTGCGTCAATTCGTTGGTCATTGTTTGTAAAGCTATTCCCATATTTATTCCTTTGGTGCTATTTTCATATAATCAATCATCCAATTGGATATATCTGTAAAAATTGGTCCGGCATGGAGATTTCCCTGTAAGTTAATCCCTCTTCCCGGAGCCGCTACACGTACCATTATGACATATTCGGCACCGTTTTTTCCACCGCCATAACCAATATATGCAGCAATCGTTTCCTTCTGCGTATAAGCGCCATTGACCACCGTTTCAGAAGTACTAGTTTTTCCGCCGATTTCATAACCAGACTTGTCGCTCTTTGACAAGAATGAAGATCGGCGCGCCGTCGTTAGCATCGTTCGCATCTGCGATGACGTGCCGCCGCTTACGGTTTGGCGAATAACTTTATTTTCCGACGGTTTCAAATTGCCAGATTCGTCAATTGCACCAACGAGAACGGTTGGCTTATAGTATTGACCGCCATTAACTAGCGATGAAAATCCAGCTGCGACCTGAATCGTAGTCAAATTCATACTTTGCCCGTAAGTCATAGCCGAATAACGAACCTCATTTCCTTCAGCGCTATCCGGCGGATAAATATAGCCCGAAGCCTCGCCCAGCTCAATTCCAGTTTTAGCGCCAAAGCCAAATTTATCGTGATAATATTCATACAAAATCTGGCGAGCCGGCAAATTAATCTGCGAGCCATTTCCTAATTTTCGAATCGCGGTAATCGTGCCGACGTTGAGCGAATTGTTAAACGCACCTTGAATCGTCATTGGACCGCCCAAACCTCTTAGGGCGTTGCACATCGTGCGGTCGGCAACCTTTATACAATCGGTATTATTATAAGTTGTAGACGGTGATACAACACCCTTATCAATTGCCGTAGCAAAACTAAAAGACTTGATAATCGATCCTGGCTCAAATGGCACCATCGATGCGCTGTCCACAAACACCGACCCGTTTTTCTGCTTGGCAAAATCCGCTGGATTGTAGGTCGGGTAATTCGCCATCGCCAAAACTTGACCGTTTTTCGGATTCATAACAATCACACTTCCCTCGGTGGCGCCAGCCGCTTCAATTCCCTTTTTCAGTGCCAATTCAGTCTGGCTTTGAATATTCCTATCCACCGTCAGCGCCAAATTGTCGCCAGATTTCGCCTCGATTCGCATATTATTTTTTCCAACTGTCAAAGGTATATTCCTCACGTCAGTTACAGATTGTAATAGCCCGTTCCGACCCTTAAGCTGCTTATTCAAAGAGCCTTCGACGCCATATTGACCTTCGCCAGCCGCATTCACAAATCCAAGCACGTGCGCGCCCAGTTCGCCCTCAGGATAATTTCGAATAGAACTTTGCTGGTATAGCACGCCCGCAAAGTTTTTCTTTTTCAATTTTTCCGCTTGAGTTCTGGTAATATTTTTCGCCAAAACTTCATAGCGCGACTTTTTATTATTGAGCCGTTCAGATACATTTTCCGTCATTTCGCCGCCAGCAATTTCTCTCAAACTATCAACAAGCTGATTCCGCTCTTTATCGTCAATCGACTGCGGGTCCGCAATCACCGTATAAACCGCCTGATTAAGCACCACAGGAACTGGCGTTTTCCCGTCCATCATATAAATTTTCCCGCGCTCCGCAGGAATGATAAATTGACGTTGCTGACTTGCTCGCGCTAATTCCGTATATTTGCCATATTGCAAAATCTGCAATTGAAATAATCGCAACACAAAAGCCGCCATCACTACTAGTAAAGCGATGGCCAACCAACCAGTTCTTGAACGAATAAGCCGCTGCATATTGCTTATCCTATTATATCACTATTGAGCGTAATGCGTTTCAGTTGTCGTCATAGCTGAAGCGACATTGCTATTCTTCACCTTCTCTAACGCTGTCAAGCGTGCATTCTGAACTTCTAATTCTGACTTTTTTGCGCTTAGTTCGGTGATTTTTGTATCCAGACTCTGAGCTTCATAGCCGTAAGCTGTAAGTCTGGTTGCCTGAGTAAGATAAATCAAGCCCAGTACTGTAATCATCAATGCAACTAGCACTGTATGAGCAACAGGACCAAGTTTGACCTGAGACTGAAAACGTGTAGAATTCTGATTTCGGCGCAATTGACCGTGCGAGCGTCGTGAAGTAAATGTGGTGGTGTTTGTCATTTGTCTCTATCTTTTATGTTTATATTTGTGTTTAGCATAACAAACCAGCCCGCCCGTTAAAGACAGGCTGGTTTTTCTAAGGTATATTCCGGAATACGCTTTAGTTTAGCCGCGGCGTACTGAAACAGCCTCTGCCTTGTCCGTATTCTGGAATTCTACTTTGATGTGGATTGGCATAATAGCCCCCCTTCTTTTTGTTTTATTTTTTCACGGCGTATCGAAACTTCGCACTTCGACTACGCGGATTGTGAACATCTTCAGTTCCAGACACCGGTTTTTTCTCTGGAACAATCAGCTCAGCCTCATAGCCAGCCGTTGCTTGCTCCGAAAAGTAACGCTTGATCAATCTGTCTTCCAAGCTATGAAAACTAATTATTCCTACTCGCCCGCCCTTATTAAGTAAGCGTGGCAAAAGTGGCAATAGTTCTTCAATCAGCTTAAGTTCGCGATTGACTTCAATGCGTAGCGCCTGAAAGGTACGAGTCGCGGGATGATGCTTCATACTACCGCGACCAACGGTTTGCTTAATCAGATCAGCCAGCTCAGTCGTTCCCTGAATTGGTCGAGCCTTGACAATTGCCTGCGCAATTCGCCTTGCTCGTCCGGGATTTTCCTCGCCGTAACGAATAATCAGCTGCGTCAAATCATCAACCGAATATGAATTGACAATATCCGCCGCTGTGATTTCCGTCCGATTGTCCATCCGCATATCTAACGGACCATCAAATCGAAACGAAAAACCTCTCTCTGCTCTGTCAAGCTGCGGTGACGACACCCCCAAATCAGCCAAAATCACGTCAAACTTACGCCCCTGCTTGACCAAATCTTGCGCCGCACTCACAAAATCTTTGTGAATTAAAGTTACGCCTTTTTCAGCCAAATCACCCAATGCCTTAATCGCGTTTTCGTCGCGATCTACTAACACTGAGTTCAAGTAATTATCCGTCCTATTTAAGAATGCCCTGGCATGGCCGCCATAGCCAGCCGTCAAGTCGAGATACGACTCGCCTTCGACTGGCTGCAGCTTGCTAAGGGTTATCTCCAAAAGTACGGGAACATGAATCGGTTCGCTCGCTTGGAGTTCTTCCGACTGTGGTGGATGTTCTTTAATACTCATCATTATTCCATTATACAGAAATAATGCTCGAGATCACCTAACTGGATATTTAATTCTGGCTTTTTTGTATTTGTGTTTTGTTTGTTTTTGTTGTCTTAGAGTGGAAATTTGTTGATTGTCAGTAACAACCATGTTTTCCAAAGAGACTTATGTGTGAGGTGGAGTTTTTTTGGGAGGTGTTTGAGGAAGGTGCGTTGCCTTTTTTAATGTGGAGCAAATTGCCACATGCCATTTTCAAATACCCAGATAGTTGATCTCGAGAGGTTCTAATTGTTAAAGTGCTTAGCTAATCTACTATTCCGCATTCTCGGCCGCTATTAGCCGAAAATATTCCCCCGCTCGCACAGCAACGACTTCTCTGTCAATTCCAGCGTAGTCGAGCAAATGCTGCTCAATCGTCACTCGTCCTTGTTTTTGGTCGAGCGCCGATGCGGTTTTACCTCGTCGGAATTTAACGTTCAGGTCGGCAACCCGCTCATCCAGAATACTTCCCGTTAGAGCGCTTTCCACTTCCCGATCCCAGATTTGCTGTGGATATAAGTGGAGATATTTACCAAACCCGCGAGTTAGCACGACGCCTGAAGCAAATTCTGCCCTGAGTTCAGCCGGAATTGTCAAGCGTCGCTTGTCGTCCAACTTACGCTCAAAGTAATCTGTCTGCACGTCGTCCTTCCTTCGTGGTAGATTAGTTGTTTTTTTGTAGTGGATGTTTGT
Source organism: Candidatus Saccharibacteria bacterium UBA6209 (assembly GCA_905370345.1). Taxonomy (GTDB): domain Bacteria; phylum Patescibacteriota; class Saccharimonadia; order Saccharimonadales; family Saccharimonadaceae; genus Nanosynbacter. The sequence continues at coordinate 36,785 of CAJPKE010000002.1, read as the reverse complement.
TTTTTGTTGGTGATTTTCCATCAACTTTCGTTCCACTGACTCCACTATACTACCCACACCTACCCACTTGCAAGCCCTTTTTATGACTTTTTACCCATTTTTGCATCAAATAAAAACTTTTCCACATTTTTGTGGAAAAGCCTAGTGTTGGGTTGGTGTAAGTCTACGCTATTTAATAGTTTTGGGCAATGGATTAGCACTTAAAGTTATTTCAGACCAATCTACAGCTGAAAGGTAAACTAGTATACGCTTTAACAATAAAAAGAACACCGGCGAACCGCTCAAGTAAGGCGATTTAGCTCCGGTGGTTCTTAGCGGCAGTATAATGAATAATCCTCAATAAATCAATAGCGATAAACCCCAGCGCTCTATTCAATAAACTACTGATGAGGTCTAAAGACCACACCTCTATATCTCTCAACAGACTCCCTACTTGTCTGCCTCAAAACCTCGTCAATTGCCAGCGCGTCAGGAGAAACTTCCAACGCCCTACGGTTAATTCCGTATAGATATAAATTGTCCAAATCTCGCACGCGACTCAAAGCCACATAACCCATACCTTCGACAAACGCCTTTCTCAGATCAATCTTAGCCGCATCCAGCGTCATTCCCTGGCTTTTATGAACCGTTATCGCCCACGCCAAACGCAGCGGAACCTGAGAAATACTCGCTCGTTTGCGCTCTCCGTCCCGCAATTCCCAAACATCCGGTACCATCGTCACCCGACGACCATCTCGAAACTCAACAACCGGATACTCCGTCAGCGGCTCAAAATCAACCACCGTGCCGATACTTCCATTGGCATATAATTTTTGCGGCGAATTTTTAACCGCCATCACCAACGCACCCAGCTTAATCACCAGATTTTCTGGAGCCAAAACTGACCTTTGCAGATTCTCTACATAAATTTTCGAGCCCGTCGTCGTCTGTTGATACGAACGTTCTTCCCCTGGCAATTCCGCCAATTTTTGAATATTGATATCATCGACATCAACGTTTACAGTGTGCAGCTCTGTGATATCACCATCTGGCGGCTCAATTTCCGTGCGCGCCAGCAGCGCCTCAACGTGACGTCGCCTAACATCGCCAGTTCTTAGGGCTGTTAAAATCTCCAAAAGCTGCTCATCATTCTGACGATATTGTCGCTCCAAATACAGAACCGCAGGCCGAAGTTCTTGCCAAGCATCAGAATAAACCACAAATCCGCCGCCCTGCTCATTTGGGCGATTCACTGGCGGCAATTGGAAAAAATCGCCACTCATCACCAACTGAATACCACCAAACGGCTGATCATTTTCCCTGACGGTTCTTAAAACTTTATCAATCATATCCAGCCGAAAATCGTGAAGCATTGAAATCTCGTCAATGATCAACACGTCAGTTTTAGAAATCACTTCACGCCGCGTTTTTGACAATCGTTCAAAAAAATTGTTCGGCAAATAATCATTCACACCAATGCCACTCCAGCTGTGAATTGTATTGCCGCCAAGATGTGTCGCAGCCAGACCAGTTGTCGCTGTTACTGACACCTTTTTACCCCGTTTTCGTGCCTGCGCAATAAAAGTATTCAACAGGTAAGTTTTGCCCGTTCCAGCCGCACCAGTCAGCAACGCCGATCGACCGCTCAGCAGAATAGCCAGCGCTAATTCTTGATCCATTTTAGCCTCGTGGCGGTTCGCCCTCTGGCTCGCCGAGCAGCTTCTTCGACTTAATTTCGTAACGCTTGCCCGTGATTTTACTCTCGATATAATCCTCGTTAATGAGATTTACGAACATATCCAAATCATTGCCGTCCATGATGATAATCGCGCCATTATCATCGCTCATCAATTCCAATTGCATCTCGTCAGCATAGTCCAAAACATCTTCCTGCTTAACCGCGCCGATTTCCAATTTCTGCAATTTATTAATCGTCTTTTTGCGCTCCTTCACCAACGCGTTAAGATCCATCCCCTCAGGAAAACTAAGCTTATATTCCTTCTCAATTTCCGCTACTTTTTTATCAGCAATCACCTGCTTTTTATATTCATAGCCAAACATTCGCTCAAATTTTCCAGGATTAAACGCAAAAATATCTTTACCGACAATCAAAACTTGATTATCATCCGGAACCTTAAAACCAACCTCCGCATTAAACGAACCAAATTTGCCATCAGAAAATTCCCAAGCCAACGCACTCTTTAGCGTCTGACCTTGCTGGATTAGCTTAACCGTGTAGAATGTCGCGTCAGGATTATTCGGATCGGTAAATCGCGCCACAATTCCCTTCATTCGCTTAAACTCGTGCTCAGTTTCCGAAAACTCCACGATGTCGTGACGTTCATACTCAATCAAATGAATCAGCGTTTCAGCTCGCCCAACCTTTTCCAGATCAGTCCTCAACAGAACATTATCTTCTGATTCACTCAATTCATAATCGCGAACACTCAGTCCAGTACCCGCACCCAAATTGACCTGATTGATATAATCAAACAAGAACAACGGCCTAAGCTGTTGCTCAACATCGCCTTTTATCGGCATAAAATATGGCGTGTAATTTTTGCTAAATAAGAACAGCTCTATCTGTAAATCATTCTTCTTTGCATCGTTTTGATTTGCCCACAAAAAAATATCAGTCGTTTCCCTCACTTCTTCCATTTTTCTAGTATAGCAATTTTTATCAGATGTCGCTAGCAGTTATTTAGCTAATCTCTCGCCTTCACGCGCCCGATTAGCCCATTCATCAGCCAATTCGTTTCCTTCGTCACCCTCATGACCGCGCACCCAACGCAAATCCGCTTGAGAGTTTGAATATAATTCGTACAATTCACGTACAATATCCAGATTTTTAATATCGCCACCCTTTTTTGTCCAGCCGCGCTTTTCCCAGCCCGGCGCCCATTTGGTAACCACGTTAATCCAAAACTCACTATCAGAATAAATCACACACGGCGCACCATTAGCATCTTTCAATGCTGCAATTAAAGCTTTGCCCTCCATGCGAATATTAGTAGTATCGCCATCCTCTGACCCCAAAATGTAAGGCTGAAGATCACGAATAACCGCAAACCCACCTGGACCGGGATTCGGCGAAGCAGAGCCGTCAGTATAGTAAGTTGTCATTAGTATGATTATATCACGCGCAAGTCATTAATTGTCAGCTCGTAGATCAATCAGTCTCTCAATAAACTTATCTTCACTAGACAGAGACTTCGGATTGATACCAAGTTTACCCGTAATCTTACTATTTATCATATCGTAGCGTCGCTTGTGTAGATCCCCCAAGACCTCTTTCGCAAGACTAACTATTTTCATTCTCTCGACACGTTGACGAGTCGTCTCTTTCTCTAGGTTGTCTTTGCCAAAACCCTGAGACTGTAGATATTTATAAGCAATATGGGACACTTCACCCGTACGCGCGCGACGTCGCTCGTCTTTTGTAATAAACTGTATTTCAACTGGAACTTCAACATCATCAACATCCACAGCAAATGTTACTTTAGATATTTCATAGATAGAATATCCTCGTTGTTCGCGCTTTTCATCGGTATCAATTTTTACCAAATACTCATCCGAACCAACACCCAATTCACGAAGATTCTGCTCCACGGCATCAACATATTCCTTAGTTCCCTGGATATATACAGGTCTGTTTTTACTCCGAGCACATACTGGTCTAAACTCCTTCAACCTATCAGCAATAAAATGCGCAAAATCACAAGCTGTCGTTTCACGATCTCTAGATATCACCATCATACCGACAATATCCATAATTCCGTCACCGCCCTTAAGTTTATCCGCAAGCGATCCTACAGTTTTAATACGCCAGTTTCCAGCAACCATATTGCCATATTTGGTATCAGCCGCAAATTCCCCCATGTGAGTAGAATATTCGCCAGAATCCTCATCTTTACGAATAGCGTAATTGATAGTACCGTCATTCACACCAAATATCTTGTCTGCAATTTTGTCCATGCCGACCTGTAGAACCCTGTCTTGTATCTCTTTAGCACTTTTAACAAGGTCTTCCTTACCTTGACCAATTAGTCGTCTTACTTTAGCCACACTACGTAGTTCTGCGGCAAAAGCCTCATATCCCATCGCCTCAAGAATTGGAGCATAGAATGACTCAGCTTCCAACACATCCTGTAAAACTGCAGATTCTCTCTTTGACGACGGATACTGCAAATTATCCATTATCTCGGCGCCTTTTATTATAAACGCCTCGATATTAACCTTATCCATTCCCATTCTCATATGGTCAAGATCTAACAATGGCTGAGCAACCCTCCATTGATCTGGAGAGACTTTGCCCATGTACCTCTCAGCGACCAGAGAGTATGCCTCTCGATAATCATCGTTAGACTCTTCTTCGGCGATTTTAGCCATTAACTTACGATGATGCGCCGCGTTTTGCTCAATTTCAACCATATCGGCTAGTAAGCATGCGGAGTATTTCAACTGATCATGGCTAATATTCTCATCATCCATAAACTCATAAAGTGCATCTGTGGCATTCCTAGCCCACGTATCGTTATATTTTGTGCTCTTTTTATTAAACATCCTATCAGCAACGTCGTGAATCAATGACAACGAAGCTGCCTCTGGCGGTAAATCATCACTCGTATATGCTTTTACGATCTTATACACTCGGTAAGCATGATCCTTAAAATCTTCGCGCTCACCTTCAGTGCAACTAATATAGCCGTCTAAAACCTTACGGCATGACTCATGAAAAACCTCTTCTGCGGGTATAATCTCTTTTTCGTTCAAAATACAATTTTCACTTGACACAACCCTTGCATTATATCATAGTAATGGGAAATTATCAAGCCCTGGATTATCTACGCAAAATAAATCCGCATCAATTCGCGCGCCACCCTGTCGGCATCGTGACGAATCAAATCGCTGTCAGGTATATGATTACCGTGTCTCATAAAAATTAGCTCACTCATATTATACACTTCCTAATGTATCTCATAATCTCAGCAAAATTAGCAAAATCATGGTGATAGTCTTGTACTTTATCAAATTCTACAAACTCTCTGGCTGATGATTCGTGCGAAGCTACAAAATCATCTATTCGTTTTACATCGGCCAGAAAAAGCAGCTGATATGCCCTATCAGGGTATCTATCGTTATATTTAGAATGAAATAGCTTTTCAATATGCCAAGCACCAATCAATTTTAGAGAATTTAGCTCAACGGATGTTTCCTCGTACACCTCGCGCCGCGCACAATCTTCTGGCGTTTCTCCTAATTCCATACGGCCACCTGGCAAACCCCAGCCACGCGGTGGCTTGGTCAGAAGTATTTTATTTTCATGAACTACACAAACCATACACGATGTCACAGGCGAGGAGTCGAAAATCTCTTCGCACGGACAAAATTGAGCTTTCGTCGACTTGTCTTTGCCCCAAAAAACAGTTGGAAAACTATTGTCAATTTTCATTCAACGCATAATTCCTTCGCATATTTTATGATAGCACACGGCACGTCTATACCATAATCCGACACATCAATCCTCGCTACCGGATTAACCTCAAGAATTGAAAAGTTTTTGTCGCCCATTAGGCAAAATAAATCCGCATCAATTCGCGCGCCACCCTGTCGGCATCGTGACGAATCAAGCTGCGCTGAGCCGCTAACGGATCGCTGTTGGAGTTCGTATTGACCCACACGTCATCAGCAATCAAACGCTTGCCCGACGCATAATAATGCTTTTTCTTCAGCAATTCCTTATCCCACTCGACCAAATATTCGCCGTCGTGAGCATATTTCTTTATCAATTCCTCTGGCGGGCGATGGTTATTGTAAAGCACATAATCCATATTCACCCCTGAAAATCGCTCAATTTCATCCGCAAAATCCGCCACGGTAAATCCATCAGTCTGCGTTGGTTTTGTGACCAAATTGCAAACATAGACTTTCTTCGCCTTCGTTTCAGCAAGCGCCCGAGTGACGCCTCGAACCAACAACGCTGGCGCCAAACTACCGTATAAAAGCCCCGGCGCGATCACCACCAAATCGGCATCCAAAATCGCTTGACGAGCTCGCGGGTTAATCGTAGCTGGCGGTTTAAGCTCTAGCCACGGACGCTCGCCGCGCGGAATCTTTAGCGACTCAGCCGCGTGTTGGCCATCAACCACTGTGCCGTCTTTCAGCTTAATCGACATAGTTGTATCGTCCAGAGTAATCGGATAAACTCGGCCATTGACACCCAAAACTTCGCTAGCCAACTCAACTGCATCAGCAAAACTTCCTGTCATCTTTTCCAGTGCCGCCATGAATAAATTGCCGAACGCGTGACCTTTCATACTGCCCTCGCCGAACCGGTAATTGAACAAATCGCGAACTTTCGGCGAAGTACTCAGCGCCACCAAGCATTGCCTGACGTCGCCCGCCGGCAACACACCCAATTCATCGCGCAACACGCCAGTTGAGCCACCATCGTCGACCATATTGACCAACGCTGTAATGCTGTGTGTATATTTTTTCAATCCAGAAAGCAGCGTGAAACTTCCCGTTCCGCCACCAATAACTACAATTTTTACCCCAAAATGATCATTATTCGAACTATCCGTCATGCCTGAATTATAGCACTTAATAAGCTCTAAACCAACGTACCTTTTGGCAACGCCCATTCCAAAAAGGGCTGCTGCTGACAATCAATCGCGTTAATAATATGCGTGGCGATTTTTGCTGGATCGTTGAAAAACATATAATCAGCCGGAAGATCGCGCCCGTTCCAAAACGGAGTTTTCATAGCACCAGGCAAAAATAATGCAACTCTAACTGGAAGTTTTTGCTCATCCGCCTGCATTCCCAAACTTCGCGCCAAACCCGCTTGAGCGTGCTTCGTCGCAACGTACACAGCTTCATCTGAGCGCGCTTTAACGCTACTTGTTGATCCGATAATCGTTAGTACAGACTTGCGATTCTGTGTTGACATCTTACGCCAAGCCCATTGAACCAGCGGCAACGCGCCTGAAAAATTAACTTCCGCCATACTGCGAACATTCGGTTGATCTTCAAAATTGCCGCGCCAACCATATCCAGCCGCCCACACAAATTGGTCAATATCATCGCCGTTTAAAATCTGCTCAATTCGCGCCGACGCCGCTTCCACTTGATCTGAATAATAAACATCCAGAGGAAAACCTTCTCCGTGTTTTTGCGGATCATAAGTTTTACCCAGCACTAGCACACGATCGCCACGTTTCCGTAGCTGCTTCGCCATTTCCAAACCGAGCCCACTCGTCCCACCAAGAATAATATGCATATGGCTATTATAGCAATGGCAATATTAAATGTAAATTCCGTATCTAAGTCTCGGCCAAGCTTCTGCCAACTCCTTAGCCGAAAACTCCTTGACAGAATCCAGCTCTTGTAAAGGCGTTTCCAAGCAAAGCCCAACAGCCACGGCAGCCACTCGCTTTATGAGATATTCCGCATTATCTGAAGAAAAATAAGCATTCTTCCTGAATCCTCCTCTTATCCCTCCAACAGAATATACACTCCGCCCATCCCGCCAGCTTCGCAGCTCAGTTTTACCATACGGAAACTGAAATGGCGATTGTATGGACGTAGACCGACTAGGAAGGCGCTTCTCTGCCAACATGATATGTCCCGAATACTCACGACAGCGACTAGCCAACATTACATCCATATCGAGAACCTCGTCCCTAACAACTAATCTAGTCAATAAAGCAAATAACAAATCCTCGTCGACTTCGCCCTCCATAATATTCTCGATTTTAACCCTGGCGCCGTAATTATCAGTTTTCATCATACGTTAAATCTTTGGCTATTTTCTTATACTCTCTCCACTTGCTACCAAAATCCACATTGCCATGGAAACGAGAAACAAGCTCATCCACTTTATCCGGAGAGAAACTCTCAGTAGGTGATTCCTTAAGCTCTTCTAATGACAATCCTGCACAATGCAAAGCCACAGCTCCAACACGCAAGGCAAGTCTAACGATCTCTAGCTTCTGATCGTCGTCAGGGTTATTTTCAATGGAATCAGGAACAACAAGCTCGGTTGGTATTACTTTGCGCAAGAAAGAAATTCCACTATGCGACATAGGATCAGCTAATAGCCAGCCACTTACCTTCACCTCATCTTCAACCGCCAGACACTCTGAAATAGACACTCGCGCCATATTCTCACCGGTTCCACGAACCTTTTCTATCAAATCCTCATGACTACGAATATCACCCACTCTTCTGGCAAACACCATGGACGCGTTCACAGTCCCATCTTCCTCCAAAGACCAATCGCCATCATAGATTCCAATCAAGCGCCGACTTTCAACAGAAGAATAATTCTCTGAGCCATTGCCAGAGTCAATAAATCTAATATCAAAAGATACGCCGCCTGTACTTTTTTCCATGCGTTATATTCTATACTATTTTATGGAAAAAGTCAATACTATTCTGTCGGCAAACTATTTGCGCCACACAATTTCTGCCACTTCAAATGCACGTTATATCGAATCGGCGCACCCGACTCGCTCTCTTGGAGTCGCAACTCTTCAGGATCAATAAACATCACTTCGTCCGCATCAACGCCCGCTGAAAAATCAAAATTTTCCGTCCACACACGACAAGAAAAACAAATTTGGTTAGCATCAATTCGCTCAACATAAATCTCGTCCGACGCGTCAAAAAGCTGATAACGAAGATTGCCCTTATAGCCAACTTCTTCATATAATTCTCGCTTCAAAGCCGACTCAAAAGTTTCACCATAATCCATTCCGCCGCCAGGAAGATCCCAAAGCGGTCGCCCGTCCTCTTTAACAACCAAAATCTGCCCAGCATCATTATAAATCAGAGCCTTTATGGAAACACGATAGAGGTAATCGTGCTTGATAGCTCCTTCTGAATCGTGCGTGATGAGTTGTCCGTTTATGGCGTTTGACATGGTAGCAATTATATCACAATTCTTTACTCAACTAACACGTAAGTAATCTTATGTTATTATATGAACTTTTCTAGCTTAAAACCGGCATACGTGCCATCTTGTCTATATGCTTCCTCTCCGAGGAACGACGGAATTACCCCAAGCGTATTACTATATACAAAATTCTCAAGACCAGAATCCGCCTGAACTTCTTCGGGCAAAATTTTCCCTATCATCTTATAAAAAGTATGCTCTTGATCCGACACTTTTCCGTCTAGATATTTCCGAATATCCGTACAGATCCGTTCATATAAATCGGCATTCAAATGAGAATTTGACACCTCATAAGCCACAAAATGCGGAGCTACAGTCGTGATATCATTAAGCGGTTCAACAACTAGCACATCTTTAATCGCACTCGCATTAATAAAATCACGAGAGACTTTATCTTCCACGTTCGCGGTAATTAGCAAATCTGGCTGCTCAGCAGTGGTCGTATGAAAATCTAGCACCAATTCTGGCTGCAACAACTTAATTCGATCCTCTATGGCTTTCGATCGTCGTGCTTCATACGTATCCAAATCAGACCCATAACTCCTATTCAAATCAGATTCAACGTATCGAACATTCTGCGAATAAGCTCTGGGGTTAGCCACCATAAAATCAACATATTCCAACAGCTCCGAACGTTTATTTAACATATACGAAAGTACATTCGGACCTAATAACTCATTGCCATGAGTAGAAATAATTGCAAGTATTTTCGTCATTACATCTTCCTATACGAGATCTTTTATATTAACTCGCCTTTGTTCCGTCGTATCTCGCTCGCGAACAGTAACCGTGTCGTCCTCCAGCGTCTGAAAGTCGACAACTACGCAGTGCGGCGTACCAATTTCATCCTGACGGCGATAACGCTTACCGATGTTTCCATTATCATCCCACATAACACGTCCAGGATTTTTCTTAGATAGACTGGCGTAAATCTCACGCGCCTTCTCCACCAGCTCTGGCTTATTCTTAAGTAGCGGCGAAACGGCAAATTTGACCGGCGCCAAATGCTCTGGAAGCGCCAAATAAACACGCTTGCTGCCGTTCTGCTCGTCCTCGCGATACGCACTCGACAAGACCGCCATCAGCGCCCGCTCAACACCAAAACTCGGCTCAATCACGTGCGGCACAAATTTCTCATTCGTCCCCTTAATCGTATATTCCATACTTTTTCCACTGACACGCTGAATATTCATCAGGTCAAAATCAGTCCGATATGCAATTCCCATCAGCTCTTCCTTGCCAATTGGAAAATCGTATTCAATGTCAATCGTTTTCTTACTGTAATGCGCCCTGTCTTCCGCCGGAACATCCAACTCGTGAATATTCCTAGGATCTAATCCCAACGCCTCCAAAAACTCGTGCGTCGACTTCAACAATTCATCAAACGCTTCCTGCCAATTTTCTGGATTGACAAAATATTCAATCTCCATTTGCTCAAACTCCCGAGAACGGAAAACAAAATCTCGCGGCGCAATTTCATTGCGAAACGCCTTGCCCTGCTGAGCAATTCCAAACGGCAAGTCTGGATAAAAACTATCAACAACGTTCTTAAAATTGGTAAAAATTCCCTGAGCGGTTTCTGGACGAAGATATGCAACCGACCCTTCGTCCGCGACAGGACCTACAGTAGTTTTAAACATCATATTGAACGGTCTTGAATCACCCCAGTTACACTGACCACATACACTACATCTAATTGACTTCTCTTTGAGGTAGATGGCGGGGAAAATGCCTTCATATTTACCGGCATTAGCAACATCAGGAAGAGCTTTAGAGAGTAAATCACTATTCTTCTTTATGTCCTTCAGTATAACCCTAGCCTCGTCAACTGTTTTCTTATTAGGAAACTTCTTACAATACTCTATTAGACTACCGAGATCATCTATATTTTGAGCGACAGTATTGTCTAAGCCAAGCCAATTTGATTGCATAATCATGACCTCGTCTTGATAACCATCATCAACTAGCTTATCTGTGCGATAACGAGTATTGCACTCCAAGCAGTCAATCAGTGGGTCAGAAAACGTATCCACATGCCCACTTGCCTTCCAGACTTTCGGATTCATCAAAATCGCCGCATCGACGCCATACATATCGTCACGCTCGTCAACAAACATTCGCCACCATAAATTCATAATGTTGCGTTTCAATTGAACACCAAGCGGACCATAATCCCACGTTCCAGACAAACCGCCGTAAACATCAGAACCCTGATAAATAAAACCGCGGCGCTTACACAGGCTAATAATATCTTCCATTTTTGCTTGACTCATTGAAAAAACCTTTCTCCATGTTGGCAACATGGCGATTCACATTATTTCCTAAATTATACCATTTTACGAGCAATTTTACACCGCGGCGTGCTGTCTGGCGGTCAACCAACAATCATTTATAACCTCAGTTATTCCGCCAATTTGCGCCACATTCGCGAGTGGTTTTGCCTGGATTAACCTTAACAATTTGATTGCGTCTGCGCCCAAATCGCCCTGCTCCGCCAATCTCAAACCTTTTTCTGCGCTATCATACATATATTTTTTATCAGGCAGTAACGCCGCTGTCGTCACATCTGTGCGAAGATTCAATTCATCACCCAGCAAACTCGCGTATTGCAAATAAAACCACGTTTCAATCAATTTTTGGTTTATTGCAGGATTATTCAATTGCTCCAAAACTTGGCTCAGCACATAATACCACTCTGGTTCGTCAATGTTTTCACTCGCCGCAGAAACCAATTTCATCACTGAATACGCAAACTGCATCCGATCATAATCTTCCAAAATATGCCGATAAAAAGCCGACAATCGAGCAGAAGTTAATAGCCCCAAATCGCCCCGACCAGAACGAATAACCACATCGCAAATCGCGAATAATTCAATTCCGCCCGCCAATTTACTGCGCTCGCGTCGCACGCCTTTGGCAATCACACTACGTCGACCTTTTGGCGTTAATAATTGCAAAACTCGGTCAGCTTCGGCGTAATTCGTTCGCCTCAGAACGATCGCTTTTACTCGTTCACTCTGCCCCGTCATTTAAAACCTCGCGAAAAATCGCCCGCGCCTCATTCGGACGCATCGATGTTTTATTCAAAATTGTCTTCACACCAAGCGGACGCAAATCGTCCATTTTAACGTCGATATTAGTACAAACCACAATCGGCAGACTCGCCAAATCCGCGTATGATCGCAGTTCGTTAAGTAGCGCAATCGCCGTTTCTCCCGCCAACAACATATCCAAAATCACCGCATCAGGTTGCCAATTATCAATAATTTCAATCGCCTGACCACCAGAAACCACCACTTGATGTTCCGCCCCAACATCCGCGGCAAACTTGCCCAGAATATCCGCCCAATTCTTATCATCCTCAACGATTAACAGTTTTTTCATATCAAGCTCAACTGCCGACTAATTGGCATTTCTACATAAAAAGTCAATCCATCACGGTGACGAATCAGACCAATCCGCCCGTTCATCGCCCGCGCAAATTGATTCGCCACATAAATCCCCAGCCCGCTACTTTCCGGCCTTGTTCGCACGGTTTTTCGCGTTTCCATTTCATCAAGCAAAAGCCGATATTCCTTCAAACTCATCATCGGTCCAAAATCTCGCACGCTCATCCTTACGGCATCTTTTGTCGCCTTAACCGAAACCTTAATCTCCGATCCGTCCTCCGTATACGCCAACGCGTTATTCAAAAAGTTCGCTAAAATTCGTCCCAAAAGCGTTCGGTTCGCTAATACCAATTGACCATTTCGACTACTCTTAGGCCATCTAACTTTTCGCCCGTAAAGCATTGCATTGAACTTCGTTTCCATCGCTACTTGCTGACATAAAGCCAACGGATTGACCGGTTCAAGCGGAAATAACGACGGCGTTAAATTAGCTGAATTTGCCAAATCGATCGTAAGCTGCAACGCCTGCTCAGAAGTCCGAATAATTCGTTGCTGGATCTGAGTTTTATCGGCAGAACTGGTTAAATCGTCGTCCAACAGTAGCGCCAGTTGCCTAATCAAAGCCAGCGGCGTTTTCAGCTCGTGAGCCGCCACCAAAACGCTCGGCAATCCCCCAAAATCAGCATCACTCCACTCTTTACCTGCCATACAATTCTAGTATAGCAAATATATCTCGGGTTTTTCTATTCAGAGATTTTTACAGTGCTCAATATAGTCTGGAAATCTGGCTTAAACGTATCCGCGTCGGTTGAAAAACGAATAGTTTTATCGCGAACTTTCATCAAAACCACAGAGCCTCGCAATTCTTTCTCAAACGTACCGTCAATCCGAGTTGCTGAAATTCCATTAAACTCAGTACTACTTGAGGTCAATTCACCCTTCTTTAGTCGTGATTGATAATCATTCAGCACCGTATCCATATTCTTATTGATAATTTCCAGCCTTAACGCAAACCGACTATTTTTATTAGTTGTTGAAGGAACTGAAACAGGGTGAAAATAAGCTTTGTAATCACCCCTGTCGCTGCCGTCATTTGCTACATATACGCTCCAAATTTTTGGATACATGAACGACACTCGACCATACTCAGTAGGACCAACAAATTCAATACGCTGGTTTTTTACGTAGTCAGAAAAATTCTTCTGGTCTAATGCGGCTTGTTCGCTCTTCCCTTTAGCAACTTCAATCGCAACTTTACTATTAACATCGCTTTTTTCTCGGGAGTATTGCATATACGCCCAAATTGCCAAAGATCCAGCAATCAAAAACAATATCAGACAGCCGATTGTGCCGACCATCCAGCCATTAACTGAGCCACGCTCACTCTTATCTCTCGTCATCATATTGTAAAGTATAGCTTATGCTTTAATTGATGTAAAGATCCTACTCAGCGTTAAAATCCTCGCTAAGAACCTCGATATCATGTCGCATATCTTCCAGCGTGGCAGTAATTTTTTTTGACAATTCTCTCGCCTCAATAAACTTCTGTTTTGCTTCGTCCAGATTAAAATCATCGCCTTGAAACCACGCGATTCGCTCATTCAATTCAGTCATCATTTGCTCAATTGTCATATCGTTGTTCACTATTCTCAATCCTCGCTTTCATAATTATATCTTTTGTTGTAATCTCTACAATATTACCAATCTGTAAATCGCCCTTGATCATTGCATAGCCACGACGCAGCGCCATCTCTGGGTCATACTCAGCTATGACTTTTTGTTGCGACAATGTTGCATTTACAGCCACATCCACACGACTTGACCACTGTTTTAGCGCTTCTTTTTGCAACATTGTTGCATTAAGCGACTGTTCTTCGATAGCTCTACAAATTGAATCTTTCGCGTCAATTAGCCTGTAATGCAAATACCTAACCACTTCTCGCTTATCAGGAAACAGCAATTGCGCAGCGTTACTCGGCGTGGCTGCACGAACGTCCGCCGCCAAATCGCATAAACTCTCATCAATTTCATGACCAATTCCAGTCATTGTCGGAATGCGGCTACTCGCCACCGCCCGTACTAGTTTTTCATCGTTAAAACTCGCCAAATCTTCCGCACTACCGCCACCACGAATCAAAACAATCACATCTGGAGATTCTGACATTTGATTAAAATATGATATTGCTCGAACAACTTGATCTGCAGCATTCGCACCCTGCACATTAACGTTGGCGACTACGAATTTCGCACCACCCCAACGCTCACCGGAAATCTTCATAAAGTCGGCATATCCCGCCGCTTTTGTACTGGAAATAACAGCCACCCTCTGAGGATATTGCGGTAATGGACGCTTTCTTTCAGAATTAAACAAACCCTCAACTGTCAATTTTTGCTTCAAAAGATCAAAACTTCGCTTCAGACTTCCCTTGCCTAATGGGCAAATCTCTTGAACATTCAAACTAAAGGCGCCTTTATCTCTAAGCATCGGCATCGCTCGAACGACAACTTTCATTCCATCTTCAATTGGCGTACGTAAATTGCTAAAACCAACAAAACACCGAACCAGCCCGTCGTCATCTTTTAGATCAAAAAAAGCGTATTTCGGAGGATAAGACTTGAAACTAGAAACCTCGCCCTCAACTTCAACCATTCCAGCAAAAGCCACGTCAAAAGTTTGATTGACAATTGCTATGAAATTACTAACGCTAAATCTGGGAATCATCTGGCTTGCCGTATTTAATCAGTGCGTGTTGATAGAAAATATAGCCAAAGATAATCGTGCCAGTAAGTAAAATTGCTCGCGTCAGAATTATTCCAGCAATCGCCAAATCCGGCGGAGTGCCCGCCATGCTTAAGAAAATAATCATAATAGTTTCATAAACTCCCGTCCCTCCAGGCGTAAACACGACAATCGCTGCCAATCCCGCCACACCGTATCCAACCATCAAAATCGCCGGATTAACAAAAACACCCAGAGATAGAAACGCCACAGCAAACATCGCCACATCAAAAACAGTGTAAACAGTTCCCCAGATCATCGGTTTTATCAGAAGCTTCGGATGATTGGACAAATCTTGAAAATCGTCCTGCATATCAACAAAAAACTCTTCGACTTTCTTCGACTTCATTACTCGTCGCTTCTTACCTAAAGTGGCAATTTTCACCAATGTATTGATGAACTTAGACAATTTAGCGGCAGTCATCTGCATACGACGCTTTGACGAAAACACGAAAATTAGGCCAAACGTCAGCGCCAAAACCACGATAATCAGCAAGAAACTAGCGGCAACGATATATCGATTAACCTTACCATCAATAGCCAGCGCCAGCACAGCAATCACCAACAAAACCAAAAGCGACAAAAATCCCGTAACGTAACGAATCACCTGCGCAAATGTCGAACGCGCCGAACTCACGCCAAGTTTATGCATTCGCCATGTCGTATACGAAATCCCACTAACTCCACCCGACGGAAAAATGTGATTGACCAAATTGAGCTCCAGCGCAATCCTCGTCTGTTCCAGCCTGGAAATATGATGAATCAGATTCTTCTCTCTCAGATACGAAAAAATCATCTCGCCGCCAGCGAAGTACACGATAATCTGGAACGGCAAAAGTAAGAATAATAGCCATAAATCCGCATGCAAAAACAGATTCCACGCCTTCACGAGCTCATGCCGAGATAGAAAAATTATTATTGCCAAAACCGCCAACGTCAAAACGCTCATAATGGCTCGTGGCGATTTCAACAGTTGTAACACCTTCGGTAACATAACCTTCATTATACCACGATAAATGTTATAATTACGATATGTTTATAGCTATTCTCGGTCGCCAGCCTGAAATCTCTATCGCTGAATTAGAGGCGGTTTACGGTACTCAAAATGTCCAAAAAATCTCCAATCAAGCCACCACGGTTAATTGCGACAATTTATCAATTGACAATCTCGGCGGAACGATTAAGTGCGGACAAGTCATCACGAAGATAAAGTCGCAAAAATCAGACCGCAATACCCTACTCCAGGCGTCAAAAATTATTGTTGAAAAATACACGAAAAAACTTTCAAATAGTCAGAAAAAAATAACGTTTGGAATAAGTTTTTATGGCAATAAAATGGATCCGAGAAACGTCCAAAAAATCGGAATTATCTTAAAAAATAACCTGAAAAAATCTAGTGTCAGTTTGCGTCTAATTCCTAATAAAACTGCCGCTCTGTCCACTGCGACCTCTCACAATAATAAACTCGGCAGGTCTGAGGCGAAAATTGAAATTATCATAGCTAAGAACGTGTACGGAGATTTGATAATCGCTGAAAGTCGTGGCGCTCAAAATATCAATTCGTACACTCAGCGCGACCGCGGACGACCAAAGCGCGATGCCTTCGTGGGAATGCTTCCGCCCAAGCTTGCACAAATTATGATTAACCTATCTGGCGCAAAACCTGACGATTATCTCTGGGATCCGTTTTGTGGCACAGGAACGGTACTACAAGAAGCTGCACTTATCGGCGTGAATGCTTATGGCAGCGATTTAAGCGATAAGATGATATCTTACACGACCGAAAATATGAACTGGGTAGAAAAAACTTTTTCAACAAAAACTTTCTGGCAAGCACATCAGGCCGACGCCACCTCTGTAAAATTAACAGGTGAACAGAAGAAACGGATTTCTCGAATTGTTTGCGAAACATATTTAGGTCAGCCATTTTCCGCTCCGCCAAGCCCAGAAAAACTTCACGAAGTAGTTGGAAATTGCAATCACATAATTAGCGATTTTCTACAAAATATCCATTCGCAAATCCGCCCAGACACGACGCTTTGTATAGCCGTTCCAGCGTGGCAAAATCACGAAGGTAAATTCACCCACCTACCTCTGATAAAGAATCTTAAAAAACTTGGATATCAGCAAATTATCGATAAAAACCTCTTATATTACCGTGAAGATCAAGTTGTTGCCAGAGAAATATTGGTATTAAAACCCGCAGATATAGCCAAAACCGCTTGACAACTGGCTTTATTTTCGATAAACTAGAACAGATTGTTTTATAGAAACTATAAGGAGTAAAGAATGTCAAAGGTTAAAGCTGGTGGTTCTAGTAAGAATATCCACAACAATGCTGGTCAACGTCTTGGCGTTAAGCGATTTGGCGGTCAAAAAGTTTCCGCTGGAGAAGTTCTAGTTCGCCAAACTGGTGCCACAAAGATCGCTGGTGACGGTACATACGTTAGCCGTAATTTCACCATCCACGCTGCAAAAGATGGCGTAGTTGGCTTTAAATCAGTTAAGAAAACCAAGTTTACCGGCAAATCAGAACGCCGAACGCAAGTTGTTGTTCTTTAATCGGTAAAAACTTTTTATTAAAATAGCTCCGGTAAATGCGGAGTTATTTTAATATCAATCACCTCTCTTGATAATATCCTTCACGCTTAATTCCCTCAACATCACCTACTTTTATAGTAGTCTATTCCCCATCTACTATTCTGTGACTCCGCAATATAACTTCTTATTCTTATTAATTTATCCAACAAGTCATTAGTTACATTACTCAGAACCGTATTATTCACACCCATCTGATCTACGTGCTCAGTTAACTTAACTAGACGCCTACGCTTCTCGTCTTCATTTTCAATCTCACTTTTTAGACCCTCCAGAAGACTATTTATATCATTCTTAAATTTATTCACAGACTCAGCCCTAGAAGCCTCAAGATTTCTAATTTTACCTGACTCAGATGTTATCATTTCTGAGATCGCAGGATTATTCATTGCTGTTGGATTATATTCAATTAGCATCCTCAGCCGATCCAGCTCTCCAGTTATATATTGAGCCTTTGCAAAAAACTGATTATTATTATCTTCGGTAAGTTGTTTAAAACTGTCAATCGCAATCTTAAAGTCCTCAGGCAATATGTCGACATTGACTTCATTCGTCTCCATCGACTTTTCAACCACTGGGTTTTCAACCGATTTAGCTGCTGGCAAAATTACTGAATCAGTGCAAGCAAAAAGTCAACCCCTAAGAGGCTGGCCTTCCGCCCGCTTTACTCTTCTATTGAATGCCCAAATGATGCTTTACGCGAGCCACAACGTCGCCAATTACAACCTGAGATTTCACCAAATAATCATCGACACCCAAGCTCTCAGCACGTTCCTTGTCCTTTGGTTGGCTAAGCGCTGTTAGCATAATAATCCTCACGTTAGCAGTTTCTGGCGTATTGCGAAGAATATCCAGGACATCAAAACCACTAATCTTTGGCATCATCACATCCAAAAGAATCAAATCTGGACGATACTCAACAGTGGCAGACAGAGCGTCTTCTCCATTGTTAGCCTCTCTAACATCAAATCCTTCAATCTCTAGTCGCGACCTATAAACCGCAGACAGAGCCATATCATCCTCAACTAGTAAAATCTTCTTTTTTTGTCCGTTCATACTATCTCCATTTTATGTTGTCCAGCCCAAAAACACAAGCTTTATAACGACTTCGCCTTATCCATCTGCGGATCTACGTTATTATTGACATCGTCCGACGAAAGATCAACTTTTACATCAGGTTCTATACCAGTTTTATCTATATTTTTGCCCTTTGGCGTGTACCATCTGGCTTCCGTAACCTTCATTTGCGACCCGCCAGGTAACCCAAGTACGATCTGCACGCTTCCCTTACCGTAACTCTTCTGCCCAACTAGAGTAGCTTTTCCGTATTCACGAAGCGCCCCAGCCGTAATTTCGCTAGCACTAGCACTGTTGCCGTTAATAAGCACCACTGTCTTCATATTGCCCAGAATTGGCGTTCCAGTTGTACGTAGCGTTTTAACAATTTCAGAGCCTCTACGCTCGGTCATAGCTATTTGATTGTCTAGCCAAATACCCAATAGCCCTTGAGCAGCTCCAACCGTTCCGCCAGGATTATTCCGTAAGTCCAAAATTACCTTTTTAACACCTTTCTCAACAAACTCCGAAGCGTATTTTCTGGACAAGCTCACTGTATCATCGCCAAATCGGTTAACTTTCAAAATACCAATTTCTCCATCAATTTCCGACTCTACTGCCGGAGAAACTATATTCTGACGCACAACCGACACCTCACGCGTTTGGCCACCGCTTAATAACGTCAATTTAACGGACGTACCAACTTCTCCGCGAATTTTACTCACAACTTTTTCCACTGACCAGTCAGAGGAAGCCTCATCATTAACCTTAACAATCACCTCACCAGCCTTAATTCCCGCCTTCTGAGCTGGACTGTTTTCCAGAGGTTTTATGATAGTCGGCTTATTATTCCTAAGACCAATCTCCGCACCGATTCCACCACCAATTTGCCCACTCAGTGACTTATCAAACTCCTTCGTCTCGTCAGGATCCATATACGCCGTATGAGGATCGCCAGCCGCTTCAACCAGCCCACGATTGGCGCCGTAAATTAACTTTTGAGTATCCAATTTTCCATCGTAATTAGCAATCAGTTCTTGATATGTTTTTTGAACGCTAGATAAGTCGATTGTCTTATTTGAAGTTCTAACGCCAAATACCGACGCCACGTTAGCAAACAGCGCATCTGAGCGAGCTCCCGCCACAAAACTAACAATAGCCACAATAATAAGCGTCAAAAACCAACTTAATTGCTGTCTTTTTTCTCCCGTAACCATATGCTTATTATACTACAAAACGCCCGTTTAACACGAGCGTTTTTGTGTATCACTATACTGATTAGAAGTAAACGTAGGTCAATCCTGAAGCTGAGCGTGTGTAATACCTATATAAACCATCCCAGGCAAAGTTATAATCGCTAACGGTAATAGTTCCGTCGCCATTGACGGACTCAACATACATAACGTGTCCATAATATCCAATATTCATCACAGCAGCCGCACCAGCTTTTGGCGTTGAGCCGCTAGAAATACCATAGCGCGCTGCAGTTGACGGCCATTGATTCGCGTTGCCTGCGCCACCAAAATGCGGAACATATCGTCCAGTGCTATGAATTTTCCAAGCCACGTAGCTCACGCATTCACGCGTGTATAGCCCCCATGGATCGTCATAAGCGTCGAGTGGAGCACTCGCCCAAGCGCCAGGATAGCCACCGCCGCCAGGTACGCCGCCCGGAATCGAAACATTACTGCCACCAAGAGCTCGTCGGTTAGCAGCAGCCTGTTCTTCTCGCAACTTCGCTACCTCGGAATTGCGCTTCTGAGCCAGAGCCGCATAGTTATTCTGGTCATTCTTCGTATCAGTAATCAGTTTCGCCTTCTCAGACTGTTTAGCAGCCATCGCATTGCGCTGCAATTCTTGGTCGCGAAGCGTATTCTCGACAGACTTCTTATTCTCTTCCAGCTTTTTCTGCAAAGACTTAATTTCTTTAATCTTATCATTCAATGAAGTTTTCAAAGAATTACGCTGTTCTTGCTTATCGATGTAATCGCTAATATTTTTTGAACTAGCAAGCATCTCCAGCGGCGAAATCTGATCATCAACATACAAATCCGCCAAAATTCGCCCCATCGCTTTACGATTGTGCTTAATTAACTCTTCGTTCTTTTTTATCTGATCATTAAGACTATTAATCTTCTTTTGGCTATCAGAAATCTGCGCTTGGATAGCTGATATCTGTCCGTTTATCTTATCAAGTTCCGCCTGTAAACTATCAGCCATCTCACCCAAGCGCGAAGCCTCAGAATTATAGTTGTCTGCTTCTTGTTGTTTTGCCTGAATTTCGGCGTTATAGTCGCGAGCTAATACGTGTGATGCCAAGCCAAAAATGCCCGATCCAGCGAGCAATGCAGACATCGCCACCAGAGAAGCTCTGCTGACTAGTGATGCCGAAACTGGTGTGGTGGACCGTAGTTTCATACATCTATGTTAGCATAAGCATAATCAGCATGTCAAGGATTTTTACAACTTAAGATATTTGCGAGTTGCCACCCAAGATGACACCACGCCAATTGCCGCGCCGACCAGAATCATACTCAAGAAAACCAGCACGCCGTACATTTTTAGATGATTCAAAAGATTATCGATAGGAATTCCGTATTTTACCATCGGATCATGTGCAAAAATTAACAGTCCGTACCCAACCACCGTTGCGATAATTGCCGCAATAAATCCGTACATTATAGCCTCAACGATAAACGGACCTCTGATGAAACTGCGTTCTGCGCCGATCAACTTCATCATCTCAATCTCGTCCTTGCGGTTGAAAATTGCCATGCGAATAGTGTTAAAGACCACAAGCGAGGATATTACCACGAAAACAACTGTAGCGATTGAACCGCCAATACTCGCCAATCTCACCCAACTACCAACTGTTTTAATAGCTTGCTGGCGCTCACCTGAGAATGATGGTTCCCTGTTAGGATCTTTATATTTTTTATATAAATCATCAGTTTTAACAAAATTATTTAATGACTGCTGGTTGTTCAATTCTTTCACGGAAACACGAAGCGTTGCCGACATCTCATTACTAGACTCGCGAATCGCCTCAAGCGTGTCTGGATTGTCCTTATATTGCTCGGCTTGCTTTTCACGCGCTTCTTCTGCGGAAATATACTTAACGCTATCGACATTATCTAATTTTTCAATTCGAGATTTAATCGTTTTAATCGTTTTTTCTGACGTGTCGCCCTTTAAGTAAATTGACATATCGGCACGCTTAGAGACATTTGAAACAGTGTCAACCAAAACCTGACGCGCTGATAATGTTATAAACACGATAATCAACGTGACGCTCATCACCGCAGTCGCAGCAATTGTCAGCCAGGCATTACGGCTGAAGTTATTGATACCATATCGACACATCCTAACAAAAGTCAGCCAACCTCTTCGACGCTGACGTATACGGATAGTTTCTTTGTTCTTGTTGGATTTGCTAGCTGATTTCATTACTGTTTATAACTCCCTCTCGCCTGATCAGAGGTGATTTTACCATGATCAATTGTAATAACGCGCCGCTTCAATTTGTTAACAATCTCCACGTTGTGAGTCGTCAAAATAACCGTCGTGCCATACTTGTTAATCTTTTCCAGCAAGCGAACAATATCCCAACTGTGCTTCGGGTCCAAGTTTCCAGTCGGCTCATCTGCAATCAAAATCTTCGGTTGACGAACCACTGCACGCGCAATCGCTACACGCTGACGCTCACCGCCAGAAAGCTGATGAGGAAAATGTTTTTCCTTCCCCTTAAGACCAACCAACTCAATCACCTTCGGCACAGTTGCCTTAATTTCCCGATTTGTCATTCCAGCAATTTCCAGCGCAAACGCCACATTTTCAAACACCGTTCGATTCGGAAGCAACTTAAAATCCTGAAAAACCACGCCAATTTTACGACGCAACAGCGGAATATGCTTGTCCTTCAAATTGTCATAATCAATTCCACCAACCACAATTTTTCCAGAGCTCGGCTTTTCTTCGCGAGTCAAAAGCTTCAAAAGCGTCGATTTGCCAGCACCCGACGTGCCAACAATAATCACAAATTCGCCAGCGCCAACATGAATGCTTGCTCGATTCAATGCCGGCTTATTACTTTTACCGTAGTTCTTCGTTACCCTATCTAACAGAATCATTAATAGTATTATACCATAAGCTAAATATTTTTAGAATTAGTGTTTTGTTCTAAATATGCCGTGATAAATTCGTCAATATCACCATCCAAAACACCTTGAGCGTTGCGATTTTCGTGCTTTGTGCGCGTATCCTTAACTAAGGTATACGGGTGTAGGACATAATTTCTAATTTGGCTACCCCAGTTTGCCGATTCGCCAGCCCTAAGATCAGACAGAGTTTCGGCGTGTTGCTCTAATTTCATCGCTAGCAATTTTGACCGCAAAATCTTCAATGCCGTTTCTTTGTTCTGAATCTGCGAGCGCTCATTCTGAATAGCCACCGTAATTCCCGTCGGCTCATGCGTCACTCGAACCGCCGAATCCGTCGTATTTACACCTTGACCGCCCTTGCCACCCGAACGATAGACGTCAATTCTTAAATCATTCGGGTCAATTGATATTTCATCGGGCGCGTCAATTTTCGGCAAAACCTCGACAAGCGCAAAACTAGTCTGGCGCAAATTGTCGGCATTAAACGGACTTAATCTCACCAAACGATGCACGCCATTTTCCGACCGCAGTTTTCCATAAGCAAAAGATCCAGAAATCTCCAAAACGACCGTTTTAATTCCAGCGTCGTCATTTGTTGAGCGTTCCAGCATATCAACCTTCATTCCAGATTTTTCCGCCCAACGCAAATACATTCGCTCCAACATCGCCGCAAAATCCTGAGCATCCAGTCCGCCCACTCCAGCAGAAATACGCATAATTGCCGAGCGATTGTCATATTCGCCAGAGAATAACAAATCGGTTTTATGGCTCTCAAAACTCTTCTCAATCGCCGCAACTTGCGCTTGGAATTCCGGCAATAAATCATCATCACCAAGTTCCATCAGCTCAACCATATCGCCAACTTGCACCGTCAAAGTCTGCCAAGGTTCGACGGTCTGACGGAGGCTGGCGGCCTGTTTCGTTAATTCTTGGGCGTAATCAGGATTATTCCAAATTTCTGGTTGGTTTAATTGATCATCCAGCTCCGCCAATTTCTGCTCCAAATCAGAAAACTTCAGCGCTTTTTTAGCCTGTTCAATTTCTTTTTCTAATTCACCAATTTTCTTTTTTAGCGGTTGCATATATTTTATTGTACCATTTTTCAACGCTCAATTCTCTGTTAAAATAAAAAGATGGATAAAGACATTGAGAAAATTCTATTTACGAACGAAGAAATAAAAACGGCAGTTCAAAAACTTGGGAAAAAATTGACCGAGGATTATCACGATAAAAATCCTGTTGTCGTGGGTATTTTACGCGGCGCGGCGCCGTTTATGATCGACTTGATACAAGCGATGGATTGCTATATGGAAATTGATTTCATGGCGGTCTCCAGCTACGGCGACGACACAAAATCTTCCGGATCTGTAAAAATTATCAAAGATTTGGACACCGACGTAACGGATAGGCATGTGTTGATAGTTGAGGACATAATTGACAGCGGTCGAACAGCCCAGGCGCTAAGAGAATTATTTGCCGCAAAAAATGCTGCGTCGGTAAAAATATGCTCGCTATTAGACAAACCAGCGCGGCGTGAAGTTGACGCAAAAGCCGACTATGTCGGTATTGATACGCCGAATGAATTTGTCGTTGGCTACGGTCTGGATTTTCGCCAACAATATCGCAACTTGCCATACATCGGCGTCTTAAAACCAGAAGTTTATCAAGATTAAAGCTCTTCTACGGCGGCGACAAATTGCTCGCCACGATCAGAATAGCTCTTAAACATATCAAAGCTGGCAGCCGCTGGGCTAAGAATCACCACGTCGCCAGATTGCGCCTTATTTTTGGCTGATTTGGCAACTTCTTTCATTCCTGCCATATTCAATTGGACAATTTCGCAATCAATTTTTTCTTCCCTTAAAACTTCCCTAATTTCATCAGCGTTAGTGCCATTGATAATTATCAGTCGCACGTTTTGTCGGGCAATTTCTTGCGCCAATTCTGAATAATCCGCGCCCTTATCCGAGCCGCCCAAAATTAAAATCTTCGGTTCTGCAAAAGCTTTTAATGCCGCAATCGCACTGCCTGGAGTTGTCGAAATGCTGTCATCGTAATATTTCACACCGTATTTTTCAGCAACAAACTTAAGTCGGTGCGGCAACCCTGTAAACTCGCTAAGCCCCTTCTTTATCTCATCATCCG
The DNA here is from genome assembly GCA_905370345.1 of Candidatus Saccharibacteria bacterium UBA6209. Classification (GTDB taxonomy): domain Bacteria; phylum Patescibacteriota; class Saccharimonadia; order Saccharimonadales; family Saccharimonadaceae; genus Nanosynbacter. Next base: position 11,720 of record CAJPKE010000002.1, on the reverse strand, counting down.
ACACGTCCGGCAAAATCGATTTCACCGCCGCTATCGCCGCGCACGCATTGTCAATATTATGTTTCCCCGGCAAGCGAATCGCAGAAGTTATATCGTCCGAGAGAACAAATGGATATTCCTTTTTCTGCGCCGAACTCGTATCTGCAATCGACGAGCTAAACTCATTTTGAGAATTATAGACAACATAATCGTCCGCGGTTTGGAACTTAGCAATATTCGCTTTTGCTGCCAAATAGTCATTAAAATCAGCGTGAACATTCAAATGATCAGGCTCAATCATCAGCACCACGGCAACGTGCGGAGATTTTTGCAAATCCCACAATTGAAAACTGGACAATTCATAAACGACAATGTCATTTTTCTCAATTTTTGGCAAAATATCCAAAGCTGGCACGCCAATATTCCCCACTAAATGAACGGTTTTACCTGCCGCGCGCAAAATCGACGAGATAAAACTACACGTCGTCCCCTTGCCTTTTGTGCCAGTCACGCCAATTATAGTCGCTGGGCAATTGGCAAAAAACTCATTTGTCGCCGACCAAATTCGACCGCTAGTCTTTATCTTTTTTGGCGGAAGACTTGGCGACCTAACGATTAAATCTGCGTCCTCCAGCCCCGAAAATCCCGTCTGATAAGCCACATTTTCCGGCAAATTATCTACTTTTTCACGCTCGTCCGCCACCAAAAAATCAGCTTCCGGAAACTTCTCTCGAAAATAACGCAAATTAGATTGACCTTCAACACCAAAACCAGCAATGACAATTTTCATAACCTGATTATATCACGAGCAATTTACGATTACACCCTAAAACAGCTTGTCGAGCTTATCGTACAGCTTTGTTAATAGCTCTTTTTCTTCCGAAGTAACTGCTGCCAACGTCCATGTGTTGGATGCAAAAAATTGACGAGCCGTTTCAATCAACTGATCAGGAGTTACCGCCAAAATAGAATCTGGAACGGCGGCGTAATCTCTCACGAAATCATCAGCAAAATATCGTCCTACGTAAAAATTGCTTACTTGCCCAACAGTTTGAGCACCCATTTGATAACGACCCAACGAATATGACTTCACACTTTCCAAATCTTCTTCAGAAATCGATCCAGCCAAAACTTTCTTCAACTCTCTCACGATAATATCAAAGAGCTTTTCTGCAGTTTCAACATTTACTTGTCCGCCAAAATCCCAAGCCGAATCGTAAAAACCAATCGACGTATCACTAAAAATACCATACGCCAAGCCTTTTTTACGAGCCGCGCCAAAAATCCTCGAACTCATCGTGCCGGTCAGAATGTGATTCAATGCGTTCATGGCCGTGACTTCTTCATCACTTAGCTCGCGCGGAATCATCATTGACCAGCCAAACGTCAAATTCGTCGCCTCTTTTCGTCTGACTAAAACCGGATTAGCCCTGCGCGGTTCATCGCGCGGAATAACAAATCGCTCGCCCGTCTCCAATTGCCAGCCCTCAAGGTGTTCTTTAATAGCCGCTTTTCGTCCAGCCATTTTTCCAGCCACCACAAACCGCATATTCTTCAAAGTATGCGTTCGCTTGTGATGATTTTTAATATCCTTCAATTCAATATTAGCAATTGTTTTTAGGCGCTGATTATACGTCAAAATATCTTCACCCAACGCCTGCTGAATGCGCGGCCACATCACGCGATTGTGATTGTTAAGATAACCAGTCAATTCAGAGCGAACATTACCCTTTTCCGCCTCAAGCTCATCGGCGTTGAATCGCGGCGTAGTAATAGCCAGCCTCTGAAGCTCCAAAATCCTGTCCCACTCAAAATCCGCACAAATCGCTTCATAAACCATTGAATAGTCAGAAGTGTAAGCGTTGTGATAAGCACCGTTCTTAGTAAATTCCTGCTCATAATTATGCTCCGAACGAAATTTTTCATTCGCGCCGAACGCCATATGCTCCATAATGTGAGCCGTTTCGTAAATGTCTTTATTCAGAACGTAGCGATTGCCTGCCCTGAATTGCACCTGAAAACTCATTACCGTAGCATCTGGAACGTCAATCAACAAGCCACGCACACCATTCTTCAGTCTAATTTCCTCAACTGTATGTTTCATCGTCTAATTCTCTGATTATTTACGATTTTTCTTACGGTTCTGTCGCTGAGCCTTTTTCTTCTTTCGGGCTTGGTTTTTAACGCGATTAGATTCTGCGCTAGTTTTACTCTTCTTTACAGAGAAATCACCATCGCGATTTTCCTCGCCTGAACCAATTTCATTTACGCCACGCTCAACGGCATTTTCCGCCAACCTAGTTAGCTCGGTGTCATATTCGTCGTCTTGAGATTGACGGACTGTAGCGTCGGCTTTATGAATATTAAATATCGTTGCCAAAACTTCATCGCGGAGATTAGCCTGCAAACTCTCAAATAACTTCTGAGATTCTGATCGATATTCCACCAAAGGATCACGCTGTCCAACACTTCGCCAGTGAATTCCCTCGCGCAAATGTTGCATATTTTCCAAATGTTGCATCCACAATGTATCCAACACCGCCATATAGACTTCGCGCTCAACTCCGCGCAAATCATCAGCGCCAATCTCACGCTCTTTCTCCGCATAAGCTTCTTCAGCCAGCTCCAGCGCCTTCTCATAGCGCAGACGATCTTTCTTTTCCTTACCAACCTTTTCAATTTTTTCCTTATCAACTGGGAAAATAACCGAGAAATCTTCGACAAACTTTGGATTATTCTTCGATGGAAGAGTTGTCAATTCGTGAACTTTAGCTCGCAATAATCGCTCAATTTCTGGCTTAATATTATCGCCTTCCAAAATCCTACGTCGCATAACATAAACGACGCGACGATGACGGTTAATCACATTGTCGTATTGAACAACATTTTTGCGCGTATCAAAGTTATAGCCTTCAACTCGCTTCTGTGCCGCTTCCAATGTTTTCGATACGGCACGAGTTCTGATTGGCGTATCATCATCAACGCCCAGCCTATCCATCAACGACGCAATTCGCTCGCCCTGGAAAATTCGCATCAAATCATCTTCGGTCGAAACGTAAAACTGAGTCTCGCCTGGATCGCCCTGGCGTCCGCCACGACCGCGCAGCTGATTGTCAATTCGGCGTGATTCGTGTCGCTCTGAACCGATAACAACCAAGCCGCCCAATTCCTTCACGCCCTCGCCAAGCTTAATGTCGGTACCACGACCAGCAATATTTGTAGCCAAAGTAATCGCGCCCTTTTCGCCGGCTTTCGCAACAATCGCAGCCTCACGCTCATTATTCTTAGCGTTCAGAATCTCAAACTTAATGCCTTCTTTTTCCAAATATTTGGCAATTTGCTCATTCTTTTCAATAGAACCAGAGCCAACCAGAACAGGACGACCTTGCTTGTGGTAATCCTTAATCGCCTCAGCGACAGCTTTCAGTTTGGCCTTTTCAGTCTTGAAAATCAGATCTTCCTTATCCTCGCGAATAACTGGTTTGTTCGGTGGAATTTGGATAACATCAAGTGAATAAATTTGCTGGAACTCTTCAGCTTCAGTGAACGCCGTACCAGTCATACCGCTCAATTTATTGTACAAACGGAAGTAATTCTGGAAGGAAATTGTCGCTAGAGTCATACTCTCTTCCAGCACTGGAACGCCCTCTTTGGCTTCAATTGCCTGATGTAAGCCTTCGTTATAACGGCGACCCTGCATCAAACGACCAGTATGTTCGTCAACGATAATCACCTCGCCGTCGTTGGTTACAACATAATCCTTGTCGCGCTTGAACAATGTCTGCGCTCGCAAAGCTTGGTCCATGTGATAAACACTGCGCACGTGATCTGGTGTGTACAAGTTTTTTATTCCCAACAATTTCTGAACCTTTTCAACACCTTCATCAGTCAAGGCAACACTTCGGCGCTTCTCATCCAAAACGTAATCTTCCGGAACCAACTTGGCGGCGATTTTAGCAAACGTGTAATAATTGTCAGGATTTTCAGCCGCTGGAGCAGAGATGATAAGCGGCGTACGAGCTTCGTCGATCAAAATTGAGTCAACCTCGTCAACGATTGCGAAGTTCAATTCACGCTGCCTGAGCAAATCGACATCATTAACCATGTTGTCGCGCAAATAGTCAAAGCCAAACTCGTTGTTAGTTCCGTAAGTAATATCCGCAGCGTAAGCTTCTTTACGTGAAACTGGGCGAAGCTTGCGCATTCGAGGGTCGTCGTGATGCTCATTGTCGTAATCTTTATCGTAAACAAATGACGCCTCATTGATAATCACACCAGTAGTCAGACCTAGGAAATCATATACTTGGCCCATCCAACCAGCGTCGCGCTGCGCCAAATAGTCGTTAACCGTCACCACATGAACGCCCTTGCCCTCCAAAGCATTCAAGTAAGTCGGCAATGTCGCCACAAGAGTCTTACCTTCACCGGTCTTCATCTCGGCAACGTTACCCTCATGAAGAACCATACCGCCAATCAACTGCACATCATATGGACGCTCGCCAATCACACGCTTAGCGGCTTCCCTCGCCACGGCAAACGCATCTGGCAAAATCGTATCAAGCGTCACATTCTTCTTCGACAAACGCTTTTTCAGCTCATCAGTTTGCGCCCGAAGCTCCTTGTCGGACATCTTTTCATATTTGTCATTCAGACCGTTAATAACGTCAACTTGCTTACGCAATCGTTTCAAAATCTTCTTCTGTGGATCGCCAAAAATCTTACTCAGCGCTTTTTGTTGTGTAATTGCCATAAACCTTAAAACTCCCTCACTTTCAGGCATTTTCAAAAACTTCTTTTATTATAACTTTTTTCGGGCAATTTGAAAAGAAAAAGCGCCCAGAATCTGAACGCTTTTCTGTTAATTTCATCTATCAATTATTTTCGACCGAAAGTTTGCTTTAGCTTCGCCAAAATTCCGCGACTTCCGCCAACGTGAGCCAGCACATCGTCTTTATACTTACGAACTTGACCGTTCAACCTAGCTTCAACAATATCCACCGCAGCCAAGACGTTCATAGTTGAATCCTTAGCTACAATTTTCTTATCTGGCACATTGATGATAACTTCAACCTCGTACTTGTTGCCGCCAGGATTATCAATCTGCTTAATCTTAACGTCTGCAGACGCGCTCTTTCGGGCATGGCGTGGCAAGTATTTTCCCAACGAACCAATTTTCCTTTCAACATATTTTTTTGTTGTGGCGTTCAGCTCATATTTAACGCCAGTAATTGTAATATCCTTAATCATTTTTCCTCCTACTAACTAATACGCTCTTATTATATCACGTCACGGCCGTTCATATATGGACGCAGTACCTCTGGGACAGTCAAAGTTCCATCTGGATTCTGGAAATTCTCCAAAATCACCACCAGAGAACGAGCTAACGATACCGCAGTTCCATTCAATGTGTGAACAGATTCAATTGCGCCGTTTTCTCGGCGGACTCGAATGTTCAAACCACAAGCTTGATAATCAGTACAATTCGAACAACTCGTCAGCTCACGGTAAGTTTGATCAACTGGCGACCAATATTCAATGTCGTACTTCTTTGCAGCCGGTGCACCCAAATCGCCCGCCGCAATATTAACCACGTGATAAGAAATCCCAATTTGCTGCCAAAGCGCCTCTTCAACGCTAAGAATTTTCTCATGAATTTCTTTAGACTGCTCAGACAAACAAAACGCGTACATTTCCAGTTTATTAAATTGGTGAACTCGGAACAGACCGCGCGTGTGCTTGCCGTATGTTCCCGCCTCTTTTCGATAGCAAGGACTATATCCAGCGTACAGTAATGGCAAATCTTTTTCGTTCAAAATTTCGTCCGCGTGGTAGCCGGTTAATGGCATTTCCGCCGTACCAATTAGCGTCAAATCTTCGCCGTCAACTACATATTCGTTGCTGCCCTCACCCTTCGGAGTGAAACCTGCACCCTCAGCTGTTCGTAAATTGACCATATGCGGCACGGTCATAAATGTGAAGCCCTGCTTTGTTACGTAATCCAAGGCAAATTGAGTTACGGCATTTTCCAATAAAGCCAAATCGCCCTTCAAATAATAAAACTTCGCACCAGCCACCTTAGCGCCGCGCTCAAAGTCCACCCAGCCGCGACTTACAGCGTAATCCAAGTGATCCTTTGCACCAGTTTTACAATCGCCATAAACTTTTACCTCAACAGAATCTTCTTCGCCACCCAGAGGCACGTCGTCAAAAGTGATGTTTGGGACGTTTTTAAGAATTGCCGCAACTTTTTCCTCGGTCGATTTCAAATAATTCTCACGCTCTGCCAGCTCAACTTTCAATTGCTTGCCCTGATCAATCAGTTCTTGGTCTGGTCGACCGCCTTTCATTTTCGCTGAAATAACATTGCGCTGTTCGCGTAGCGTTTCAACCTGCTTCTGCAAATCGCGACGCTCATCGTCTAATTGCAACAATGCCGCAATATCAACTTTATAGCCTTTATCATTTGCCGACTTTTGCACCAAATCGACATTTTCTCGGATGAACTTAATATCTAACATATCTTCATTATATAACAATTCTGAATAAAAATAGTCTAAAGAGTAGTTGAAATACTGCTAAACTTACCTCTTTTAAACGTGAGAAATCATTCCCGCGCCAAGCATAACCAATAACACCAGACCTAATGCAAATCGATAAATTATAAACGGTCGGAAATTATTACTCTGAATAAACTTCAATAACCACGACACGGCCAAATAGCCCACACCGAATGAAATTACCGTGGCGATTATAGTTGGAGTCCAGCCAACGCCGCCAGAAATGTGTTTATATTTGGTAGCGACTTCCAATAACCCCGCTGCGACTAGCGCTGGAATACCCAAGAAGAAACTTAATTTCGTAACCGACACGCGATCAAATCCACGAAACAGACCGACTGAAATCGTTGCACCGGAACGACTAACTCCAGGAATGAGCGACAAGCATTGCCCCGCACCAATCGCCAGCGTGTCTTTCCAGCTCGTCTCAGTTTCGCCACGCTTGTTATTTACCGCACGATTGTCAGCCAGCCACATAACAACGCTCCAGCCAATAAGCCCGAATGCTACAAACCACAAACTGCGCAGAACCGTTTCTACTTCATGCTTGAATAATAATCCGACAATCGCAATAGGAATTGAGCCGATAATAATTGCCCAACCATATTTATAATCAAACTTTCGGCGCGCTCGTTTCCACCACAAACCTCGCCACCAAGCCTGAAGGATTCGCCAGATGTCGCTCCAGAAATAAATCACCGCCGCCAGAATTGCTCCTATCTGGATTATCGCCGTAAAAGCCACGACGCTCGGATCGTCAATTCGCATTCCCATCATTTTCTCGGCAATTGTCAAATGTCCAGTCGAAGAAATCGGTAAGAATTCCGTAATTCCCTCAATTACGCCGAGAATAGTTGCTTGCCACCAAGCCACGCTTAAAAATCACCTTTCATCCTTCAAGTGTAGCATTAGCGGTAAAATCATTCAAATGCGCGGGCCTAAGATTCGGGATCTTCCACTTCAATTGAGTTGTGATAGAACAAACCGCTAACATTCACGCCCGCAGGAGCATAAATTTTCAAGCCAGTTATCGGCTTATAAAACTTCAAACAGCCGTCAAAGAATATTGCGTTACACTTCTCAGAAACGGACAGCACAATTTTATCGCCATCGCGATGCACGTTAATTTCTGGCTTATTCGCCTTTGGTAAATCCACAAACTCCGCTTCCACCTTAAATTTGTCAGAACTTATTCGCGAAACATTCCCCACTGGCATATCGATAAAAATTGAATTAGCGTTTGTCGTATCTGGAATATCGATATTCACTTTCTTCGTGAGCTGCTGCGATTCACGTGCATATTCCAAGCCAGCGTGCGCGCTAAATATTGCAGCGCTTGCCAAACTCATAAAAACAACGGATGCCGCCACGATCATTGTGATTACAGACATTCGATTGACCTTCCAAGCGAATATGCTACGCGTTACAATTGCACCAAATATTACCGTCGCAATTCCGCCAATTGCCAAGGAAATCCATACTCCCCACGCCCACATTTGCATACTCAAACCGCCAAGCATATTAACCACGGAAACACCAAGCGCCCCGCCAACGATCAGCCCGAACAGCACCGCTAGCGTCGTGAACAGCACCACGACACCAACAAAATATTGGAAAAATTTCGCAATTGGAGTTTTTCTAACAGACACAGTTGAACTTCCATCAGCGGAAGCCTCCTTAAGTGCAGCCAAAGTTACCGGCTTCCCGCGCATTCGTAATTTGTCCGACGCGGTTTTTGCTGGCGGCGTTGACACCCACATCGCGAGGTAAACCAGCACCATCGTGCCGAATGTTACGAACGGCGAGACAATTGCAATCAGTCGCACCCACAACGGATTGATATTAAAGTACGCCGCTATTCCCGCACACACGCCGCCAATGACAGCTCCGTCCGTGTCGCGCATCAATTGCTTTTCTGGCTTCTCATTATCATCTGTCAATTCATCAGTTGAGTCCTCGCTATCATCCGAAAAATCGCGCGGCTCGCCCATTTGATTTTTAATCGCCAAAACGTCATCGTCGCCAATAACACCTTCTTTCATCACGCCACGCTCGGCTAGAATTTCAACCATTCGCGCCTCAATTTCCTTCATCGCTTCCGCGTCGGCGTGCATATTTTTCTGAATCGAATTAAGGTACTTTTCTAGCGATTTCTTAGCGTCAATTTCCACACTAAACGCCGTTTTTGCCAGATGAATCCTGGTTATTTCCTTCATTATTTTATTCCTTTCTCTAAGTTATCAAGCGAATTATTTAACATATTTATGCGATCTTTAAGTTCATGAATCAATTGATCGCCGTGATTTGTCAATGAATAATATTTTCGCGGCGGACCTTGCTCGCTTTCCTGCCATTCGTGCTGCAAATATCCATCTTTCTGCAGCCTATTCAGCAGCGGATAAATCGTACCTTCGACCACCGTTAAATCCGAATTGTTCAATTGCTTAACGATATCGCCGGCGTACTGTGCTTTATTAGAACAAACCAGTAAAACGCAGTAAACCAAAAATCCTTTTCGCAATTGGACCGCCAAGCTTTCCGCATAGCTATCAACGTCCACTTTTACCTTCTTTCGGTATGTTAGAACCCTTAATTTTGCCGTCTTTGATCAGAATTTGATAATCGCATTTCTTGGCCAAGTCAACGTCGTGCGTCACGATAATCAGCGTCGCGCCTTCTTGCTTGTTGTAATTGAACAGCAATTCCTCCACCTTCGCGCCAGTTTCGCTATCCAAATTTCCCGTAGGTTCGTCCGCAAAAATGATCTGAGGACTACCGACAATTGCCCGCGCAATCGCCAAACGCTGCTTCTGACCGCCCGACAAATCCTTCGCACGATTCTTGCGTTTCTCATACAAGTCCACCGCCTTCAGCGCCTCATTGATCTTACTTTCCCTCAAGCCCCTTGGCATCTTCACAATTTCCAGTGGCAAACTCACATTATCCGCCACGCTTTCATTGCCCTGAACAAAGAAACTCTGGAAAATAAAACCTATTTTTCTCGCGCGAAACTCGTCAACTTGCTTTTGTTTCAATTTCAGAATGTCCTGACCGTCAATAATCACCTCACCTTGCTGCGGTCGATCCAAGCCAGAAATTGCGTGCATTAGCGTCGATTTTCCTGAACCAGATTTTCCCAAAATCGCCACGCTCACGCCCGTTGGGATTCGCAAACTCACATCATTTAGCGCTACAAATTGGTTCTTCTTTTTGCCGTAAATTTTCGTCACATTTTTAAGCTCAATCATAACAATTCTCCTATTCCGTTCTTAACGCTTCAATTGGATCTAATTTTGTTGCCTTACGGCTCGGCAGCCAGCCAGAAAGTATCGCCATAATCATCAGCCCGATTATCAAAAGTCCCATTTGCAGAGGATTGATGACTAATAGATTCGTACCTTGCTCCAACTTCAGGAAATTAGCAATCATAGGGTTAAGTAGCGACATCAAACTCGCCAAACCAACGCCAATCAAACCACCGAGAAGCCCAACCCACGCCGCTTCATACCTGAACATTTTACCGATATCACGACCTCGCATTCCCAAAGCTTTCATTAGCCCAATCTGACTAGTTCGCTCCAAAACCGAGATGTACATCGTATTAACAATTCCAAACACGCTCGCAAGCAGCGCCAAACCGCCAAACCCAATCAGCGCCATTTGAGCCATATTCACAAAAGTCAGCATAGCCTTGCGTACATCCTGAACCGAAGACGCCATGTAGTCCTTGCCAAGCTCACTCTTCACCGCCTCAACGTTTTTCTCATCATCAACCGACGCAATTACGTAAGAATAATCATTAGGCAAATTTTTAGGGTGACTAAAGTCGTAAATATCCTTAGCGTCGTCCACAGAAACGCGCACAGTCGGCTGGTAAAACAGGATCGTATCCGAAGGTTTATCGACTGCCGCAACTTTCAGAGATATTTCCTTGTCAGCATTCTTGCTCGGCGAATCTCCTTTTTTCAATCCCAATGTAATCGTTTGTCCAATTGCCGATTTTGCATCACTAAATCCCATTTCTTTTACGTAAGATTCCGGAATAACAACTTCGCCCTTTTTCGGCATAAAATTGTCCAAATTACCAGCCGCAAACTTCATTCGAGTTTTATCAAACTTCACGGTTACACTCGGCACGAATTTTTTATCGCTTGCCGAACTTTTGGCGTATAAAACTCCATACATAGAATAAGCTGGCGTCACTTTTTCTACGTGCGGAACTTTCTGTATTTTTTTCACGTCGTTATCAGTCATCGAATATTTTTCTATCGCCTTAGACTGATCCTTTTCCGTATCTTCCGAGTCGCTATATTCTGGAAGATTACTATCAGGTCCTGACGAGGTCACTTTTTTATAGACCGAAACAGATTTTTTATCGCCAGCCGCGTCGACCATACTGTTCGTATACAGCCGACCGCCTTCTCCAGCCATCAGCGCCAGACCAATTGTAAACGCCCCAACTGAAATTGCCAGCGCGGTTAAAATCGTGCGGCCTTTTGACTGCCCCAAATTTCGACCGGCGCGTTTAATAATGTCAATTCTTCTCACATTAAGCTCCTTGTTGATTTACTATACATAGTACTATGTTATACAAGGTACCTTAAATAGTCAAGGTATTTTTGAAAATAATATTCAAAAAATCGCAGGCTCTGTCGGCTTAGGGATCGCTATTTTCGCCTAGCTTTAACTATCTTCGCCAAGCCATTAAGCGCGCGCTTATAAAAAGAGTCAGCATTCACACGCTCCCGCGACTCGCCGTCGCTCACACCGTCTTGAATCTCGCGACTGCCCGCAACAACCTCGTTCTTCTCTATCGACTCATTATCCACCAAACCAGCCATATATCTAGCGGCATCAAAAAACGTCGGATCTCCCCAAATCTTGACTTTTCCATCATCTCCGTAATCAATTACTGCAGAAATAACCTGCTCGTCGTCCTTATTGTAGATCTCATCATCAATTCCATCGTAATCATCAATCTCTTCGTCGCCATATTCAACGTCAAAGCGTCCGCTATAAAATCGACAATCGGCGACAATACCACGACACAAATCCCCTTGGTCATTTCTCTGCCATACGCTCATCAATATCACCAGATCAGGAGTAGACAGATCAGCCTCCTCAAGCAGCTTAACAGACTGTCCTTTACTGATAATTAGACGACCACTTCCCTCTACCCTAGAC
>CAJPKE010000001.1 GCA_905370345.1 Candidatus Saccharibacteria bacterium UBA6209 | reverse complement strand
ATTCAAGAGCAAATAGATAAGCCGTATATTCCTCCCGTTGTGGTCAGATGGGATGTGTCTACTCGTGAAAGTATTCCTGAAGGTAAGCATTTTAGAGATATTCAAGGAATGTACCCCTTTACTCCTATCACGACTTGGAATGAGATAACTGAAGGTGCAGCTCTGTTGTCAAAAATATTACCAGACGGATCAGTAGATAATAGTTATTTAGCAAAAATAAGGGAACTAAGAGATGAGTATGGATTCTAATTGTCTTTTGTCAACTATAAATGACCAAACTATTGGTTTGCAAACACCATTATCAGGCGCAGAAAAATCAATCCGTACCGGTGCGCGGGCGATTTTGTTTGATAATGATAGTCGTATTGCTCTAGTATATGAGCACAAATATAATCATTACAAACTGCCTGGAGGTAATGTAGAAGTAGGTGAGAGCTTAGAACAGACTGTTCGCCGTGAAATTAAGGAAGAGGTTGGAGCAAATATTACAGATATCTACTATTTGGGTGTTGTACAATCACATTTGTCGGCATATAACGAGGATTGTAATCAGCATTATTTTACCGCACATGTTTATGGAACGATCGGCAAAAGCGCTTGGATTGACGAAGAAGAGTTGCACGGCTGCTCAATTGTTTGGTGTGATAATCTCCAGCAAGCTATTAAGCTAGTTCAGTCAGGCACATCTAAAGAATACGTGCATTTGTTTGAGCGAGCTAGGGAATTAGCAGGATTAAAAGCAACGATAAGTAAAAATAAATGATCCCATCATTAAAAGATTTTCAAAAGGAGGATAAAGCATGCTAATACTTGCCACCGAATCGCCGACTAAGCGCATGATCATGGATAGAAGCGGGCTAGCTTACGAGGCTATTAGCGCTAATATTGATGAGCGAGCTATAGAGAAATCTCACCCAGAGCTAGATGCAAGAGGGACTGCTATTCTGTTGGCGCGTTCAAAGGCAGAAGCTCTTGCCAAGTTGTATCCCGACGACTGTATTGTTGCTGCTGATACATTCGGTGTTTTGCCTGACGGTTCGCGCTTGCATAAAGCGAAAACCGCTACCGAAAAGATGAAAATGTGTTTGAGCCAATCGGGTAAAACTACAACTATCTACACTGGCGTCTGCGTGATAAATCGAGGAAAAACGTTTACTGACAGTACGGAAACAAAGATAGCATATATGAATTTTAACGCGGCGATGTTAGATAACGCTCATAATTACAATCCGAACCGTCGTAATGCTGCGCTTGGTTTTCATGTTGATTCGGCGGGATTTGCGTTGATTGAGAAAATTGAAGGTTCATATATGGGCGCATTAGGACTGCCATTAGACAAGATGTATAATCTGCTAAAAAAGGCAGGCTATAAAAACAACAGTAATATCTAGAGAGTTGCGGTAAAACATAGTAATTTCCCGCCCGCCCATGCTAAAATAAAGATCATAATTGACATCCGCACGATATTATAAACAAGGGGATGCTTATAATCTGAAAGAGGTGACTTTTATTAAATCTATCATCTGTAAAGACGTCTTCGGCAATCAATACACCGTTCCTGTTGACGAACTGAATATTCGCGTCGGCGTGTACGCGGTTATTATTGAGGATAATAATATTCTTTTAACTCGGCAATGGGACGGTTATAGCCTAATTGGCGGCGGTGTCGAGAAGGGCGAAACGATCGAGGAGTCAATTGTCCGCGAAGTTAAGGAAGAGACTGGACTGACTATCACGCCAGATAGAATTATTCACCAAGCAACCACTTTCTTCAAGCGCAACGCTGAGTCGCAAGCTAACCAGTCGATTCAGCTGTATTTTACCCATAGTCAACTGCATGGAAAAATAGATAACGACAATATAACCGACAGCGAGAAGACCTACACTAACGGTACGCCAGAGTGGGTTGATCTGGATAAGATTGACGATATAAACTTTCGCCACAGTGTGGATCTAAAAACAATTTTACAGGCGTATATTTCGCAATCTCGCATCCGCTAATAGTCGAATAATGTTATAAGTTCATCAGTGATATGCCAAACGGCGCTCGAGTTCAGGTCGGATGGATCAAGTCTCGGATAAATGCTTTAAATAATCAATAACATCTATATAATAAGGATCTGCGCCCTCTGGAATATTAGTATCTAATAATTCCGATAGCGTCATCCAACGGTATTTTTTATGCTCCCAGCTCAATTTAATAGGAATGTCGGTCTCAGTCTTATCTATGACTATCTCAAAAAGTACATGTCTTGTGTTTTTGTGCTGTCTAACAAATAGCTTTTTTAAGTCATTTGGATATATACATATGCCAGTTTCTTCCTGTACTTCTCGTGCAGTCGCCGTCTTAGAGGTCTCTTCCGATTCTACTTCTCCTCCAGGAAGGTCAAGATGTCCAGGGAAATTAGGGTGCGTATCTCCCCTATAAAGCAGTAGATATTTACCATTTTTATTCTTAATAAGCGCTTTTGATACTGCTTTAACCACATTTCAATTGTAATGAAGAGGCAATATTTGGTCAATGTGGCATACTGTGAACAATGAAAAGTGCCAAAAAATCCAACTCGGAGACGAAGTCACTTTTACGAATCGAGAAAACACCAGTCAGACAGTCACTGTAAGAGTGGTTGAAATGACCGTCCTATCGGACTCCGTTCTATGACGGAGGCCGCCGTGCTCACGCTTGGCGCATCTTTGACACGCACATTGCGGGCGGGGTGTGCGGTTTGTAGTGAGCTTGCAATTAAAGTCCCATACAAATATCCCGATAAGGTCGCGTCACAATTTCCATTGAATCCAGACTGAGTTTGGTTTCAATTTCACTAATCATTATAAGTGCACTAGCCTCATCATCTGACAAAACCTCAACTTCCACGAAAGTTCCAGCATCTTTAATTTCATCAATAGCTACCGTTGCCTGCGGAAAATCAGAGGACTGAAACGAGCGACGGTATTTGTTGACCTCAACCAGTTGCATCATACCGAGGTTTGCCAGTAGCTGCTTGGCGGTTGCCGCATCTTCGGGCTGAATTGGCAGGTTTGTCTCGGGCTTAATGATTACATCATTCTCCGTATGTGTTGCAGTAGTCGTTGCTGGCTTATATGTTACCTCAGCAAAACTATCACGCTGGCGAATCCGCAAGCATTCAACCGTCTGCATAAAATCGACATCAGGACGAGAATAATACGTATCAATTTCGCGTAGATTACTCTTTAGCTCAAAACCGATGTTTTGCAGCTGCTCGATTAGTTCTTCAATATTGCCCGTTAGCTGGCGCTTGCGTTCGATTTCTAGTAGTTTCTTGGTCATTTGATAGCCTTTCTTATGGAAGTGTAGATATTTGAATACTTGTTTATATTATGGTTTAATTATAGCAAGAAAGGCAAATAATTTTATGACCACACACCAATTAAAATTGGCGACTGAGCCGTTTAATGCTATTATTTCTGGCAATAAGACTATCGAGTCGCGACTATATGATACCAAACGACAGAAAATCCAGATCGGGGATTGGATTATTTTTACAAATAGAGATAATTCCGAGCAAACCGTTACCGCTGAGGTTGTTGGTTTGCTGAGATACGCGACATTTCGTGACTTATTTTCTCACAATAATCCGCGAAAGTTCGGCGGTGATAATGTCGAATGGTTAGAAAATCAAATTTCTGAATTTTATTCTATTGAAGACCAAAAGATTTATGGCGTGATTGGTATTGAGTTTAAGGTTTGTCAGTAAGCTTGCATATTGGCGGCGTTAATATTTCCTCTTCAGAATCTTTTCTCTGCTAGAAAATCGGCTAGGGCTAATAATCCAGGACTATCGTCGCCTTTACTTGTTTTAGGATTGCGTTCATATTTGCGACGTTTATAGTTTTCGCTAGGTCATTTCTGGCTAGTGGCGTAGCGGTTTGTTGATAAAAATATATGGGAACTGAAATATAAAATGGATCAGACGCGAAAGCTTCGGCAAGGTTTCTTAGGTCGGTTGCGTGCGAGGATATGTTAAAGCTTTGTAAGTATGGCTGATTTTAAGAGGAGAAATCTTAGATTTTGGGTGTGAATTGCTGGGAGTGGTTTTTTGACTATCGATAAAATATTTTTGACAAAGAGCGAGCTGTTCTTGTAATAGCGTCATGTCTGCTATATCAATGTTGGATTGCATCTCGGCTTCTATGTGTGAGATGGACTGTTAAATAAGAGACGCCTCAAAAGGCGTAATATCGTTGATGGTTTGTTCAAATAATGTATTAGACTCGCTTGTGAATAGTGCAGACGTAAAAAATACGCTTGATTCGCTAGTCGTGCCATCTAACTCTCCAGTAAAAGCTCGGTTGCCGCCAACTTTTTCCGTTTCCTTTAAGAATCGCCTAATAATCAGATGCTCAAACAAGTGGCACGTGTCGTGGCCTGCTGGCAAATCGTAGGCAGAGTATAGCTTATGAATCATAGGTTTATTATAGCAAGGTAGCACACCCTACCCAGGCAGCTTTATGCTACCAGGACGGGGTCTTCTCGAACTTAGAAGCGCTCAGTCAACATAAACCTACCAACTCCGCTTTTGTTTGACTGCTGCCAGATAATAGTGGCAACGACCATTTGGGTCCGAGACGAAAAATAGTTCTTCTACCTCATCATTTGGACAGATTCTAAGGTGCTGGTCATTGGCATACGGCTTGATAAGATATGTGAATTCAAACTCAAAACCGCCAGATATTTTCTTTACCTGTTGGCTCTCGTCCATTGGGTCGGGATAGTCAATTGCTACAAGTATGAGCGACTGGCCAGCTGTTGTTTGAAATAGATAATAGACCGCATCTGGATATAGCGTGATGAAAGAAGCAAATTCACGAACATATGTTGCTTCATTAAGTAAAGGAAAGGCTTGAGTGATAAAATCTGGTATTGTGATGCCGATGCTATTTTTCATATCTTTATAATTGTACTATTTTGAGTGTGAAAAATGGACAGTTTTATGACGTGTATCGTGGTCTGCTGGTAAAGAATATGCTGAATGCAAGTTGTGAATCATGAATTTATTGCATCAGTATGAAAGTTAACTTAAATCTTATAAGCTCGGTGGCGTGTTCGTACGAAGAAAAGCTTTATTTATCATAATCAAACAAGCTTCCAGCTCCCGCCGCTTTATATAAAGCATCTACTGCTAAGAGCATATCGTTCTGAAGTGTTGGCTGATTGTCAATATTCTTATCATAAAAATCCCGTAATGACGCCGGATAGTGTTCGTCGGGTGCGTCGTATAGGAACCTATCCTGCAGTAGTTTCTTCTGCTCGGGTGAAATATCATTAAAAAACTCTGGATGAAAATCATAAAACCATTCTAGGCGAGTTTGCAATTCTAGATATCTATCGTAGTCCATAGCTATATTATAATTCGGGGAATGATTCCTCTCCAAGTCTGAAGAGAGGGGCGTCCTTGAGGATTATCTCCCGCCTGTTCAAGGACGGCTGTATTTTATCCTAGAACAATTTTTTCCTTGGTAATTTGTAGTTTTCTAAGGTCGATTACTTGCCGGTAAGATGATATAATTACATCAGTATGAAAGTTAGCTTAAATCTTATAAAACAATTGATTAATTTTGAGTTGCCGCCAGTTGATGAGTTGGTGTCGCGCGTCAATCAGCAGCTTGGTGGTGTCGAGGAAGTGATTGACCTGAAAGCCAAATATGGTGGCGCGCGCATAGTGCGGGTTGTTGAGTGTGAAAAGCACCCGAATGCGGATCGTTTGAGTGTGACTAAAATTGACG
Organism: Candidatus Saccharibacteria bacterium UBA6209; assembly: GCA_905370345.1. Classification (GTDB taxonomy): domain Bacteria; phylum Patescibacteriota; class Saccharimonadia; order Saccharimonadales; family Saccharimonadaceae; genus Nanosynbacter. The sequence continues at coordinate 56,430 of CAJPKE010000001.1, read as the reverse complement.
ATGGCGGCGTGGTCGCAGATGTGCCGCGTGATGACAATGGTCTAGTGCAAGTGGTTTGCGGTGCGCCGAATGTTCATGCTGATATGTGGGCAATTTGGTTGCCACCAAAAAGCACCGTCCCAGCAAGTTTTGATGACGCCGAGCCGTTCGTGCTGGATGCGCGACCGCTGCGTGGAATTCTAAGCCAGGGCATGCTGGCGGCGGCTGATGAGCTGGCGATTGGTACGGATCACGAGGGAATTATTGAGATCAATGAGCGTGATATTCCGGCTGGCGTTACACTTCAAGCTGGCGCAAGTTTTGCTGAAGTTTTTGAGCTGGACGATTACGTGCTGGAAATTGAGAATAAGATGTTTACACACAGGCCGGATTGTTTCGGGCAACTTGGCGTGGCGCGTGAAATTGCTGGGATTTTTCATCAACGATTTACCAGCCCTGATTGGTATGGACAGGATCAGCAGTTTGCTGGCGCTAATGATTTGGAGCTGACAGTAGAGAATGACGCACCAGAACTAGCACAGCGTTTTATGGCCGTGGCAATTCGTGATGTTTCCGTTCATTCAAGCCCGTTGTGGCTGCAATGTCAATTAGTCGCAATGGGCGGCAAGCCTATCAATAATATCGTTGACGCGACAAACTACGTGATGTTTATGACTGCGCAGCCGACTCACGCCTATGATTACGACAAGTTGCGTGGACATAAACTTGGCGTGCGAATGGCGCACGATGGCGAAAAAGTCGGTTTGCTTAATGGTAAGGAATATGAATTGACGGCTGACGATATTGTCATTGCTGATGGCGAAGGTGTGATTGGGTTAGCTGGAATTATGGGCGGCGTTGATACGGAAGTTTCGGCTGAAACGAAGAATATTGTCCTTGAATGTGCCAATTTTGATATGTACGCGCTACGTCGTACGGCTATGCGCCACGGAATTTTTACCGACGCTCTGACTAGGTTTAACAAGGGGCAATCGCCTCTGCAAAATGCTGCCGTATTAAAGCAATTGATGAATATGGTTGGTGGAGTGCAGGCGAGCGAAGTTTTTGATTTGAAGCAATTCGACGGACATATGGATGATTATTTCGATGGAAAATATACGCCAGCGAATATTGATATCGATAGTAAGTTTATAAATGAGAGATTAGGCTCGGATTTATCAGATGACGACATTTGCGAGCTGCTTAATAGTGTCGAGATTCGCAGTCACAGTATGGAAAAAGAATCTGACTATATCTGTATTCAAGTGCCATTTTGGCGAACAGATATTGAGCTTCCTGAGGATATTGTTGAGGAAGTTGGGCGATTATATGGCTTTGATAGATTGCCGCGTCATTTGCCAGAGCGAAGCATCAAGCCTGCGCCAAAGAATGAACGTCGCAAATTGAAGCAGAAGATTCGCCAAAGTTTGTCTAGGTCTGGAGCGAACGAAGTTTTGACGTACAGTTTTATTCATGAGCGCGTTTTGAAAAATTCCGAGCAAGATCCTGGCAATGCGTATCGCTTGAGTAATGCGCTTAGTCCAGACTTGCAATATTACCGAATTAGCATTTTGCCGAGTTTGCTGGATAAAGTTCATGCCAATATAAAATCTGGGCATGACGAATTTATGCTGTTTGAAATTGGCAAAATTCACGATAAGAAATTAGGGTTTAACGATGAGAATTTGCCGATTGAAAAGACTTTCATTGACGGAGTTTATGCGAATAAAAAACCCCAAGTTGGTGCGCCATTTTACAAGGTGAGGAAAATTGCTGAAAGGCTGATGAAAGATTTGAGTATTGAGGTTGATTTTGTGAAGATTGCGGAATCTGACAGCGACGTTCCAGCGCCATTTGATGCAAAACGCAGCGCTTGGATTGTGGCGAAGAACAGTGACAATTTAGGGATTGTTGGCGAGCTGGTTCAGTCTGCCCGACGCAACTTCAAATTGCCAGATTACACGGCAGCGTTTTCTATTGATATTGAAAAATTGCAGAAAAATCTGAGTAAAAATCAGGGCTATAATTACCAGCCGTTAAGTCGATTCCCGTCGACTGCCAGAGACATTTCATTGAAAATGGATTCGAATGTTGATTATGCGAAGGTTTATGCTTGCGCTGAAGAAGTTGCGAAAAAACACAGTGAGTTACAAATTAGCATAACGCCAATTGCGATATATCAGCCAAAAAATGACGATTCGACAAAAACTGTAACTTTGAATGTAAAATTTACGAGCGCCGAGCGGACGCTGGAAGATAAAGACATTGCGCCGATTATTGAGGAGATTGCTGCGATGGCTGCGGAAGAATTCGACGCCGCTCAGGTTTAATGTGATTTGTTGCGCTTGATAAAAATTGCTATAATTGAAAGGTAAATAAAGGAGGAATATGGCAACTACAAAAGGCCAGAGAATAGGTATTTGGGTTATTGCCGGCATGATGTTTTTGGGGACCGTTGGCGGATTTGTCGCTATGATGGTAGCGCCTGGAAATGAAGCCAAAGACCAAGCCGCGTTTAAGAAAGCTCAGGACGAATACACCAAGGCTACTGACGAACGAAAAAAGAAAGTTGAGGCTCAGGCTAATGAATTGAGTCAAAAATATTACGGTAAGTTTTCTGAGTTTAGCTCACGAGTTGGTGCGTTTGAAGCTGGTGACGTGAAAGAGCTTGTTAAGGAAGATTTGGTTGAGGGCGAAGGTGCCGAGGTTAAGGATGACACCAAGCTGGCAGTTTACTATATTGGCTGGAACGCTAAGGGTGAGATTTTCGATCAATCAATCGCTGACGGCAAGTTGAAAGCTCCGCTCAATATGGATGGTCCGGCAAATACTGCAGTCATTCAGGGCTGGAAAGAGGGCTTGATTGGTATGAAAATTGGCGGCGTGCGTGAATTAACAATCCCGGCCGACAAGGCTTATGGCGACAAAGCTCAGGGCGATAAAATTCCTGCAAATTCTCCGCTTAAGTTTGTGGTGATGGCTGTTGAAAAGCCGGCTGATATTCCAGAGCCAGAAATGCCAGAAGTGATGAAGCAATATTATCGATCGCGAGGTTTCAATGTCTAAAGATGTTATTATTGTTGGCGCTGGTCCAAGCGCGTTAACGGCGGCAATTTACTTGTCGCGCGAAGATGTCGACACGACGCTATATGAGCGTGGCGTGGTCGGCGGAATGGCGGCGATTACTGATCAAATTGACAATTATCCTGGATTTGCCGAGGGCGTTACGGGAATGAAATTGGCATCTGAATTGCAACAGCAGGCGGAGCGATTTGGTGCGAAGATTGAGTATGGCGACGTGACGGAATTGAAGCAAGTTGATGGCGAGTTGGAATTGACGATTGACGGTCAATCTGTCCGCGCGAAGTCGGTTTTGCTAGCGACTGGCTCGAATCACCGCAAATTAGGCGTTCCGGGCGAAGATGAATTATATGGTCGAGGCGTGCATTACTGTGCGACTTGCGACGGCGCGTTTTATCGTGATAAAAATCTAATCGTTGTCGGTGGCGGAAACTCAGCGGTGCAAGAGGCGATATTTTTGACGCGATACGCTAGCCACATTGATCTGCTAGTTCGCAGTAAGTTGCGCGCCAGTGACATCTTGCAAAAAGATTTGCAGAAGTATGTCGATGATGGAAAAATTACCGTTCATATCGGTGCAACGACTGATGAAATTATTGTCAAGGACGATAAGTTTTACGGCGTTAAGTCGACCCAAAACGGCGAGCAGAAAGAATTTACCGCTGACGGATTGTTTGTGTTTATTGGGCTAATTCCGAACACGCAATTCCTGATAAACTCGGATGTTGAGTTGGATTTGGGCGGACACATCATTACTGACGAACATTTGCACACTAATATTCCTGGCGTTTTTGCTTCTGGCGATGTACGCTCGGGGGCAACTATGCAAATCGCTTCGGCGGTTGGTGAAGGTGCGGTGGCAGCGCTGCAGATTCGTGAATATTTACAAGAAAAGGCCAGAGAGGAGTAAAAAATGGCAGATTTTAATCAAATTTTAACACCTGGTGATGTTGAAAACGGTATCGTAAATGTAGTTGTTGAGATTCCACAGGGATCAAGTCATAAAATTGAGTGGAATCGTGAGCTTGCGGTGATGCAGTTGGACCGTGTTGAGCCAGCTATTTTTGCAAAGCCAACAAACTACGGTTTCATTCCACAAACTTTGGATGAAGATGGCGACGAATTGGATGCGCTAATTATCACCGACGAACCGTTGACGACCGGTATTTTTATGGAAGCAAAAGTTATCGGCGTGCTGGAGTTCGTTGACGATAATGAAGTCGACGACAAGGTTATCGTCGTGCCAGCCGACGACCGAAACACTGGCAACGCAATCAACTCACTAGAAGATCTACCTTCACAATTGTTGAAGCAAATTGAACACCATTTCAATCACTACAAGGATTTGAAGAAGCCTGGTTCAACAGTAGTCAAGGGATTCGGCGACGTAGAAAGGGCAAAGCAAATTATCCGCGAGTCAATTACTCGTTGGAACGAAAAATAAATCGCGTTTGATTATTGATTAAAACTGGGAGACTGGCGAGCGTTACTTGTGTCGGAAGAACGAGGAAACGCCGCCAGTTAATTGTTGTAAGATGCCGTTTGAGCGGGACAATTGCAAGCGCAATTTATCTTTGGCGTGTGGTGTAATTATGACGTCCCGCCAATCTGGTTTTGGACGAGCGGATTTGCTTGTTAAGACTTCAATTGTATCGCCGTGTCTCAATTTGTAATTGAACGGCTTCATTACGCCATTGATCTTAAATCCACTTGCGCGTGCCGCGATATCGGAGTGAATTCGATAGGCATAATCCAGGGGAAACGCTCCGCGAGGCAAATCATAAATGTCGCCCTTTGGTGAATATACGAAAATCCTGTCAGAAAACAGCTTCATTCGGAATTTGTTGGAGTCGAATCGCTTTCCTTCGCTAATTAAAGCGGCGGCTTCTTGAAGTTCGCGAATCCACGACAAATCGGCTGGCATAGTTCCGATTCTTCCTTTTTTATAGGCGTCGGTCAATTTTTGCTCATTATAATGGAAGCTGGCAGCCAAACCACGCTCGGCATATTCGTGCATTTCTTTGGTGCGAATCTGGAATTCAACAATTTGCCCGCTCGGAGTTTGCACGGTTGTGTGCAAGCTTTGATAGCCATTTGGTTTTGGATTGGCAACATAATCTTTTATTCTTTCATACATCGGCTGATACATATCGTGTAGAATTCCCAGAACCAAATATCCAGTCGATAAATCGTCGACAATTATCCTCAGGGCAATCAAATCGTAAATCTTATCAATATCGCCAACTTTGTCTAATTTCTTAAACAGACTATAAACACTCTTAACGCGTCCGTCCATCTGGAAAACTAGCTTTTCCGCCTTCAGTCGCGCTTCAACTTCGCGGCGAACGTGATCCAATTTTCGTTGCGATTTTTTCAGTCGACTGTCCATCAAATTTTTGGTTTCTTGAAAAGCTTTCGGCATCAAATATCTAAAGCTCAGCTCTTCCAATTGAACACGAACTCGTCCCATATTTAAGCGGTCAGCCAGCGGCGCAAAAACTTCAATCGTCTCTCTGGCGATTTTTTTCTGCTTTTCTGGAGTCATAAATTGCAAGGTTCGCATATTGTGCAGGCGGTCGGCTAGCTTGATAATTATCACGCGCACATCTTCGCCCACAGCAATCATTAACTTGGTCAAATTGTCCTTCGTGTGTGGCAAATAACTATCCAAATTTCGCATCCCAGCGCGAGCTTGTGAAACTTTAGTTACGCCATCCACCAGAAACGCCACGTCGCGTCCAAACAAACTCTCCAAATCGTCCAAAGTTGCGTCGGTATCTTCAACGGTGTCGTGCAGAACTCCCGCTACGACTGTATCAATATCCATACCCCATTCAATCAGAATTCCCGCCACTGCCAATGGGTGATTAATGTAGGGTTCGCCACTTTTGCGCTTTTGTCCAGCGTGCTTTTCCGTGGCGTAATCGATTGCGCTCGCTAAAACTAATACTGGCACTTCGTCGTATTTTTGTTCAGCGATTGATAATAACTCTTCGCGCGTCATATTTATATTATACAACTTTGTAGTATAATTAAGAAAAGCTAAAGCGAAAATATCTAACAGGGAGGGCGATATGGCTGTAACGAGAATAGCAATTAACGGCTTCGGGCGAATCGGACGCAATGCGTTTAAAATTGCTAACGAGCGAAGCGACTTAGAAATTGTCGCGATCAATGATTTGACTGACACGAAAACTTTGGCGTATTTGTTGAAGCATGACAGCAATTACGGCGAGTACGGACGTCAAGTTGATTTTACGGAAAACGAGCTGATTATTGAAGGTAAGTCGGTTAAGGTGCTGGCTGAGAAAGATCCAGAAAATCTGCCGTGGCGAGATTTGAATATTGATGTGGTGATTGAATCGACGGGATTTTTCACTGATAAAGATGGCGCGGGCAAGCACTTAACGGCTGGCGCAAAGCGTGTGGTTATCAGTGGTCCGACGAAGTCCGAGGGAGTTGATACGATTGTTTTGGGGACAAACGATGACAAGGTAAAAAACGCGACACCAATCGTGTCTAATGCTAGTTGTACGACCAATTCGTTAGGCGCGGTTATGGCGATTTTGGACGCAGAGTTTGGCGTTGAAAAGTCAATGCTAACGACGGTGCATAGTTATACGGCTAGCCAAAAGCTTCAGGATGCGCCATCCAAGGATCTTAGAGAAGGTCGCAACGCCGCCGAAAACATTGTTCCGACTACGACTGGCGCCGCAATTGCTGTAACTAAAACCTTGCCGCAGCTAACTGGAAAATTTGATGGACTTAGTGTGCGCGTACCGACTCCAGTGGTGTCACTTAGTGACGTGACGGCGCTTCTCAGGAAAGATGTGACTGTCGAACAGGTAAATGACGCGTTCAAAAAAGCCGCCCAGAGTAATTTCTATCAAGGCATTTTGGGTGTTTCTGAGGAGCCTTTGGTAAGCCGCGACTTCATTGGTAATTCATATTCTGGAATTGTCGATCTTCCGTTGACGAAGGTAGTTGGTGGTAATTTGATTAAGGTTATGGTCTGGTATGACAATGAATGGGGCTATTCTAACCGCCTGGTCGAACTGGTGGCGGATGTGGCGTATTATCTGAAAAAGAGTGAATAAGGCCATCTTCCAAAAAGGAAATAACCCCGCACCGTGATAGTGCGGGGACGCCGGGATTTCCGACGGTTTTGTTTTACAGAATATTTATCTTAGCGCGCCTTCTGCTGGCGCGTAGCACCTCAGTCCTTCTCAGACTCATTCTCCTCGGGTTCATTGACCCCAAAGGGTTTCGTCAGAGCTGCCATCAACTTCTTTTCGGCGACCTTTTCGCGGTGCCGCTGGATGGCTGCGAGTACGATGCCCGTCGTCAAAAAGACGACGGCTGCCCAAGCAGGAGCGTCACATACTGCCGTCAGCAGCGGGGATACCACCTGATATGGTGCCTCCTCCGCTGCTTCCTTCCACGCGCTCATGACGAATACGAGATGGATAGCGGCGGACACGGCTGCAGCGAGTACGCTCGCTTTAGCCAGTTGGCGACAGTACAGTGCCTCAGTCAAAGCTGCGGACAGTCCTCCCACCAAGATATAAATCGTGATGGTAGTCAAAATCTCAGTAGACATGATTTCTCCTCCTAGAGAAAATTTTGAGGTGCGGCTTTTCAGAACCGCGACCTCAATCGGGGTGAACTCCCCGGGAGTCGCTTTTCACGGTTTGAAAAGCTAATATATGTATATCATACCAGTCACAAGATGTCAACGCTCTTTGTCAAATAGCTACACTCTACCTCTGATAAAATACCTAACTTTTCCTTGCAAAAATCACCGAAAACGCTTATACTAAAATCATGAAAATCTACCTCGGATCTGATCACCGCGGCTTTATGCTGAAAGAAAAAGTTTTTGCTTATTTGGTTAAGAACGGCTATGACGTGCAAGACGTCGGCGGTGTAGAATTAAATCCTGATGACGATTTTCCGCAATTCGCGCAGGCGGCGGCGTTAAAGGTCATTGGTGATGATAGTAAAGATCCGCGTGCGATATTAATTTGCGGCGGCGGTCAAGGAATGTGTATGGCGGCGAACCGCTTTAAGGGAATTCGTGCCAGTGTGATTTGGGATGCTTTCGAGGCGAAAATGACACGCCAAGATAACGACTCGAATGTTCTATGTTTGCCAGCGCGAGTTTTGGAAGATAATGAGTCTGCTTGGAAGGGGATTGTGGAAACATGGCTAAACACTCCTTATGCGAATGCTCCGCGATTTAATAGGCGTAATGCGCAATTGGATGAATTGTCATGAGTAATTCTGTAATCGCACCAGCAATTTTGGCAGAAAATGCCGATCAATATAAAGAGCAGGTTGATAAGATAACTGGTCTTGTTGAGCGTGTTCATATTGACATTTCTGATGGTGAGTTTGCTCCGACTCTGACTGTTGGAATTCCAGAATTATGGGCGCCAGAGGGTTGGATGATTGATATTCACGCAATGGTTAATGATGTTGCTGAGTATGTTCCGAAGTTGATTGCCTTAAGGCCGCATATGATTATTATTCACGCGGAGGCGACGGGAGATGTGAAGACCGCGCTCATGCAGATTCGTCAAGCTGGAATTATGGCGGGATTAGCGCTACTTAAGCCAACGGTTCCGCGAACGGTTGAGGAATTGATAAAAATAGCAGATCACGTAATGATTTTTAGCGGTGAACTGGGGCGATTTGGTGGAACTGCTAGTTTGATGCAACTAGAAAAAATACGACTTATTAAAGCTATTAATCCTAGTGTTGAAATCGGTTGGGACGGTGGAGTGGCGGTAGATAATGCGTACAGCCTAGTTCAGGGCGGTGTTAACGTTCTGAACGTTGGCGGTGTTATTCAGAAATCGTCAGATCCTCGCGCCATTTTCGCCAGATTGCAGCAGGAGATTAATAAAACGAGCGTGCTTTAATGGATATTGACGCTATAACTAGTCTGAAGAAAATATCACAACAATTACGAAAGTCTGTCATTCGTGAGTTGTCCGAGGCTGGTTCGGGCCATTCGGCTGGTTGCTTGGGATTCGCTGATGTTATGGCGGTTTTGTATTTTCACGCCATGCAGCTAGATCCTGAGGATCCTAATTGGGAATATCGGGATATTTTCGTGATGAGTAACGGTCATTATGCTCCGCTTTTATATGCGACGCTGGCGGAGCGGGGATTTTTCGATAAGAAAGAGTTGGCTAATTTGCGAAAATTTGGTTCTAGGCTTCAGGGTCATCCAGAACGTGGCAATTTACCGGGAATTGAAACAACTAGCGGTCCTCTGGGGTGCGGTCTAAGTCAGGCGGCCGGCATGGCGTATTCATTGCAATATTTGGGTGGCAATTCTGAGCGGTTCGTTTACTGCAGTTTGGGCGATGGCGAGCTTGACGAAGGTAATATTTGGGAAGCGGCGATGTTTGCGAAAAAATATAATCTGGCGAATTTAATTGCGATTGTTGATAGAAATAATATTCAGATTGGTGGCGATACGGAAAAGGTGATGCCGCTAGGTGATTTGGCGGACAAATGGCGAAGTTTTGGCTGGGACGCGCAAGAGATTGACGGGCATAATCATTTGGCGATAATTCAGGCGATTGATAAGGCAAAGATCTCTCGGCGGCCGAGTGTGATAATTGCGCATACAATTCCTGGTCGTGGCGTTGATTTTATGGAATATGATTATCGCTGGCATGGAAAATCTCCAAACGCCGAGGAAGCGGAGTGGGCGCTTGCTCAATTGAGTGGAGGAGGCGGCGAATGAGTTTCTTAATGGAGAATTGGCAGAATTCGGAGCTTGCGGCAATTCGCGTTGGTTTTGGCGAAGGCTTGGTGGATATTGCGAAGAAAAATAATTTGGTGGTGGCGCTGAGTGCGGATTTGATGGAAAGCGTTGGTTTTGGTAAGTTTTACGAGGAAATCGGGAGTCCGCGGGTAATTGAAGTTGGCGTGGCGGAACAGAATTTGGTTACCGTGGCGTCTGGATTGGCGGCTATGGGAAATATTCCGTTTGTAGCCAGTTATGCGACGTTTAGTCCGGGTCGCAACTGGGAGCAGATTCGCACGACTATTTGCCTTAATAATCAGCCGGTCAAGCTGATAGGTTCTCATGCGGGGCTTAATGTCGGTCCGGACGGCGCAACGCATCAAATGCTGGAAGATATTGCGCTGATGCGAAGTTTGCCTAATATGGTGGTTTTGGCGCCCGGTGATACTAATGAGGCTAAGCTCATAGCGGCGGCAATGGCTGGAGATAAACGCCCAAACTACGTAAGATTGCCAAGAGAAAAAACACCGCTGTTCCTAAATCAATCTACTTTTGAGATTGGAAAAAGTTATACGTTGAGGCGCGGCAAAGATGTTGCTTTGTTTGGAACTGGCGTGATGACTTATCAATTACTGTCGGCAGCGGAAAAGCTTGCGAATGAATATGACATTCAGGCGGAAGTGATTCATTTTCCGACGATTAAGCCGTTGGATGAGGATGCTGTGCTTAACGCGGCTCAAAAATGCCAAGCCGTCATTACGGCGGAAGAAGGGCAGATCACTGGCGGATTTGGTTCAAGCGTGACAGAAGTTCTTAGTGAGAATTTGCCTGTGAAGATGAAGCGAATTGGCGTTAATGACGCATTTGGAGAGTCGGGCAAGATGTCTGAATTATGGAAAAAGCACGGTTTGGATGTCGATTCAATTGTTCGTAGTGTTGTCAATTTTCTCCAGTGAAAAACCCGCCAGGAGCTACCGCCAAGATCTAATTAAAGACCTCAAAGCAAGTAGTCCTGACGGGTTGTGTTAGCCTATGGTCGATCGTGATATATCATGCTACAGATAAGCACGAGAAGATAGATACTCCCCAGGGCGAATGCCAAGGATTCGAGTAGTTCGTAGGCTAAGAAGAAATAGATAAACGCCGCACACCAGATTGCGCACGCAATCAGGGTGATAAAGATTAAGCCATTAAGCATTAGCTTAGCGGCTCGCACGATGGGACTCATTGTCCTCTCCTCTCCTGACGCTCAAGACCAAAGGGCTCTTTCGCCCTTAGGGGTAAGCCTTGGGCAAAAGTTATTTTATATTATCACCAAAACAACATGATGTCAATTCTCTTGGCATAGCGGGCAGTAATTGATATAATTACCATAAGTATTTTAGGGGGCAGCATGGGATTATCGATTTCAGAGATTCGGAAAAACACGACACGGGCGCGTCATTTAATGCAGCGGACACGGGCGCAGCGTTTTGCGGTTGGGGCGTTTAATATTGACAATCAAGAAACGCTGATTGCGGTGGCACGCGCGGCGCAAAAACTCCAATCGCCAGTGTTGGTTGAGGTTTCCGACGCCGAAGTGAAGGCTATGGGTCTAGAGAACGTTCGCGATCTGGTGGACAATTATAAGGCTGAGTACGGAATTGAAATGTATTTGAATTTGGACCACGGTCCGACAGTTGAGGGCTGTAAGCGAGCCATTGACGCTGGATATGAGTTTGTCCATATTGATATTTCTCAGGCGAATCACGACGCTTCGGACGAGGAAATTATTGCGAAGACTCGTGAAGTTGTTGAATATGCCAAGTTTACTGGCGCGCTAGTGGAATCTGAGCCGCATTATTTTGGCGGAAGTTCAAATGTTCATACGGAAGATATAAATTACGAAGAAATAAAAAAGACTTTTTCCACGCCAGAGGGCGCGCGTGCGTTCGTCGAGGCGACTGGAATTGATACTTTTGCGGCGGCGATTGGCAATTTGCATGGCAAATATCCAGTTCCGAAAATGTTGGATTTGGATTTGTTGGCTGACATTCGTGAGGCGATTTATTGTCAGATTTCGTTGCACGGTGGGTCTGGCACGCCGCTACATTATTTTGAGGACGCTGCGAAAATTGGCGTTTCTAAAATCAATATTAATTCTGATATGCGCTACGCTTTCCGAACAACCCTGGAGAAAACTTTGCGAGAAAATCCAAATGAGTACGCCATTGTTAAATTAATGCCGCCAGTTTATGCCGCCGTACAGGAAGTGGTGGAGTCGAAGATTAAGGCGTTTAATTCCGTGCGAAAGGCGGTGGTTTAATGGCAAAAATTATCACCGTTGGTGCGGCGATTCAAGATGTGTTTTTAAGTCAATCAGACGCACTGACGCCAGTTTGTGAAAGTCCAGAACATTGTTTTGCGCGGTTGGATTTGGGGGCGAAAGCCGACGTAAACCAGATTCATTTTTCGACTGGCGGTGGCGCTACGAACGCCGCGGTAACGTTTTCCAGGCAAGGGCATTATGTTAGTTTTATGGGCGCAATCGGTCATGATCCAGCTGGGCAAGCAGTGATTGCTGACTTGGATAAGGAAAATATTGATACGCATTTGGTGCGATATTCGCCAAAATATAGCACGGGATATTCAGTTTTACTATTAGCCTCAAATGGCGAGCGAACAATTTTAACGTACCGCGGTGCTTCAACGCATTATCATGAGGCGGATTTTGATTTGTCTGAAGAGGACGCGGATTGGCTATATGTTTCAACTTTGGCGGGAAATATGCCGATGCTTCATAAATTATTCCAGCAAGCCAAGCGTCGCGATATGAAAATCTGTTTTAATCCTGGAAAGAAAGAATTGGCGCAAAAGGATAAATTGCTGGGATTATTGTCTGATGTCGACGTTTTGACGCTTAATAAAGAGGAGATGCAACAATTGGTGTCTGGCGAGGATTTGGAGGCCTTGGTTAGGAGAGGCTTGAGATTAGTTCCGGTCGTTTTGGTGACGGACGGTGTAAATGGCTCAATCGCAAGCGACGGAAAAACCATCGTGCGAGCGCTAATGTACGACGATAGACCGTCAATTGACAGAACTGGCGCTGGAGATGCGTTTGCGTCGGGATTTTTGAGTGAATGGGCGCGAAGTGGCAATTTGAAAAACTCTGTGATTATGGGCAGTGCGAACGCTAGTTCGGTGGTTATGAAAATTGGAGCAAAGGCTGGAATTTTATATGCTGGCACGGTGCTTCATGCTATGCCAATTCAAGAAAGGGAAATATAATGGCGCAAAATTTGGGAAAATTGTTAGGCGGTGACGTGAAAAAACGCCGAGCGTTGACAGAGCTCAGGCAGATGACTAGGGATGATAGCGATGTGCGATTGATTGCGGAAATATTGGCTAGGGCGCACTCGATTATTCGATCTCTAGGTCTGGATCCGTCAAACGCTACGGCAGAAGAAATTTATCAATCACTAATGGCCATTGCGCCGAAAGTGGACAAATGGGCGCCGTTCAAGGCTTCTGAATGGGTGCTTTTGGACGTTGATGGGCAAGTGATTTCGTTTAATCCGATTGACATTATAAATAACTATCATTGCCAGTTACCTCTGGGAAAGCAGCAAACAACGTATGGCAAGCGAGGTCTGGGATTTGAGATTACGCGCCGATATAAAAACCACCCGCGCACATATAATCCAGCTGTGGAGCGAGTGGTTTGCCAGGGCGGAATTTGTTGGATTGAGCCGAAAACTAAGAAATAGCTATCGGTCGCAACAAGTTCGCTGATTCCTAATTAGCTCAACTACTTCCGTAATGTCTTCAGTAATTGTGTAGGTTTTTTCATCGCCGTCAGAAATTAGCTTATTTGGAAGCATATTTTCGCAAACAAAATCATCCCATTTGCCCCAGAATTTTTTATCAAACAGAACAATTGGCACTGGCGCCATTTTCTTAGTTTGTGTCAATGTGATAATCTCACAAATTTCATCCATCGTACCGAATCCGCCAGGGAAACAAACGTACGCGTCAGCCAGAAGCGTCATAACGATTTTTCGTGGCGCGAAGTGAGTGAATGCGAACGAATCTGTCGTGTAGTTGTTTAAGGATTGCTCGTGTGGCAAGCGAATGTTGAATCCGACTGATTTTCCGCCAGCTTCCATAGCGCCGCGGTTTGCCGCTTCCATAATTCCGCCACCGCCGCCAGTGATGATTGTGTAGCCTTCTTTAGCTAATTGAAACGCTAGATCTTTGGCTTTTTGATAATATTCGTTATCTTCAGTTATCCTGGCTGATCCAAAAAAAGTCACGGTTTTATGATATTTTTGGAGAATTTCATAGCCGGCATGAATTTCGTCATCGACTTTTCCTAATCTGAACATCGCAGCTTGAAGTTGCAATTCGCGCGGAATACAAACATTTTTCGGTGTCATCGTTATCCTTTTTATTTTATGATTTTAACTTTATTACTATATCATAAAATGCCTATGGTTACAATACGCTGACGGTAAATAATCCATCATATATAATCAAAGCACAATCTAAATGGAGGTTTTATGGAGAACAAATCAACGGCTAATAAATGGTTGATTGCGGCGGTGATTGTTATGGGCATAATCATTGTTGCTATGGCTACTTGGATAATTGCTGGTGCTATGCATAAAGATAAGGATTCTAGCGCTTCAGTAAAAACCAGCCAAACAAAGAAAGATTCGCCTGATTCACTGGAAAAATCTCGCGGTGAAGGCGAGGAGCCGTCAAATGAGGCAAAGAAAGAATATAAAGATTTCCGAACCAAAGGCGATGGTACGGGCATTCGTTTAACTTCAGCAAGCGATGTTGATAAATTGGATATTGACAGTTCTTTGAAGAAGTTCTTGAAGTCTAAGGTCGGTCAGCCAATCCTAGAACGTGAAGGTTCTGTGTATGAGCCAATCATCGACCGTGCATACGGAAAATATGCGGCAGTATATGGCTTGACAAACGCTTATACTATTATCGGACCAAAGAATGGCACTGGTGAAATTGCAATTGTTGCAGGTACGCAACAGGGCGGAATGCCGTGCTCAGACTTGAAGTTGGCATCGGTTCCGATTCGTTTGGTTGACGGCAAATGTGAAGTTTCTGGCTCGTCTCAAACTTATAGCCAAGACTAGTTTTCATAAATATAGTAAAATAGAGAGGTGAATAAATTTCGCCTCTCTTCTTCGTATCAGCCCACGGGTGATCAGCCGCGAGCAATTGCTCAGTTGGTCGAGGGTTTGGAAAAAGGTCAGCGCGAGCAAACTTTGCTGGGCGTGACTGGTTCTGGTAAGACTTTTACTATGGCGAATATTATTGCCGAGCGCAATGTGCCGACGCTGGTTTTGGCTCACAATAAGACTTTGGCGGCGCAACTTTTTTCTGAGTTTAAGGAATTTTTTCCGGACAATGAAGTTCATTATTTTGTTAGCTATTTTGATTACTATCAGCCAGAGGCGTACATTGCCTCAAGTGATACTTATATTGAAAAAGACTCGAAGATCAATGACGAAATTGATCGGCTTAGACATGCTGCGACTTCTGCACTGCTTACACGCCGTGACGTAATTATCGTGGCGAGCGTGAGTTGTATTTATGGTATTGGTTCGCCAGAAACTTACGCTGACATGGCTATTAAATTGACCGTTGGTGAGCGCCGAGTTCAGGATAAATTTATCCGCTTATTGACCGACATTCAGTATAAGCGCAACGACATCGATTTTGCGCGAGGAACTTTTCGGGTGCGCGGCGATGTTGTGGATATTTTTCCGGCGGGTCAAGATACTGCGGTTCGCGTGGAATTCTTTGGCGATGAAATTGAGCGGCTGACGAAGATCGACCCTTTGACCGGCGAGATTTTGGATCGTCCAGATCAATTGACAATTTTCCCATCCAGCCACTATTCGACGCCGCGTGAGCGAATTGAAAAAGCGATTGTTGGAATTGAGAATGAGTTTAATCAACGACTGAAATGGTTTGAAGATAATGGCAAGTTTTTAGAGGCACAAAGACTAAGTCAGCGCACCAAATATGATTTGGAAATGCTGAAGGAAACCGGTTTCGTGAAAGGGATTGAGAATTATTCGCGCTATTTGACCGACCGAGAACCTGGCGAGCAGCCGGCAACTTTGATTGATTATTTTCCGGATGATTGGCTGCTTTTGGTTGACGAATCGCACATGACATTGCCTCAAGTTCGGGGAATGTACAACGGCGATCGCGCCCGTAAGGAAGTTTTGGTTGAGCATGGTTTTCGTCTTCCGAGCGCGCTGGACAATCGCCCACTTCGATTTGACGAGTTCAATCAGCATATTCATCAGGCAATTTATGTTTCCGCCACGCCGGGAGATTATGAGCTTTCTCATTCGCCAAAGCCAGCTGAGCAGCTTATTCGACCGACTGGGTTGCTTGATCCGCCGATTGAAGTTCGACCAACCGATGGGCAAGTAGATGATTTGATGGAGGAAATTCGCCAGACGATTGCGAAAGGTCATCGCGTGTTGGTGACGACACTAACCAAGCGAATGGCGGAGGACTTGAGCGCTTATTTGACGGAAAACGGCGTGAAGACGGCATATTTGCATAGCGAAATTGATACGCTGGAGCGTGGTGATATTCTGAAAGATTTGCGGCTCGGAACGTATGATGTGCTGGTTGGAATTAATCTATTGCGTGAAGGTCTGGACCTTCCGGAGGTCAGTTTGGTAGCAATTATGGACGCCGACAAGGAAGGTTTCTTGCGTAGTGAACAGGCGCTAATTCAGACAATTGGGCGAGCGGCGCGGCACGTTGATGGGCGAGTTATTATGTATGGCGACAATGTTACGGATAGTATGCGTCGAGCAATTGACGAAACGAATCGACGTCGAGCGATCCAGCAGAAATATAACGAAGAGCATAATATCACGCCACAAACCATTCAGAAGAAAATTGACGATGGTTTGCGTTCGATTATTCCGCAAAAAGAATCTGATAAAAAGCCAAAGCTTAACCTGAAGAAAATTCCAAAAGACGAATATCCGGCTTTGATTAAAGATCTGACGGCGCAAATGGAATTGCATAGCGCTAATTTGGAATTTGAAAAAGCGGCAGAACTGCGTGACTTAATTGCAGAAATTCGCCATACAATGTAGAATGAAAATATTATTAGATTAGGAGGGATTATGGCAGCAAAAGAACAGCCACAGCCAACAAACGTCGCGCAACCAGAAATGCCGATGCGACCAAATGCTTACCAAGCATATCCACCACAATACGCATACGAAGACCCGAATAAGGGCAAGGCAAAGATGCTAACTTTGGAATACTCTTTGGCAATGGGTTCGGCGATTATTTCAATCATGTTGCTGATTGACATCATAACCAAGGTGTTTGGTTTGTGGACGAATTCAACATCAATGTTATTAAGAAGTGTTGGCGGATTTTTTGCCCCATCGATGGTAACTCAAGGAACGGGAATTATTGCGGCGTCAGTGTTTGCTGTGCTTTTGGCTGTATTGTCACTAGTTCTATTCTCTCGCGTATCAAAAGCTGTTCCAGAGCGTGAAGGCTACACAAAGCGAACAGCTTACAAATTGGTAACTTACGGCGGTTTGGCGGTTTTGATTATTCCAGCTGTTGACTTGGTTGCTCGATTAGTAAGCATTTTGATCAACTCATTGCTGTTTATCGGCGTTGGTGACGGTGGCGAATTCTATAAGAGCTTGTACTTGGGCGAATTCTTGCCATACGCATTAGCTCTTGCAATTGTTGCTACTGGCGCCTACTTCATTTGCCAAATTGTCAAAGGACGCAACATGTCAAAGGCTTTGTCCTTGATGCTGATTGTGGCTTCTTCTGTCGTATTATTGACTGGCGCTATCACAATCGCCGTTAAAGCACACGACACGGGTAGCTCAGTAAAGACTATTCCATCAGATTACAGTCGCTACAAGAACTACCAAGATTACTCAATGTAATAAAACTTGGAAAAATAAAGTCGCTCATTTTAATGGGCGGCTTTTTTTAGTGGTATAATATTGATATGATAACTATTTCTACCAGCGATATTCAGCACTTGGCGAGTTTGAGTAGTCTGGCATTGACTGATGACGAAACCGACGGACTGCGCCAAGATTTGGAAAATATAATTGGCTATATTGAGCAGTTGGGCGAGCTTGACGTGTCGGGTGTTGAGCCGACTTATCAAGTTACGGGACTGAGCAATGTCTGGCGCGAAGATGAAGTTCAAACGGGGATTTCTGTTGAGGAGTTGCTCGATTTGGCGCCAGAAAAACAGAATAATCAAGTGAAAGTTCCGCAGGTATTGTAATGAGTAAGATTAGTGATTTTATCGGCAAGAGCGCGGTCGAGAACGTAAAAGAAGCGTTGCGACGAGCGCGTGAAATTGAGGAGCATAATGCGCTGCTTAGCTTGACGGAAGAGCGTGCGCTGGAGCGAGCAGAAAAAGTTGATGCTGGCGAGATCTCTGGACGATTGGCGGGCGTGCCATTTGTTGTGAAGGACAATTTTTTGGCGTTTGGTGCGCCAACGACTGCCGCTTCAAAAATGCTAGAAAACTTTAATGCGCCATTACAGGCGACGGCTGTTGAAAAATTGGAAGCGGAAGGTGCGATTTGCATCGGTAAGGCGAACTTGGATGCTTTTGCGCACGGCGGTTCGACGGAAAATTCGGCATTCGGCCCAACTAAGAATGCTGCTGATAAAACGCGAGTTGCTGGTGGATCATCTGGTGGATCGGCGGTAGTTACGGCGCTCGACGTGGTTCCGTTTGCGCTTGGTACAGATACCGGTGGCTCTATTCGTCAGCCAGCCAGCTTTAACGGAGTGGTTGGAATTAAGCCGACTTACGGAGCGGTTAGTCGTTATGGTGTGGTTGCTATGGCGTCAAGTACGGACACGATCGGTTGTTTTGCTACGAACGCAGAAGACACTGATTTGGTGATGGAAATTATGGCTGGTCGTGATAATAAAGATATGACGACTTTGCCTGATTTTTGGAATAATCAGCCAGAATTTGCAAAGAAAAAGATAGGTCTAGTTAAACAGTGTATGACCGATGACGTGGACGCGGAAGTTCGCCAGAAAACGCTTGATTATGCGGAGAAATTGAAGCAGCTTGGCTACGAAATCGAGGAAGTAGATTTGAGCATGATGCAACATTCTCTGGCGATGTATTACATAATTGTGCCGGCGGAATTGTCTTCGAATTTGGCGCGATATGACGGCGTGCGATATGGTCATCGAGCGGCGGAAGTGAAAACTTTGGCGGAGCTTTATGGTCGTAGTCGAAATGAAGGCTTCATGACTGAAAATAAGCGACGAATTATGATAGGAAGTTTTGTATTGTCAAGTGGATTCTTTGACGCTTACTATATGCAGGCCCAAAAAGCCAGGACGTTGTTGATTGACGAATTTAAGAAGTTATTTACCGAATATGACGCGCTATTGATGCCGGTCGCGCCGACTCCTGCATTTAAGATTGGGGAAAATGCTAGCGATCCGATAAAAATGTATTTGGCGGACATTATGACTGTGCCAGCAAGTTTGGCTGGACTTCCTGCAGTTTCGGCGCCGGCTGGAAATAGTGACGAAGGATTGCCAATTGGCGTGCAGCTTATTGGCGATTACAAGTCGGACAAGAACTTGCTGAAGTTAGTTTCGGAAGTGGAGAAGATTTGATGGATGGATTGATGGTTGCGATAGTTGTTGCGGCATTGACTATCGGCGCCTTGCTGATGATTTTCATTCAATTGACTTCTCGTGGTCGCGGTCAAATTGACAAAGAAATGTACCAGAGGGTTTGGCGGCAAATTTTGCGCAATGTCGAAACCAGAAAATCGGAAAGTATGCAGATGGCGATAATGAAGGCGGACAAATTGCTAGACAAAGCTATGCGCGACTGTGGCGTGGCTGGCGAAACAATGGGCGAACGTATGAAATCTCGCAAGGGATATTGGAGCGATGAAAATGGGCTTTGGGCGGCGCATAAATTGCGTAATCAAATTGCCCACGAAACCAACGTAACGGTAACGGCGCAGAGTTTTCGTCGAGCTATGGCGAGTTTTGAACAGGCATTAAAAGATTTGGGAGCATTATAATGAGTGTATATGACGATTATGAAATGACAATTGGTATCGAATGTCACGTTCAGCTGGCGACGAAAACCAAGCTATTTAGTCCGGCCGATAATGACGCTCGTGATGCTGAGCCGAATAGTAAGACACATCAGATTGACTTTGGTTTGCCGGGGATGTTACCGGTTTTGAATAAACACGCTGTTGAGCTGGCAGTTCGTGCTGGAAAAGCTTTGAATTCACCGATTGCACACGTTAGCCGATTTGATCGAAAGCATTATTTTTATCCAGATTTACCAAAGGGCTATCAGACCTCGCAGATGTATAATCCGATTATTTTGGCTGGATATGTCGATGCGCCGCTGGAAGATGGTTCTTTGAAACGCGTGCGAATCCATCATGCTCACATGGAGGAAGATGCTGGTAAATTGACGCATCATGACGGCTATTCTTTGGTCGACCTTAACCGTGCCGGCACGCCGCTGATTGAGATTGTTTCTGAGCCGGATATGCATTCGGCCGAGGAGGCTAAAGCTTACGTTTCGGAACTGCATAAATTGATGGTTTACGCAGGTGTGACTTACGGTAATTTGTATCACGGAAATATGCGATTTGACGTCAATATTTCAGTAGCAAAAAAGGACGCGACGGAGCTTGGAAAGCGCGCAGAAATTAAGAACCTCAACTCCTTCCGCAGCGTTGAGAGGGCGGCTGAGTATGAATTCAAACGCCAAGTCGATATTTTGGAGCGTGGCGAAGAAGTTGTTCAGGAGACCAGGGGTTGGAATGATGACAAGCAGATAACTATTTCTCAGAGGTCAAAGGAAGACGCTCAGGATTATCGCTATATGCCAGATCCAGATATTCCGCCAGTTGTGTTGACTGACGAGGATATTGCCGAAATTCAGTCCAAAGTGCCGATGCTTCCTGGTGAATATAGGGAAAAATGGAGCGCACTGAACTTGGATAAATCTGTTATCAATTCGCTTTTGTCTAATCAGGATTACGCCCAGATTACATTGGAAGTTCAGGAAAAGTCGGGCGAGGCTTCCGCTAAGCGAGTCGCGCATTGGTTTGCGAGCGCATTGACGGCTTCTGACGAAAGTGACGCGCAAACGGACAATGAATCTACACGTGTGGCAGTTGACGATTTGATAGAATTGGCTGAAATGACAGAGAAGTCTGAAGTTTCCAGCACGAATGCGAAGGAGTTATTCAATGAGCTTCTGGCTGGCGCGAAAAATCCGCGTAAGCTTGCCGAAGAGAAGAATTTGCTGCAGGTTTCTGATGAATCGGCGATTGCTGCAATCGTTGACGAAGTTCTGAGTGATCCAGCTTCGGCGGCATCAATTGCCGACATTAAGGCTGGAAAAGATAAGGCTATTGGCTATTTGGTTGGGCAAGTTATGAAGAAGTCTAAGGGTCAAGCCAATCCAAGCCTTGCTCAGAAACTGATTCGCGAAAGACTTTAGAATTGCTGAAATAATAGGGAATAGGAGCTGAAATATGAGAAAACCAACTAAAGCTATCATCGCTGCTGCCGGTTTTGGTACGCGATTTTTGCCACAAACCAAAGCCATGCCAAAGGAAATGCTGCCGCTGATTGATAAGCCGATTATTCAATACGTCGTCGAGGAATTAGTTGAGGCTGGCATTAAAGATATCATCATTATCGGTAGCGCGAATAAGCGAGCAATCGAGGACCATTTTGATGAGCCGAATGAAGAACTTTTGGCTAATTTGCGCGCTGGCGGTCCTAAAAAGCAACCTTTCATTGACGAGGTGCAGAATTTGGCTGAGATGGCGAACTTTATTTATATTCGCCAGAAAGGTCCGTACGGCAACGCAACGCCTTTGGCTTGTGCCTCACATTTGATTCATCATGACGAGCCTGTGATTTACACGTTTGCAGATGACTTTATTGCGGCTAGTCCAAGTCGTTTCAAGCAGATGATTGAAGCGTCGGAAAGCTTAGATGGAGCGGTTCTATCGTGTAAGAAAATCACCGATGACGCGGAATTTGATCGTTATGGAGTTATCAATGGTCAAGGAGTGAAAGACGGCGTTATAAAAATGACGAATATCATTGAAAAGCCGGGCAAGGAGAACGCGCCTTCTGATTTGGCTAGCGTCAGTAGCTATTTACTTCCGGGCGAGATTTTTGGCTATCTAGACAAAGCTAAGGAAGAATTTGACGGTAACGGCGAGTTTACGATTCAGCCAATTATGCAACAAATGATTGACGATGGATTTGATTTCTATGGCGTAGAAATTACGAATGGCACTTATTACGACACTGGCGACAAATTGGAATATCTAAAAACGGTGATCGACTTTGGGTTGCGTGATCCTAATTTTGGTGATAAATTACGTGCTCATCTGACGGATCGTCTAAAATAATGTATAATAAATAGCATGAACGGATTGCTTATTATATTAGTGATTTTGATGGTGATTTTTATCATCATGATGATTGCTATGACAATTTCTATCATTAAATTAACGCGTCAAATTCGCCAAACTCAGCAAAACGTGGAGGCTATAAGTCAGCGAATTGCTAACTTAAATGGAATTGTAAGTACGGTTTCAATTGGCGTGGAATTAGCCAAAAGCTTCGCTTCAAAGAGCGGATTTTTCTCGAAATTTTTCTCAAAGAAAAAGGTAAGAAAGAGTGAAAAAGTCAGCCAAAGAACAGTCAAATAAGCTAACAAAAAAAGTCGTTCGCGATAACGAAAATGGTGCTCGTCGGGCGATTTTGGAGGATTTGTTCTTTGATTTTCATAAATCTCGCCACCAAGTTTATTGGGTGAATTTTGTTCGCGGAATTTTCTTTGGCCTTGGAAGTGCTTTGGGTGCGACGTTATTGATCGCGATATTGGTTTGGATTTTGGGGCAATTTGCCGACATTTTCCCGCCGTTGGCTGATTTCATCAACCGCTTAATTGAGACGATGCAACGCCGTCAATAGCGTGCTATAATTGTTATTAATGACTGAGGGGACAAGCGAACAATCATCGTCGGCGGCTTTGAAGCCGTCAGATTTCGTGCATCTTCATAATCACACTTTTCATTCGGTGCTGGACGGATTGACTAAGATTCATGACTTGGTCGATAAGGTTAAGGAGCTCGGAATGGAGGCTGCCGCCGTAACCGATCACGGCACGATGAGTGGTATTTTGGACTATTACAAGACCGCCAAAAAAGCGGGAATTAAGCCGATTATCGGAATTGAAACTTACGTGGCGACTCGTTCTCGATTTGATCGCGATCCAGGTAAAGATAAGCAGCGTTTTCACTTGACTGTGCTGGCGATGAACAATACAGGATTCCATAATTTGATGAAGCTGTCGACGCGCGCCAATCTGGAGGGAATGTATTACAAGCCGCGAATTGACCATGAACTTTTGGAGGAATTGAATGAGGGATTGATTGTCCTGAGTGGTTGCGCAAGTGGTGAAATTGGCGTGGCGTTGAAAGAAGATGATTATGATCGCGCTCGTGAGATTGCCAAATGGTATAAGTCAATTTTTGGTGATCGTTATTATTTGGAGCTACAGGACCACGGACATCCGAAGTCGAATACACACTGGGATGTGCAGGAAAAAATCAATGAAGGCTTAGTCAAGCTTTCGAAGGAGCTTGGTATTGAAATGGTGGTGACTTGTGATGGTCACTATTTGACGCACGAATATCAAGACGCGCATGAAATTTTGCTTTGTGTCGGAACTGGTTCATATCTTAGCGATGAAAAGCGAATGAGCTTGAAGGATTTTGAGCTTCATTTGACGGATCCGCGCGATATTATTGACCACTGGGGAGAGGAATTTCCTGAAGTTATTCGCAACACGAAAAAAATAGCTGATCGCTGCGACGTTGAGATTGAGCTTGGGCGAATTCTTATCCCAAAATATCCATTGCCAGACGGCGAGAATGAACATTCATATCTGCTTAGATTGACATATCAAGGTTTATTGCAGCGTTACAATGGAGCTTCGAAGGAGGAGGCTGAAAAGTTGGATCCTGACGAAATTATTCCGAAGCTGTCTGACGAAGTTCGTGAGCGCGCTAAGATGGAGCTTGGTGTGATGGGAAATATGGGCTATGAGGGTTATTTCTTGATCGTCCAGGATTTTATCAACTGGGGAAAATCTCAAGGAATTGTCTTTGGTCCGGGGCGTGGTAGTGCGGCCGGCTCGATTATTGCGTATGCGCTGAACATTACAGATCTTGACCCGCTGAAATATGGACTACTGTTTGAGCGATTCCTGAATCCTGATCGTATTTCTATGCCCGACATCGACGTTGATATTCAGGATACGCGTCGCGATGAAGTGATTGAATATTGTGCGAAAAAATATGGCGAAGATCACGTCAGTAATATCGCAACGTTCGGTAAGATGTTTGGTCGTATGGCAGTGCGTGATGTCGCCAGGGTTTTGGAGGTTCCGTACGCTGAGAGCGACCGCTTGGCGAAGTTAGTTCCGCCACCAAACCAGGGGCGGCATATTCCGTTGTCCGTGAGTATTAAAGAAGACGCGGACCTTCGGAATGAATATGAAAATAACCCGACCGCCAAAGAAGTTCTGGACTATGCAATTCAGCTGGAAGGGACGATTCGTAGCCATGGCGTTCATGCTTGTGGCGTGGTGATCGCGCCAGATACGTTGGTCAATTATATTCCGCTTGAAATGGCGCAAAAGGGCGTGGTGGCAACTCAGTTCCCGATGGGCGAAGTTGAAGAGCTTGGGCTTCTTAAGATGGACTTTTTGGGGCTTTCGAACCTTACGATTATTAATAACGCCATGAGGATTATCCGAAAAGCTTACAAGAAAGAAATTAATCTTTCAGAGCTGCCTCTTGATGATAAAAAGACCTACGAGCTGTTCCAGCGCGGCGACACGACTGGCGTATTCCAGTTGGAATCGGCGGGAATGAAGCGATATTTGCGCGGACTGAAGCCGACTACGTTTGAAGATATTATTGCTATGGTGGCTCTTTATCGTCCGGGCCCGATGCAGTTTATTGACAGCTTTATTAGGCGCAAACACGGCGAGGAAGAAATAACTTATTTGCATTCTGGAATGAAAAACTCGCTGAAAAATACTTATGGAATTTTGGTCTATCAGGAACAGTTTATGCAGATTTCTAAGGAATGGTGTGGATTTACTGGCGGTCAGGCTGACACGTTGCGAAAGGCTGTTGGTAAGAAGAAAATTGACTTGATGAAAAAGGTCAAGCCTGAATTTGTCGAGGGTGCGGTTAAAGTTGGTGGCGCAACTAAGGAAATTGCGGAAACTTTCTGGACTCAGTTGGAGGAGTTCGCCAACTATTGTTTCAATAAGTCGCACGCCGCTTGTTATGGTTTGATTGCTTATTGGACGGCTTATTTGAAAGCACATTATCCTGACGCGTTTATGGCGGCGCTTATGACTAGCGACCATGATGATACCGATCGTTTGGCAATTGAAATTACTGAATGTAAGCACATGGGAATTAGCGTGTTGAGCCCTAATGTAAACGAGTCGTTCGTTGAGTTTGCTGTGGTGCCGAACGAGAATAAAATTCGTTTCGGAATGTCGGCGGTGAAGGGAGTTGGCGTTGGTGCGGTCGAGGAAGTTCTGCGGGCGCGCGAAGATGGGCCGTTTACGTCGGTTGAGGATTTTGCTAGACGTGTTTCAACCAGCAAGTTCAATAGAAAAGCCTGGGAGTCGCTTATTAAGTCTGGTGCGTTTGATGATATGGGCGATCGATCTGATTTGCTTTTCAATCTGGATTCTATTACATCATTTGCGTCCAAGCTCCAAAAAGAAGCCGCCAGCGGGCAGACCAATTTGTTTGGAATGTTGGGTGGCGATGATGCGGCGAGCGTCCAATCAACTCTTCATCTCCAGAAGGCTCCTGTGAAACACGACGATAAAGAGCGCTTGATGTGGGAGCGAGAACTGCTGGGGTTGTATATTTCGGCGCATCCGCTTGATAGGTATGAAACGTATTTGAGTGAGCAAACTCAACCATTGACGCAATTAGTTCCTGAGTACGACAGTCGGATGATGACGGTCGGGGGAATTATTAGCACCGTTCGTACAATTGTCACAAAAAGCGGTTCGAAAATGGCGTTCGTGGGAATTGAGGATAAATTCGGCGAGGGCGAAATAATTGTCTTTCCAAATCTGTATGAGAAAGTTGGCGCCAAGCTAGTTCAGGACGCAGTGATTCGAGTTTCTGGTAAAAATTCAGCTCGAGATCGTGACGGAAATTTGGGCAATGAAAGTAAACTAATTGCCGATGACATTATTGTGATTACGGATAACGATATCAATGGCTATGAGTCGACTGGTCGTAAAATGGATG
Organism: Candidatus Saccharibacteria bacterium UBA6209; assembly: GCA_905370345.1. Lineage (GTDB taxonomy): Bacteria > Patescibacteriota > Saccharimonadia > Saccharimonadales > Saccharimonadaceae > Nanosynbacter. The sequence goes on along the minus strand of CAJPKE010000001.1, from coordinate 30,177 downwards.
CGCCAAAAATTAGCTCTGCCGTAAAAAAAGAGCGCCGTGAAGCTTATCGTAATCAGAAAAATGGAGCTTCTCCGAAGTCTGCCGTAAAAAATGACGCCGCCAAACCGCAGCCAAAAACTCATTCGGCGCCTGTTAATGTTGCGCCAGAAATTCCCGCTTCAAAGTTATTTGTGTATATTAAAGACCCGAATGACCATTCGCGGTTAGTGAAAATGAAGTCTGTTTGCGGCGAGAATGCTGGCACGACTGATGTGGTTTTGGTGTTGGGTGAGAAAGAGAAATCAGCCATGCGTCTGCCGTTTAAGGTGGATGCTAATGATAGCCTACTAAGCCAATTAAAAAACACTCTGGGTGAAGAGTGCGTAGTTCTAAAGTGATAGTTAGCCCGCCGACAGAGGCCTCAGCCGGAGCTGGTTGCTCTGGCGGGCTAACTATCTGTCAGCGGGACTTATTATCCCGCAGTTCATTCCTCACTTCTGTCTTACCCCTCTCTTGTAGGGTAGTGTAAGTGGCCGCCGTCGTGCAGTAGAACAAAGCCACCAGCACTGTGTGGTACATCGGCCGGTGTGGCGATTCTGCTACCATGAAGTAGATGAAAAAGACTGTCATCCACACGCCAGCCGCGGCGGCTAGCGCGTGCCATATGTGGCTAACCCCCGAAGGGGCCCTGTAGGCGTACCATGCAACATACATGGTTGCTAGAATTGTGAGAATAAAGAAAATGTCAAACATTTCCTCGAACCTTTCATGTAGGGGACTACTTTCTCTGGGGGATTCCAAAGAAAGCTCATACAAATATAACACATATGGTTAATAAAGTCAATAAGCAGACTTGAGGGATTTATTTATGTGTTGTTGAGATTATTTCATTCTCGGGAAAATCAGTCCAAATAGCGCAATTCCTGTTGCGACCGACACGTTGAATGATTCTTTTTGGCCGAACATTGGGATTTCTACAGTGAAATCGCAGTTGTCCAAAAGTTCTGGCGTGATCCCGTGAACTTCTTCTCCGAGTAGCAGCGCAAATTTTTCAGGCGGCTGAAATTCTGATAGCATCACGCTATCTTTTGATTGCTCCAGCGCGATAATTGGCAAGTTTTCTGTTTGCTGATTCTCTTTAATCCAATCATTGATATCCTCGTAAAACTCAAACGGTACCAAACTTTCCGCACCCAAAGCAGTTTTATGAATTTGGCTGGTGATTTTTTCGCGAATATGCGGCAGGCGAGGATCTTCAGATCGAATTTCTCCATCGACAAGCGCACAGGCAGGCGCTTTGCTACATAAACTCAATTCTGGATACGGCGTGTAGCCACTGAGAATAATCTTTTTTACGCCAAATCCTTCGGCTGTGCGAAAAATTGCCCCAACGTTATGTGTTGAGCGAATATTGTGAACTAACAGAGTAATTTCTGGATTCATATTACTATTATATCACTCGTAAAACCGTAAGCTTTTTGGTATAATTTTCATATGGACGAAGACAAAATTCAGGCGCGACGCCGTGAGCAAGATGAGGAAGCTACTCGTCGTCGAGCGTCAATTTTAGGACTTCAATATCTTGATGGGCGGGAATTTGAAGAGACTTTACCCTTGCTTAAGGATGTTTTAACTATAGAGGAGATGTATAAGGGTCGGCTGGTTCCACTGGCTTTTAACGAGGAGGATCAGTCTTATCGATTTGGTGTTACGTCGCAAACTTCTGAATCGTTGATGAAGCGGATGCGAGATCAGTATGTTGAAAACGGCAAGCGAATCTTCTTCTTCTTAATTTCTGGTTCGGCGTTTCGGTCAATTATGCTCAGGTTTGATCCGCCAAAAAAAGTAATTTACGATAACATCGAAATTGCCAAGGAAGGTGATAGCGATACTCTGGCGCAGGTTACTCAGACTTTGGCATCCGTCGGCACAAATGACGTGTTTAATTATTTGATTGACCAAGCGGATTTGTTGGGTGCGTCGGATATTCACATTGAGAACCAGCGTGAGTCGATTCGAATTCGGATGCGTGTTGACGGAGCTTTGCATACGGTAGCGGAGCTTAGCAGGGATAGATATCGAGTGATTATGGCGACTTTGGCATCGCGCGCGAATATTTCTACCGCTTCCAGGGAGCCTCAGTCTGGACATATGCAGCAGGAAATTCATAGAGATGGTGCATCGCATGTGCTGAATTTGCGCGTGGAAGCCGTGATGACGGTGTACGGTTTAGACTTGGTGCTTCGATTGTTCAATTTCGATGAGTCAATGTTGAACTTGGATCTATTGAGTATTTCGAAGAAAGAGCGCGAGCAAATCGATGAAGTCATTTCTCATCCGCGCGGGATGTTGTTGATGGTTGGTCCGACTGGTTCAGGAAAATCCACGACGTTATATAGTATTTTGAACGCTCTTAATACTCAGGATCGAAAGATTATCACGCTGGAAGATCCTGTAGAAAATACGATTCCTGGGATTGCTCAGATTCCAATTGATACGACAAACGGACAGAGGTTTGCTGACGGTTTGCGCAGTGTTTTGCGTCTTGACCCAGACGTGGTGATGGTCGGTGAGATTCGCGACAATGAAACTGCGAAGACTGCGATTCAGGCGTCAATTACGGGACACTTGGTGCTGTCTAGCTTTCACGCCAATTCGACTGCGGCGGCGTTTAGTCGTATGATCGATATGATTGGGCAAAACCCGATTTTTAGCTCGGCGGTTCGGCTGGTGATTGCTCAGCGACTAGTGAGGAGATTGTGGGATGATAGCAAGGAAGAGTATGAGCCAGATGAGGCGACTCGCAAGTGGGTAAAAGAAGTCTTGAAGGATTTGCCAGAGAATGTTGATTGCCCAGATTTGGATACGTTTAAGCTTTGGCGTGCGGTGCCGACAGACGACGTGCCGTTCGGTTATAAGGGGCGAATTCCAGTAATGGAGCAACTGGTCGTGAGCGAGAATATTCAGAAATTTTTGCGTGGCGATGTTGAGGATGTTCATACGGAAGCGATTGAAAAGGCTGCAAAAGAAGATGGCATGGTGACGTTACTTCAGGCTGGCGTGTTGGCAGCTCTTCGTGGCGAAACAACACTAGAAGAAGTTAATAGAGTAATATAATTGACTTTATAGCTATAAACTGATAAAATATCAGTTTATGAGCGAAATTCCGGAACACTCTTGTTACGATAGCGAATCTTCAGAGTCTGAGAAAGACTCTGTCTGTGAAATTTTTAGTACTGCCATCAAATTTCTTGAATATATATATGAAGATGTGTCCAAAGATTCATCCATATTTAATGACTTGGTTGGGAAATATAAGCCTGTAATTGATAGTCTTAAGCAGGCTAAGGATATATACGGACAGTCTCCTGAATATTTGGATATCCGCTATGATTTTGACGAAGTGAGTTCTCGATTGAAAGAGGAATTTAATAAGGAGTATAAAGCCTCACTAGATGCTTTTATATCATCGTTAGATAAGATTTTTCCTGATAATATAGCGGAAGTTAATGTTCCGAAATACTGCAATCTTGAGGGGTGTAAAATTCCTAAAGTAAAGAAATTTCAGAGGAATAATAATCTCAGCCCAGATGTTGCCGACTCTGAATATATGCAACTCACACTAGAAACTAAGAGGTCTGTGATTGATGGGATTTATAGAAAAGACAGCACTTTTCCTCCTATAGAATTTGGAGTAAGTCGACCTGAATACGATCCAGCTCGCGAAAAGACACATCACTTGGTCGAGCTATTGACAGATTTTTCAATGCTTAAAGCCGATGAGCTTGAGGCGATGTCTGGGAATGAAAGTGGTGCACGTATGGAGCGCATTGAAGCCTTCTTTAATTATGAAAGAGACATGGCGTGGACTAAAACCATACTCGACTGTGCAGACGGGATGAGAGATCTGGATGAGGAGTTGTTAGCTCGTGAATATACGGAAATTGTATTTGAGGAAAATTGTCCGAATGTGCGAACTCTTGCCAAAACCGTGGTGGAAGAAAAAATGAAGTCAATTTTAGAGGGGGAGCTGAGGGTTCTTTCTGAAAAATTCACAACTTACGAAGCGGCGGGTGAAATTGCGAGCGGGTCTTTGAAAAAAGTTGCTAAGAGAAAAAGATTAAACAAATCGAAGCCGACAATCGAAGAAGGCAGCTCTCAGTTGGTAGAAATTGGATTGAAGGCGGGAGATGCTGTGACGCTTGATAGCGAGACGTTTCCGTGGCTTAAAGAAGATTCTATTGTGAATGTACTGCATGTTGAGCGTGGTGGTGACGGTACTGTGGTCGCAGTAATTGACGCGCGCACTGAAGAGGCTAAAAAGGTCGAGCATAAAATGACTGGATACGAAAACGACGAGAAGAAGCGGGACATTCTGCCTATTATTAAGGACAAATTAACTATGACTGCTAAATGTGTAGCAACTTCAGAAGATAAGTCTGTTGGTTTGCCAATTGGCTTAAATAATAGATTAAAAGAGCTTTATCCGTTTATAATTTACGCCTGGAAAGAACAGACACATAACGCCAAGAGGGTTTATGTGTCAAAAGTCAGCATTGAAGATATACCCGATGAAAGTGAGACTAAAAAATCTCTTCAGAAAGCTGGAGTGACTGAAATGGTGTTATTTTTGGGGGCTTGCGACAAACAAAATCAGGAGTCGTTAGTGGCTCTGTTTATAGATGGAGATTCTCGTGATGCGGCTAAGTACGGTGCTGGTGCTTAGGCTTATCTAATGACATTCGCAATAGCTTCAACCACACCCTTATCAAATGCAGTTGGGACGACTTTATCAACGGTTGGATTTTCGACCAGGTTGGCTAGTGCTTCAGCAGCCGCCAATTTGTGCTGATCGGTAATTTTCTTAACTCCGTGATCTAATGCGCCGCGGAAAATTCCAGGGAAGGCCAGAGAGTTGTTGACTTGGTTTGGAAAGTCGCTACGACCTGTACCGATGATTGCGACGCCGGATTGTTTGGCGATATCTGGCATAATTTCTGGAACAGGATTTGCTAGTGCGAATACGATTGGATCTTTCGCCATTTTTTGGACTAATTCTGGAGTGAGAAGTCCTGCGCGCGATACGCCGATGAATACGTCTGCGTCGGTGATGGCGTCTTCAATTGAGCCAGATTGCGATGCATCGACGTATTCCAATAGTGCGGTTTTTTCAGCGTTCAAATCTGTGCGTGATTTTCCGACAATTCCTCGACTATCCACCGCTACGATGTTTTTTGCTCCGTAAAGATTTAACAATTTGATGATTGCCGTGCCAGCTGCGCCTGCGCCGATGACCACGAATTTGCAATCTGCCAGGTTTCGTCCTGTCAATTTAGCGGCGTTAATTAAGCCTGCTAATACAACGACAGCCGTGCCGTGTTGGTCGTCGTGGAAGACTGGAATATCTAATTCTGCCTTCAATCGCTCTTCAATTTCAAAGCATTTTGGTGCGGCAATGTCTTCGAGGTTGATGGCTCCGAAACTTGGCGCGATGGCTTTAACGGTGGCAATAATTTCTTCTGGCTCGTGAACGTCTAACACAATTGGCACGGCGTCGACATCGGCAAAATGCTTAAATAGCAAAGCTTTTCCCTCCATGACTGGCATGGCGGCTTTTGGTCCCAAATTACCTAAGCCCAAAATTGCTGAGCCGTCTGAGATTACAGCAACTAGATTGTTTGTCCAAGTGTATTTTGGCAAATCAGCTGGATTTTCGGCAATTGCTTGGCTAACTGCGCCGACGCCAGGGCTGTAATAAGCGCTAAGTTTGTCGCGATTAAGCTCCTCTTTATCTCTAAGGCTAGTCGTAATTTTACCTTTGTATTTTTCGTGTAGTTCGAGTGCTAATTTATTGTAATCCATAACTATATTATACTCCAATTTTATTTAATTGATATTTCTTCAGATTTGTGTTATTATCTTATGTAATTGTACGAGAGTTAAATATTCGAGCTTTGTTTGATGTGGAGCCGCAGAGGTACAACTGCGTGGCCAGTCGAAGCGAGTTCGGAAGATAGGAAAAATTATGAGTTTTGAGTTAATCAACAAAATCAACCAAGCACAAAAAAAGCAAGCAGTTGTCGATGCTCGCAGTGGTGACACAGTTCGCGTTTACCAGAAAATTAAGGAAGGCAACAAAGAGCGTATTCAGATGTTCGAGGGCGTTGTTATCCGCACCGATAATAAAAAGTCGCACACATCACGTATTACGGTTCGAAAGATTGCTTCAGGTGTTGGCGTTGAAAAGTCATTTTTGATGCACAGTCCATTGATTGAGAAGATCGAGATTGTTCGTCGTGCTAAGGTTCGCCGCAAGTTCTTAAGCTTCCTTCGTCAGCGTAGCGGTAAGTCAGCTCGCTTGACGGCTAAGAATTTCGATCGCGCTGCTGTTAATGACATTCATGATGTTAAGGCAGAGGCGGAAGCTGAACGCTTGAAGGAAGAAGCTGCTCAGGCTGCTGCTGCAAAACAAGCTGAAAAAGATGCTGCTCAGGCTGAACTTGACGCTAAGGCTGCTGAAGTTGCAGCTCGCCACAAAGACGCGTAATTGTCAATTGGTTAATCATTAAAAACCGTCTCTTAATCTGAGGCGGTTTTCTCATGTTATAATCTCAATATGGCAATATTTCATTATATATCCGTCCTTGTTCCGACGACTTTGGCTGTGACGGCTCCTTATGTTTTGAAGAAAAACGGCTTTGATAGGGAGCAAAAATATCGCTGGCTACTTTACGTAGCATGTTTGTTGTTTTTCATATCTTGGTATTTGCCATCGCCGTTAATTGACGGACAGGACACTAGTTTTACGACGCACTTTGTGGGCGGTGGGCTATTCACGGGGCTGTTCTGGGTGTATTTGGTTTCGTCGATGAAATGGCGGGCGTATTGGCTGATTATGGCATTTTCGATTTTCGCTTTAGTTTCGGCGCTGGGCTGCATTAATGAATTGGCGGAATTATTTATGGTCAAGGTAGGCTTGGCGAGCATAAAATTGGACGACACGAATTGGGATATTTTGGCGAATACATTAGGCGCGGCAACAGTTTGGATTGGCTGGATTATTGCGAATTTTATGACGAAAAAGGGAAGATTGTCGGGTGATTCTGGGGATTGATGAAGTTGGGCGCGGCGCGTGGGCGGGGCCGTTGGTGATTGGCGCGGTGGTTTTGGGCGGCGCTGAAATTGAAGGGCTTGATGATAGTAAAAAATTGACTAAAAAACGCCGTGAATTGCTCAATGAGAAGATTCGCGAGCAAGCGTCGGCTTGGGCGTTGGGCTGGGTTCCTGCTGAGGAGCTGGATGAAATAGGGATGAGCGAGGCACTTAAGCTGGCAACGCGGCGCGCAGTCAAAGAAATTCAAGCGAAATGCCAGAAAAGCGGCTTGACGTTTGATGAGATTATTATCGATGGGACGGTCAATTTTTTGGCGGGTACACCGCTAGAAAAGTATGTAACAATTATAGCGAAAGCCGACGGTCTGATTCCGAGCGTTTCGGCGGCGTCGATTATTGCTAAGGTGGCTCGTGATAAATTTATGGCGAAGCAGGATAATATTTATCCGGGATATGATTTTTCTTCGCACGTTGGTTATGGTGTGGCGAAGCACCGAGCGGCTATTGATAATCTGGGTGTAACTCCGCTACATCGGCTGAGTTTTGCGCCGTTGACTAAATATGCTAATGTTGAGGTGAACTCGCAGAATGCGCTTGATGATGGAAGGTCTAAAAACCAGCAAAAAGACACGATGCGTCAAATTGGCGATAAGGGTGAGCAAGCGGCGGCGGATTGGTTGGTCGCTGATGGTCATGAGATTATAGAACGGAATTGGCGAACACGGTATTGCGAAATTGATATTGTTAGTAAAAAAGATAATGTTCTATATTTTACAGAGGTCAAATATCGTAAAAATGACAATTTCGGCGATGGCTTGGCGGCAATTACAAATAAAAAACAGCAGCAAATGCGTTTTTCTGTAGAGATGTTCATTGCCAAAAATGCGCAGTATGAAAGCTGTGATATGCAAATGCTGGCAATTTCTGTTGATGGAAATCCGCCTGTAGTCGAGGAATGTGTGGTGTTGGAATAAATTGTTCGCTTTCGTCGTTTTCGACTCATCGGCATAGATACACATCTATGGAGCAAACACGACAAGTGAGAGAATCTGACGGAGAGTCTACAGACTCGCCATGTTTGCGAGGTTATTGCCTGCTACTCCTGGTTGTTGGAGAAGTAGACGACAACGCAAGGATCGGGAGTAATTACCCACGGGTTGGATTCTGTGTATCTGAATTCAACGTCACGAACCTTCTCTTCGAGGCTCTGGAGCTTCTTAAGGAGTGCCTTACGACACTCGGGGTTGTTTGCGACTGCTGAGGTGATTCGACGGTCATGATCATAGATACGGATCTCGTCTGGAAGCTTGCCTTTCATAAGGTATTCATTGATTGCAGCTTTCCTGGCTTCCTCGCACAGTGTGGGGATTCCCTCTTCGAGGAAACGGGAGACTTCATTTCTCCTGAGTGTCTCCAGTATTTTCCTCCTATCATTGATGTCGGCAGCCCTCTTTGCCTTGACTTCATCGGTAATAAACGACATTGTAGTACTCTCTCCTCATCTGGGCGAACGCCCGTGCTGGAAACACTGATCAACGCCCGGATGGCATAGATCGAAGATGAGGTTTCGAGGTACTTATTAGAATACCGCAAAATCTCACCTTCGTCTTATAGATTCTCTTCACTTGTCAAAGTGCGCTTCCGGACAAGGATTTACTCAACTTGTCAACAAAAGCTGTGTCTATTTATACCACTAATAGTATAAAATGTCAATAGATTTTGTCAAAAATGTGGCATAATATATCACAGTGTTGTTTGCAAAGCAGAGAGCACGTTTGCCTTATCTCGCTCAATCAACTCGACGCGTGCTGATATTTCGGTAATTCCCAGCTTAATCGTTCTGGCGAGGGCTGGAATATTTTCCATCGGTTCAAAGAATTGTCGAAAGTCGTTAAGTTCATTAGGAGTTAGTAGCGCCGTAGCTGCATAGCGAATGAAATCGTCGTAACTTTTATCTTCTCCAAATGTATCTTCGACCCATGCCCAGTTTTCTTTCAGCCAATTCCAAGCAATCTGGCGACTTTCTCTGGTGCGAATTAAATATACAAACCAACGGCTGGCGTCTTGCGGTCGGATAACATTGGAATCTTTAATGTTGGCAAGAATTTTTTCTGCGGTTTCAGGGTTTTTGGTAGAAGTTAGTCCAATTGCAATATCATTCTGCATGTCATTCGACGGCGTGTTTTTATATGCGGCAAAGAGATTTTCAATCATCTCTGACGTCTCGAAATGTCTTACGTTTGCGCTGATAATTAAAGCTCGAATTTCTGTCGGTAAGTCTTCTAATTTATTACTATCAAAACGCGTTTTTGCCTCGTCCAAAACTTCTTCATCTTCGCTATACATCATCAAGCTCAAAGCCGTGGTGCGTCGCTCGCGGTTGTCGTCCGATTCTCCATCTTTTTCATCCCAGCCAAGATCTTCAAATGTGGCGCGCGCAAATTCTCCAGAAATTTTCTTTAATGAATCTCTGGCGGCGTCATTATCATCGACGAATTTTCGTAGCTCCGTCAAAGCACCAGCCGCCATCCCGAAGACTTTTTCGTTGGTTTCGGTTTTTAGCGACAATGCCAATGGAAGTAGTGACGCCGAGTTTTCAAATCCAGCGCGGGCGAGTATCGTCGCGTCTTGTAAAATGCAAATCTTGTCCAAAGTCGGCAATTCTGTAATGTTTTTCAATAAATATTCGCGAGTGGATTCGTCATATTTGGTGACGAAGTGGGCGCTTAATCCGCAGTTTAATTGTAATGGCTTTTCAATAGAAACGGTGGTTTCTTTTTGATTCAAGATTTTTATGTCAAGCAGCTGGTTTGCGAATAATGGAATCGGCCATAATGCGTCAGATGGTCGGTGTTCGCCGATGAAGAAGCGTTCCTGACTTAAAATCGCCGCGTCGTGACTGTTTGAAACTGATACGACAGGAAGGCCAGGTCGGGAAATCCAAGCGTTCATTAGATTGACAATTGGCTGACCGCTCGCTGATTCCAATTCTTGCCATAAATCATTTCCGACAGTGTTTTTATACGCGAATTTTTCAAAATATGATTTAAGTCCAGCGCGAAATGCCTCTTCGCCAATAAGCTTCCTGATCATAACTAGCAGTCGTCCACCCTTGGCGTAAACAATTGCCGGGTCGAACAAAGTGCTGATTTCGTCTGGATGATTGACGTCGGCTTGAACGGATTGAACGCCGTCCAAACTGTCGCGTCTGAGTGCGGCCGTTACTTCATTCGTGGCAAAATCTTCCCACATGCGCCAATCTGGCTGGAGTGCGTCAATTGCTACATATTCCATCATATTGGCAAAGCTTTCGTTGAGCCATAAATCATTCCACCACTGCATGGTAACCAAATTGCCGAACCATTGATGGCTAAGTTCGTGCGCAATCACAGTCGCGATGAAGCGCCTGGATGATTCTGGGGTTAATTCTGGGTCTGCTAGTAAACAACTTTCTCGGTAAGTGATTAAACCCCAGTTTTCCATTGCGCCAGACGAAAAGTCGGGAAGCGCTACGTGATCGGATTTTGGCAATGGATATTTGACGCCGAAATATTCGTCATAAAAATCAATTGAACGAGTGGCTATATCTAACGCAAAATCTAATGTATTTTCATTCTGAGCTGGCGTTGCCCAGACGTTAACCTCGACGCCAGATTTGGTGCGGGCGGTTTTTTTGTGCAATTCACCGATGACAAAAGCCAGAAGATAGCTGCTCATTCGTGGTGTTTTCTCAAATGTTGTAGTGAGAGAATCGCCGTTTTCTTTCTGGAATTTTACGGGCATATTTCCCAAAACTGTTATCCCTGGGCGAGTTATTAGCGTCAAATCGTATTCGGCTTTGGCGGCTGGTTCGTCAACGCAAGGGAAAACTTCGCGGGCGTGATGCGATTCAAATTGAGTCGCAAAAAGTTGTTTTTTAACGCCGTCGTGAGTGAAATAACAAGGATACAAGCCGTGCATTGCGTCGGTAATATTTCCAGAAAAATTGATGTGAATTGTGTGATTTCCGTTTTCAAGGTTCGGCTGGGATAATCTCAATTCGTCAAACTCACCAAATGAAACGTCGGCGGGCTGATTGTCGATTGTGGCTGATTGAATTGTTAAGCCTTTGGAATGTAGCGAAATTGATTCGCTGATGGAATCGCCAGAAATGATAACTGTACCAGAAAATTCTTTTTCCTCGGCGCGTGTTAAATCGAGAGTTAGGTTGTAATGATTTGGTGTGAATGTGTCAAGTAAGCGTGGAACTTTAGTCATAATTTAATTATAATACAGCCATGAGGGTGAATAAAATACGACGTCGGCAAGTGGTGATTGCGCTGGTAATTTTGATAGTCGGCGTGGCGGTTTGGGCTTCGCGAATTTCGCAACCCGAACCTCAGACAATTCAAACTTCAACACAACGAGAATTATTTGGTGCTTCGAACGCTAAATCGGAATTGGAAAAGATAGAAGTTAAAGGACGCGCGCCAAAGACTGGCTATTCCAGAAAGCAATTCGGCAACGGCTGGGGCAAAATTAACGGCTGTTCTGTACGGGAAGTAATTCTGGCTCGAGATTTGACGGATGAGAAAATTGATGAAAAATGTCGAGTTTTGTCGGGTGTATTGAACGATCCGTACACTGGTCAAACAATTCAATTTCAGCGTGGTGAAAAAACCAGTTCTAAGGTTCAGATTGATCACGTCGTGGCTTTGAGTGATGCTTGGCAAAAGGGTGCGCAGCAAATTTCTCCAGAAGAGCGAGAGAAATTGGCGAACGATCCATTGAATCTGTTGGCGGTTGACGGCCCAGCAAATCAAGCCAAAGGTGATGGCGATGCGGCGACTTGGCTGCCGAGTAATAAGCCGTTTCGTTGTCAGTATGTGGCGCGCCAGATAGCAATAAAGCGACGATATCGCTTGTGGGTAACGGAAGCTGAAAAAAGCGCGATGTCGGGAATCCTGGAAAAATGCGTGGAAGTATAATATTGACAAAATACGTTTTTATGATAAAATGGTAGAATGAAATCTGAAGTATGTCTTACTAAATTGTCAGTGAATGATGATGAAGCTTTGGAGCGGGCAGCCGTAGCTCATTCGGAGTCTGTTTTGGGCTGTGAGTTTCCGGATAGTGCGAAAAAGGATTTAATAGAATATTTAAAAGGTATGAATAATTACTACGGTAGCGACGTTTTTGCTATTGATACTTCTGGTGAAGAGTTGTCATCTGGGCTTATGACTGTATGCCCTAATGGTGACGGCGAGGTTACTATAGAAGATCTTTTTGTTAGGGAAGTTGCGCGCAAGCGAGGAATTGGTCGGGCGGCTATTGAAGCTTTGGCTAGTGAATATCCAGACGCGCGTGCCGTCAAATTGTATTCCCTAAAATCCGCTGAAGAGTTTTACCAAAGAATTGGCTTTGACCAAATATCGCCCATCCACTAAGAAATGTTTATCTCTTTGGCGAAAAGAATTGGATTGACAGAATAGAATCTTTCCGCTACAATAGAGAAGTACTAATCCGGCCGGCAGGTCGGAGTTTTTCGTTTATGGAAGTTTGAGACGGAAAAAGATATAATTAATAAGAAGGAGAATATAATGGAAGACTTGAACATTAAGCAGTTGACGTTGGCAGTGCGTACGATTGCTGAGGAAAAAAACTTGCCAGAAGAAACAGTTTTGAGCGTGATTGAGCAGGCGATTGCGGCGGCTTGGCGTCGTGATAATGGTACGCGAGATCAGTTGGTTCGCGCAAGCTTGAATGTCAATAACGGTACGGCTGTCGTGTCGGTTGTTAAAACTGTTGTTGAAGAAGTTGAGAATGACGCCAATCAAATCGACCTAGAGGAAGCTAAGGAGATAGATCCTGCGGCTGAACTTGGCGGTGAAGTTGTGATGGAAACTCATAACGTGACGACTTTTGGTCGAGTTGCGGCTCAGACTGCTAAGCAAGTGATTCTGCAGCGTTTGCGCGAAGCTGAGCGTGAAGTTGTCTTGGCGGAATTTGAAGATAAAATCGGTACGGTTGTTATTGGTACGGTTCAGCGAGTTGAGCCACGTGTTGTGCGAATTGAGCTGGGCAAGGCTGTCGGAATTATGCCTCAGAGTGAGCAAATCCCTGGCGAATATTACGGCGTTGGTCGTCGAATTAAGGTTTATATTAAGGATATCGAGCGCGAAGGTCGCGGTCCGCAATTGATTCTTAGCCGCGGTAATGAAGAGTTTGTGCGATTCTTGTTCAACCAAGAAGTCCCAGAGATGGAAACTGGTGCAGTTGAGATTAAGGCAATCGCACGTGAAGCTGGTCGCCGAACTAAATTGGCGGTTTCTTCAGCGCTACCTGGCGTTGATCCAGTTGGTACGTTTGTTGGTGGTCATGGCGCCCGTGTTCAGGCTGTGATGAATGAAATTGGTGAGCAGGAAAAGATTGACATTATTCCATACGAGGAAGATGCGGCTGGATTTATTGCTAATGCAATGAGCCCGGCAGAGGTTTTGAGTGTGACTGTCAATGAAGATGAGAAGCGTGCGACGGTTTACGTTAGCGAAGATCAGCAGTCAATAGCAATCGGTCGTGCCGGACAGAACGTTCGCTTGGCAAGTCGATTGACTGGCTATGAATTAGACATCGAAGCAAAAACTCCCGTTAAGGCGGAGCCAAAACCTCGAAAGAATATTGAGGATAGCTTGATGAGCGTAGTTGAGGAGGTGGCGGAATAGGCTGCCTTCTGCGAATCGCCGAAAACGAAAGGAGGGCGATATGTCAGAAGATTTTTCTGAACTAGAACCTCGGCTAACGGAAACGGCTCGGGCCAGTTTGGGGCGGGCTGGTTTTCTGGCGCATAATGAGGGGAGCGAATATGTTGGCACGGAGCATATTTTGCTTGGTGTGTTGGCGCAGAATTCGTCATTGGGCGCAAAGATTTTGGCGGAAAATGGCGTAACTTTGGATCGTGCGGAAATGGCGTTGAACCTGACCGCAAAGCCGCTGGTGATTACGATTGTAAGTAAGGGTTTGAGCGCTGAAGTTGTTGAATTGATAAGGATTGCTTGGCAATTAGCGATTGAATTTGGACAGGAAAAAATTGGCACGGAACACATCGTTTATGGAATGCTGCAGCAGCACGAAGCGCGAGCGACTAAATTGCTGCGGGATATGAACGTTGACATTGACAATCTGCGTGGAAGTTTGGAAGATGTGTTTGATAAACAGCAGTTTGAATCTCTGCAGAGTGAACGCAGTACGGCAAGTAAAAATTCTGGCGATTTGCGAGTTTTGGAGAAATTTGGTGTCGATTTGACGCGGCGTGCTAGCGAAGGATTTTTGGATCCGGTGATTGGTCGATCGTCGGAAATTCAGCGAATGATCACGATTTTGGGTCGGCGTAGCAAGAATAATCCAGCGCTAATTGGCGAACCTGGCGTCGGTAAAACTGCGGTCGTTGAGGGCTTGGCACAGAGGATTGCTGATAATAAAGTTCCCGAATTTTTGAAAGGTAAGCGACTTTTTCAATTGGATTTGACGGCGATGATTGCTGGGACGAAATATCGCGGACAATTTGAGGAGAGATTGCAAAAAGTTCTGGCGGTCGCCAAAAAACATCAAGAAGTTATTTTGTTTATTGACGAGTTACATCTGTTAGTTGGTGCTGGTTCGGCCGAAGGCTCGATGGATGCGGCAAATGTATTGAAGCCAGCGTTGTCGCGAGGCGAGGTGCGACTGATTGGTGCGACGACGTTTGAGGAATATCGAAAGCATATAGAAAAAGATGCTGCGTTGTCACGGCGCTTCCAATCTGTGACGGTCAATGAGCCGTCGCCAGAAGAGGCGGTGGAGATGATGCGAGGATTGAGAGGAAAATTAGCTAAGCATCATCAAGTTCAAATTCCTGACGAAATGCTGACTGAGGCGGTGGATTTGAGTCGGCGTTACGTGACGGAGCGATTTTTGCCAGATAAAGCGATCGACGTGATTGACGAGGCGGCGAGTTTATTGAAGTCTAGCTCGCCAATAAAATTGTCGCGCAAGGATAAGTTGGCTCGCCAAATTAAGCGATTGGCTGGAAAAATTGACGCCGCGGTCGAGGCTGAAAATTACGAAAAGGCTGCAGAGTTTAAGATGCAAATGAGGCAATTGGAATTGCAAGCCGAAGCGCTGAAAGATGAAGTCAGTGATGAGCCGGTATTGACCGATGAATATTTGCGTCGAGCGGTTTCGGCAATGACGAATATTCCGATTGACAGATTATCGTTAAATCAGATGAAGGATTTGATTCGCCTGGAGAAGCGTCTGAGTCGGAGTGTTCTTGGTCAGAATGAAGCGATTGAGCAACTGGCGCGCGCGATTCGCCGCAATAAAGCTGGTTTGAGTCGTCAGAGTGGGCCGCTTGGGTCGTTTATTTTTCTGGGACCGACCGGAGTTGGAAAAACGGAATTGGCGCGAGTTCTGGCGCGGGAAGTTTTTGGCGGCGATGATAGTTTGATTAAAATTGACATGAGCGAGTTTTCCGAGCGTCACACGGCTAGTCGGCTGGTTGGTGCGCCGGCTGGTTATGTTGGCTATGAGGATGGCGGGAAATTAACGGATAAAGTTCGTCGTCGACCATATAGCGTGGTGTTGTTCGATGAGATTGAAAAGGCGCATCCTGACGTTCTGAATTTGCTTTTGCAAATTCTGGAGGACGGTAAGTTAAGCGATTCTCACGGACGAACGGTGAGTTTTCGGCAGACGATTGTCATATTGACGAGCAACGTCGGCGCCGAGCAAATGATTCAGGACTCGGAGCTGGGATTTGGCGTGTCTGGGCAGAAAAAGTCGGCTAGCGAAAATCGTCACGAGAAAAATTCGCGTGCCGCTCTGCGTGAGCTTGAGGAGTTTTTGCGTCCAGAATTGATTAGCAGATTTGATAGCGTGATTACATTTAAGCCACTCTCTCGTTCGGTCGTACGAAAGATTTTTGACAATCTCACGTCTGACTTGATCAAAGCTGTTGGTCGACATGGAATGGCGCTTGATATTACTTCTTCGGCGAAGCGTTGGTTGATTGATCGAGGATTTGACGAGCAACGCGGCGTGCGAGTTTTAAGACGAACAATTCAGTCGGAATTGGCGGATCCGCTGAGTGATGTTTTATTGTCCAATAAAGCAAAACCTGGCGACACGCTGGAGGCTAAAACTGATAATGATAAGGTGGTGATTAATGTCAATCGTGCGTAGAATATTCAGCGTCCTCACGCCGATAATTGTACTTTCTACTGCGGTTTTTGTGATGATGAATCGTCAGCAAATTATTGACGAGATTACGCTGTGGCAATATAAGCCGAGTGCGGAAATTGTTGCTATTGCTGATCGCGTAAAGATGTCGGATGTTGGCAGGAAAATGTTCTATGTTTCTAATCCACAAATCAAATCGGCGAATGAGTTTAATGAAGATTGTCGGCGTGTGGAAAAGGGAAACGCAATTTTGGGTTGTTACAATCCGTCGTCTAGAGATATTTATATTTATAACGTAACTAATTCTGAGCTTGATGGCGTGAAAGAAGTGACGGCAGCGCATGAGATGTTGCACGCTGCCTGGGAAAGGCTGAGCGAGTCGGAAAAATCTCATTTGAGCGGGCTTTTGGAGCAGGCTTATAATAATGTGAAAAATAAGAAATTGTCCGAGCGGATGGAGTATTATGATCGTGCGCAACCTGGAACGAGAGCTAACGAGTTGCATTCGATTTTGGGGACGGAATTTGCCGATTTGGGCGACGAGCTGGAAGAATATTACCGACGATATTTTACTGATAGATTCGAAGTGGTGAAATTGCACGCGCAATATCAAGAAAAATTTGAATCCAGAGAAAATGAAGCGCAGAAGTTGAGTGAATCATTGAAGGTTCGAAAGGAAAAATTAAATAGAGAATTATCACAATATTCAACTGATTTGGCGGATTATAATGGTCGCGTGGCGGACTTTAATCGGCGAGCGGGCATTAGCGGCGGATTCTTGTCGCAGAGTGATTTTTATAGTCAACGTCAAGCTCTGAAGGCGGAGCTTTCGAAATCGAACGAAAGGCGTGCCAATTTGAATTCTGAGATCAATTCTTACAATTCTGATGTTTTGCGGCTCAGGGAGTTGGGAGTGCAGATTGATGAATTGAATAAAAGTTTGGATAGTTTGGAGGGGGCGAAATAATGGCGAAAGCTAAAAGTCAATTTGTTTGTCAGCAGTGCGGGGCTAGTTTTTCAAAGTGGGCTGGCAGGTGTGAAAATTGCGGAGAATGGAATTCACTAGTCGAGCAGGTCGTTTCTTCTGGTGGCTCATCTGTTGTCGATAAATCTGCTGGGCGCGGCAAAGCCTTGAAAACGTCTAGCATTCGTGAAGCTGCCTCTGAGTCTGGACTAGAAAGATTAAGCACGGGAATTGACGATTTGGACACTGTTTTGGGTGGTGGATTTTTGGTTGGCGGCGTGGTGTTGGTGGCGGGTCAGCCAGGAATTGGGAAAAGTACGCTTTTGGCGCAAGTTGCGGCACATATCGCCAAGACAAAATCGGTGTTATATGTGAGCGGCGAGGAGTCGGTTTCTCAAGTGAAGCTTCGTGCGGAGCGTTTGGGTGCGGCTGATTCGGAAAAAATGCAGCTGGCGTCCAGTAATAGCGCGGAAGATATTGCGGCGTCAATTCAGCAAGGCGGATATGATCTGGCGATTGTCGATTCGGTTCAGACAATTTCTCTCAGTGAGATTTCCTCCGCTCCGGGGTCGGTTAGCCAGATCACCAACTCGTCAAATGTAATTATTCGTGCCGCCAAAGCTTCGGGTACGGCGGTGATTTTGGTTGGTCACGTCACCAAAGAGGGCTCGATTGCTGGTCCGAAAATATTAGAACATTTGGTGGACGTTGTGCTGAACTTTGAGGGCGATCGATATGGCGGTTTTCGAGTTGTTCGGGCGCAGAAGAATCGATATGGTTCGACTAATGAAGCGGCAATTTTTGAGATGGACGAGCAGGGTCTAAGAATCGTGAAGAATCCGTCGGCGGAACTTCTGGCGGAGCGGCAGAATCTGGATGGGTCAATTGTGTTGGCGACCATGGAAGGCGCACGTCCGCTTTTGGTGGAGATTCAGGCGCTAGTTAATCCGACGAATTTTGGCTATCCTAAGCGCACGGCGAGTGGTTTTGATCTGAATCGATTGAATCTGTTGGTGGCGGTTTTAGAGAAGAGAACCAAGTTGAAATTGGCGGACAAAGATATTTATGTCAATGTGGTTGGCGGTCTGAAACTAAATGATCCAGCGGCTGATTTGGCTGTGGCGATGGCGATTGCTAGCGCTAGCGCTGGGCGAAGTCTTGATGAAGGCGCCGTGGTGTTTGGCGAGATTGGTTTGGGTGGCGAGGTTCGTTCGGCGACGAATTGGCAAGCTCGAATTAAAGAGGCGAAGAAGCTGGGCTTCACTTATGCGATTGCGCCAAAAGTTCATAAAGATAAATTTATAAAAGGCGTCAGCGATATGCGGCAGGCGCTGATTGACTATTTACAATAGAAAGGGAAAAAATGAAAGATTTTTACGGATTGATAATAATTATAATGTTGCTTGGTTTGGCGGCTGAGGTTTATTTCTTGGCAAAACCGCGACGAAATTCATCTGTGGGCGCGACGCCGATTTTGGTCGACACGTCAGTACTCATGGACGGGCGAGTGACTGAACTGGCGAAGACCGGATTTTTACTGGGAAAAATTATTGTGCCAAGGAGTGTATTGACGGAGCTGCAATTATTGGCTGATGGCGCAGACCACGATAAGCGTGAAAGGGCGCGGTTCGGTATGGATGTTGTGAAGGAGCTTAAGGACATTTTGAAATCTTCTTTTGAGCTATATGACGATAATATTCGCGTGCCAGAAGGTGTGGATTCGCGCTTATTGAAATTGGCAAAGGAAATGGATGCGGCAGTGTTGACGCTTGACTATAATTTGAATAAGGTGGCGCAAGTTGACGGCGTTAAGGTTTTGAATATCAATGAGCTAGCAAAGAGCTTGCGGATGAGTTATTTGCCTGGTGACGAGCTGGATTTGGAACTGTCGCAGAAGGGGCAAGATTCTCATCAAGCGGTTGGCTATTTGAAAGATGGAACGATGGTGGTTGTTGAGAACGCCAAGCGCTACATTGGACAAACGAAGAAGATTGAGATTATCCGAAGCTTGCAGACCGACGCTGGAAAAATGATGTTTGCGAAGCTTGTGGTTGAACAGAAAAAACCTGTAAAGCAGAAGACTAGCGTTCCTAAAAAGCGCACAAATGGTCGCTCAAAAACATCAGCTCAACACGAGGCTGAGCTGATTAATTTGGTGAATAAACAATAGTTTATTTAGTTAACTTGAATGCTGCCAGTTGAAGTGGCGGTGTAATATGCCGAGTCTCTTATGGTTACAGAAACTGTGTGCGCTCCTGTCGTATCAAGCTCTACTGTGGCGGTCTGCTTGCCGCTTGAAGTAATTTCTGAACTCTTAATGCTCTTTCCGTCCACGGTAATTTCGATTGCCGATAAGCCCCAAGTTCCTGCTGTAACGTCGACATTTATCGTATATTTCTTACCGCTGTTGGTGTATGATATTGCTCCAATTTGCGGCTTAGTGTCGTCGCACTTGTGAACGTCATCTTCTGCGTTCGCGTCGTAGCCTGAAGGAACGGTGATTGATTCTTTCTTAGTCAAAGGATCGATAATCTTTGTCACTTCAATCTCTTCCTTTGCGCCATCCGGAGTACAGTTTGTTGCCTTTTTCTTAGAAACTTTGTCGAAGGTGATTTTCTCTGTAGATTGACTTTGTTTCTTATTCCACCATGACGGGTAGAGCTCACCGTTGACAGTCTGGATTCCGCTTGGTCGCTCATACCATTGACCCGACTTCCATTTGCCTTCCTTGGCGTAAACTTGGGTGTGGGCAAATTCCATAACGCTTCTAATTACTGGCATGCCGTAGTTGGAGGCTGATGTACCAATCACGCTGGTGTCGGAGTTTCCGAGCCACATTCCCATGACTAGAGCTGGGCTGTAGTTGATAATCCAGAGGTCTTTTGGCTGTGAGCCTTTGTCCGATGTACCAGTCTTTGCAGAGGTTCGAACGCCATTGACACCCATCCAGCCGTGAAGTCCAGGAGTTCGGTCGGACAAGATGTCGTTCACAATGTATGCTGATTGCGAATCGATAACTTGCTTACCCTCATCTTTCCATTTTTTCAGAGTTTCGCCTTGGCTGTTCTTTACCTCGATAACACTTGAAATGTCTTTTTGGACTCCCATTCGCGCCAATGTTGAGTAAGCGTTCACCAATTCTGTCTGCTTTGTTCCACATGCGCCGATTGCTGCACCGAGTCCGTAACCACCGGCATTTTCTTCCTGTCGGCAATAGTTAGTATCGCCCATTCTGCGGATTCCCTCAACGACAGGCTTTGCAGATCCGTCACCTATAATATAAGCTGCTTTAACTGCAGGAATGTTTCGTGACAAGGCTAGGGCTCTTCGAATGTTGATGGCGCCCATGAACTTATTATCCCAGTTTCGTAGGGTTGCTCCATATATTCTATCTATATTTTCATCGGTTAGTACTGTGCCGCTACCGTATGCTTGCTTACTGTCGTGTTTGTCAAATAATTGAACAAATACAAGTGACTTAATTGTGGAACCTGGCTGGATATAGGAAACTGCGGCGTTATCCTGACCAAAGCCGGTGTAGTTAAAGTCACGGCTACCAACAAGTGCTACGATTTGTCCAGTCTGAACGTCTTCGACTGTTGCGGCGCCGTTACTAATTCGCACAGAATCTGGTCGACCCGTTGCAAAGAATGACTTCATCTCATTTTCAAGTTTTTCCTGAATACGCCAGTCGAGGGTGGTCTTAATCGTCAATCCACCGCGTCCAACGACTGATTCGCCAAGCTCTTTACTCAACTGATTGCGAACCATCAATAGGAAGTGAGGAGCCTTAATATTCTCCAAGTGTTCGGTCTGCGGCTTAAGCGTGCTTAAAATGTCAATCTTTTTAGCTTTTTCAGCCTCATCCTTGGTAATAACGCCTTGCTCAGCCATGTAATCCAGAACTGTATGTTGTCGGGCAATTAAAGCCTTATTTCCAGCGGTGTTGTATGGATTATAGTAAGTTGGATTCTGTGGAATACCAGCAATTAGCGCCGCTTCCGCCAGCGTCAGATCTTTCGCATGCTTGCCAAAGTATGTCTGAGCTGCAGACTCTGCGCCGTTACGACGACCGCCGTACGGAGATTCATTCAGATATAATGACAGAATTTGGTCTTTGCTATACATGCGTTCAACTTCGATTGCGAGGATGATTTCCTTGATCTTTCGAGGAATACCGCTAATTGATCGGTCGCCAGCCTCATCTGCGAAGAAGACTTGCTTGACTAGCTGCTGTGTCAGAGTTGATCCACCCTGAACTTGGCGTCGTGAAGCAGTTGAGAGCATTGCGCGCAACATACCGCTAATACTGATGCCGTGGTGATTGTAGAAGTTTCGGTCTTCAATTGCGACAGTGGCTTTTTTCAAATAGTCGCTAATCTGGTCAGATTCGACAACCAATTGATAATTGCCCGTACCTTTATCTTCCCAAAGCAAATTGTCGTTGCGGTCGTAATATTTAGTGACAGTCGTTTGAACGCGCTTAGCAAGCTCGCCAGGGCGAATTTTATCGAGGTCTTTACGGAAATAGGCGAACATTCCGCCGATAAGCAATAACATCAATAAGATGCTGACGCCAAGAATTTTTAGCGCCATCAGTCCGCCGCGCTTGGAGAACCAATATTTCGCTAGTCGCTTTGGATGTAATCGATAAAAGAATCGCTTTACGGGATGTTTCGGCAAAGTCGCCAAATATTCCGCTCGTTCGCGCGCGTCCTTGTCTTTTTTAGTCTTATGCTTCTGCGCCAAATTGGCATATAAGTTCATCCGCTTCGACGGAGATTTCTTATCGCTTGAGCCGTGTCCGGCGGTGCTTATCGTAGTCTTTTTCTTCACAATTCTATTATATCACGCATATGTTTCGCTTCAATTGTAAAATTGCTATACTAATATATAGAAAAGGAGTGATATGAAATTATCAGAGGAATTACAATGGCGTGGATTCTGGAATCAGACCACATTTACTGACGACAAACTTATCGATTCGGAGAATTTCACGCTCTATTTGGGGACGGATCCTTCGGCGGACAGCTTACATGTTGGGCATTTGGCAGTTTATATGATGGTTCGGCATTTTCTAGAGCGCGGACATAAGGTGTTTCTGCTCGTTGGTGGTGGCACGGGAATGATTGGCGATATGCGCGACACGGAAGAGCGAAATCTGCTTCCGTACGAGGAAATTGAGCATAATAAACAAGCCTTAAAATCTCAAGTTTCGAGGATTTTTGCTGGACGAGATTTTACTTTGGTTGATAACGCTGACTGGCTGGCTGAGTTGGAATTGCTGCCGTTTCTTCGCGATATCGGTAAGAATTTCAATATGGCAGATTTGGTGAGTCGCGAATTTTTCAAGGCGCGCATTAACAATGGTAAGGGTTTGAGCTTTGCGGAATTTACTTACACTTTGCTTCAGGGCTATGATTTTTGGCATCTATTTAATCAATATGGCGTGAATCTGCAAATTGGTGGATCAGATCAATGGGGTAATTTATTATCTGGCGTGGATTTGATCCGTAAAAAAGAAAATACTGAAGTTTACGCAATGACCGCGCCACTGCTTATCAATAAGTCGACTGGTCGTAAATTCGGTAAATCTGAAGGTGGCGCGGTTTGGCTTGATGAAAATAAAACCAGCGTCTATAAATTCTACCAATTCTGGCTGAATGTCGATGATGAGAGCGCGATTGAATATATGAAGATATTTACGATGTTGGATCGCGATACGATTGAGGCTATTGCTGAAAACCATGCGGTTAATCCTGGCGCTCGTTCGGCACAAAAAGTTTTGGCTCGCGAAGTCACTGATATCGTTCACGGTAGCGCGCGTCGTGAATCTGTTGAGCGCGTAACTGAAGTTTTGTTTGGTGGCGGCGATTTTAAGAAATTGTCGGACGATGATTTAGGCGCTTTGGCTGAGGAAATTCCTTGCGTTGATGCTGGAATTGATGTGATTGAAGCGTTGGTAGAATCTGGGGCGGTTGGCTCTAACGGCGAAGCAAAGCGATTGTTAAAATCTGGCGCCATTAGCTTAAACGGCGAAAAACTTGCCGAAAATAAAGTCGTCAATGACACGTCGCTGCTGAAGAAGGGTAAAAACACGTTCGTATTAATTATGGGGGAGAACGAATAATGAAGAAAATTATCGGTTTTGATTTGGATGATACATTAGCAATTACAAAATCGCCAATTAGCGATCGTATGGCTGGAATTCTTAGTCGATTGCTTGAAAATTATGACGTTTGCGTGATTACGGGCGGCACGTTTCAGCAGATAAAGAAGCAGGTGATTGATAGGTTGAACGTTACTCCAGAGTTGCTTCAGAAGTTTCATGCGATGCCGACTTGCGGAACTCGATATTATCGATTTGACGCCGCCGATGATGAATGGAAAATTCAGTATGCGAATGATTTGTCTGACGAGCAAAAAACTCAGATAACTGCGGCATTGGAAGAAGTTGCGAAGGAAATGGGCATTTGGTGTGAGAATCCTGCGGGTGAAATAATTGAAGATCGACATAGCCAGATTACTATGTCGGCTTTGGGTCAGCAAGCTACACCTGAAGATAAATATGCGTGGGCGGAGAAGTATAAGGATGTTCGTCCGATATATCGCGACAAGGTGGCGGAGAAGCTGCCTGGGCTTGAGGTACGAATTGGCGGGACAACGAGTACTGACATCACGCTTCCGGGAATTGATAAGGCCTATGGAATTGGCAGGTTACTTGAATTGAATGGCTGGTCGAAAGAAGAAACTCTATTCTTTGGTGACAAAATTGAAGAAGGCGGCAATGATTTTCCAGTGAAGCAAATGGGCGTAGATTCAATCGGCGTGAGAGGCTGGGAAGATACAGCCTATGCTCTGGAAGGCATCAACGCCGTTTCGTAGATGAAACTAGCAACTCCTCTCGAGCAAATTAAAGGTGTCGGGCCGAAAACTGCTCAAGCTCTAGCGGCGGCCGGTCTTACGACGGTTTCTGATGCCCTGAATTTCTTACCGCGAGCATATGACGACTATTCAACTGCGGTTAATATCGCAGATCTTCAGCCGGGAAAAGTTACTGTTAAGGCGCGATGCGAGTCGGTTTCGACGCGTGTTGTTCGGCGTGGACTTAGAATCACGACCGCGGTTTTGGCGGATAAATCAGGCAAAGTTAAGGCGGTTTGGTTCAATCAGCCGTACCGCGAAACGCAATTAAAATCTGATGCGGAATTTATTTTTTCTGGTCAATTTGGTATGCAATATAATCGCTATCAAATCAATAATCCGTCCGTCGAGCTAGCAAAAGAAGTTGCCAAAGAAGTGATGGAAAATGCGTCTGGAATTCAGCCAGTTTATAAATCGATCAAAAATCTCCGCCCAAAAACCGTGCAAGATTTGATGAAAAATATTCGTCCAATTATGGATTTTTTGCCCGAGACTTTGCCGGAAAATATTATTCGGCGCCAAAAATTGGTTAGTCGTTCTGAGGCGGTTAAATTTCTTCACGCGCCAAAAACTCACGAGGAAATTTCCCGCGGTCGTGAGCGTCTGGCATTTGAGGAGTTGTTCGAGATGATATTGGCGGCACAATTTAACAAGCAAGAACAGACCAGATTAACAGGCTGGAAAATTCCGTTCAATAAGTCGGTCGTGAAGAGCTTCGTCGACCAATTGCCGTTTCCTTTGACGAACGCTCAGCGCCGAGCTGCGTGGCAAATTCTGCAAGATTTGGAGTCTGAGCATCCGATGAATCGGTTATTACAAGGGGATGTTGGCTCAGGAAAAACTGTCGTTGCGGGATTGGTGGCTGCGGAAGTGGCGAAGGCTGGATTTCAGACGGCAATCATGGCGCCGACGGAGATTTTGGCGCAGCAACATGCGAAAACGCTTGACGAGCTATTGTCGCCATTTGGTGTGTCTGTTGCGCTTCTGACGGGCCACGTGAAAGGTGCGGCGCGCAGTCAATTGTTGGACAATTTGGCTAGCGGTAACATTGACGTTGTGGTCGGCACACATGTGTTAATTCAGGAGAAAGTTGCGTATCATAAATTGGGATTTGCGGTGATCGACGAACAGCACCGATTTGGTGTGAAGCAACGACAAGCTTTGTTAGAAAAGTCTGATTTTATGCCACATCTTTTAAGTATGACAGCCACGCCAATTCCGCGCAGCTTGGCGCTGACATTGTACGGAGAGTTGGATATTTCTATTCTGGACGAGTTGCCCTCTGGTCGTCAGCCGATTCAGACTAAGATTTGGTCGCCAGCATCAGCTCCGAAGCTTTACGAATCGATTGAAAATGAACTAGCCAAAGGTCGCCAAGCTTACGTTATTTGTCCGTTGATTGATGATAATCCAGACAATGATAAGAAATCGGTGGAGGTGGAATATAATAAATTGTCTAAGACTGTTTTCAACCATCGTCGAGTTGGGTTGTTGCACGGAAAGCTTCCTGCTGAAGAAAAAGCTGAAGTGATGCAGAAGTTTGCGGATGGCGAGCTGGATATGCTGGTGAGTACGACTGTGGTTGAGGTTGGTGTGAATGTGCCGAATGCGACAGTGATGTTGATTGAGAATGCGGACAATTTTGGGTTGAGTCAATTGCATCAATTGCGCGGTCGAGTTGGGCGCGGGAAACATCAGAGTTTTTGCCATTTGATGATGAGCGGCCACGATAAGCCGAGTCAGCGTCTTCGGGAGATTGAGAAGTCGCAAGACGGATTTTATTTGGCGGAGGTTGATCTGAAGTTGCGTGGACCTGGTGAGATTTACGGCAAAATGCAACACGGGGATTTGAACTTGAAAATTGCCTCGCTGGCGGATACGGCACTAATTGCTCGCGCTCAAGTCGAAGCTGAACGCTTTGTCAAAGAGGGGCAAGATTTGCTACAATATAATCATCTGGCGCACGCCGTCAGTCGCTATCAGCGATTAACTGTTTTAAATTAATATGTATGCAGGAACAACAATTAGGGATAGCTCTGGTCGATTTATTGGCGTCCACCAAAAAATAGATCGAGTCGCAAGGAGAAATATAGAACCAATTCTTCCTGATTGGTGTGATTTTCCTGACATTAAAAACATTCTTCATTTTGAGGGCAAGAATGGTCCTGATGGTGTTAAACGAAAAAGTCCAGCGGTGGATGAGCCTTGGCACTTTATAAATCCGGACGATCCGAATGACACTGCACTTTTGGAGATGATTGACGGACATATTGGCAATTTAGCCCGAGCACTGCGGACAAATAATTCCGAGCGAGCAGCGTTTGAGGCGGCATGGATGGCGCACGCGATTACCGACGGTTTGACTCCAGCGCATCATTTTCCTCTGGAACAAGCTATGGCGGAACTTCGTGGCGGTGAAGGGTTGGAGACGCGAACCTCAATTTTGAAGAAAAATCTCATGAAGGGCGATAACGGAATTGAACTGATTAAGAACAACTGGAAATTCTGGGGCGCCAAAGGTATGATGACGACGCACGTGGCGTTTGAGGCTGGCGTAGCTAGCGTGGTGGCATATCCGCGTTTTAAGGACGCAATTCCGAGTGACGATGATATATTGCAAGTGAAAAATCACGGCTATCGTGAGTATTATTTGGACCAAGTTCACGCCGTGGCATCGATGAAAATGTATGACAATTTTAGCAAGAGCGGCTGGACGACGGACCTTGCTCGGCAGACAAATCACGAGCTAATACCGATTATTATAAAGTCGGTGATGTTGGGTTGGCTGGCGTCTATTTGGAAACTTGAGGCAGAAAAAAAGTGAGAGTTAGGATTATCTCTGGCGAATTTGGCGGACGATTTATAAAAACTCCGCCCGGCTCAACGACACATCCTATGGGCGAGCGAGTACGTTCAGCTATGTTCAATTCTTTGGGCGAATCGATACGCGGCGCGCGAGTTTTGGATGCTTTTGCGGGATCTGGTGCTGTTGGACTAGAGGCATTAAGTCGCGGTGCAGAGTCGGTGGTTTTCGTGGAGCGAGATCGAGTCGCTCAGCGAGTAATTGCTGAAAACATAAGCATTTTGGGCGTCGAAGAAAAATCTATTGTAATAAAAACAACGATAATAAATTGGCTGGAAAGTGCGAGTTCAACAGGGGAGTTCGATATTATTTTTGCCGATCCGCCATACCATAATCCACAGTTTTCCACAGTTTCTAAGTTAATGAGACTACTCAAACCGGGTGGAACTATGATATTATCACATCCAGGAATAGGTGAGGTGCCGGTTCAAGACAAAACTGTTGTGGTGGACAGTCGTAGTTATGGGGAGGCGCACCTCACCAAGTTCCTACGATTGTAAAAATACAGTATGACTTAATAATCTCGTTCTGATGTTTGTCAGGACGATTTTTGTTGTATAGCAAAACCCGCTGGAAGTAGAGAGCCAGCGGGTTTTTCTGTTTGAAGAGGTTGGCAATCTGAAATTGATGACCTCTTGTAGACAGAACAACTACACTGACTGCATTGAAATGTATAGCTCAATCCGACTCAATAGCGAGAATTATAGGAGTGACGGAGATTAGCTAGAACAATCAAAGCAAATATGTCAGAAAGTGATCTTTAACAATTAGGGCATCAATAAACTATTAGCGGCTGTGTCGGTGGGTGCGTCTCGTGAGTATCTATAAATTTTAAGAAAAGCCGCCACCCACTAACTCAGTCGCTAAGTGAACAATAGTTTAATTGAGTAGAGCGAAGGGTTCTGTTGTTTGATAGTGTTGTGAAGTTAACTCTACCGCTACATCTGGTGGCAGTGTATAATAATTTATAGATAAAGTGAAAAGAGGAGGAATGTAGAGAAATGCCGTGTATTGATTATTTGCCAAGTGGAACAAACACAAATTCGCAACGAGTAATATTGAACGATAATCTGGGTGACTTCGGCTCTTATAGAGAAGCTAATAAGGTTGGTGACGAGGAGTTAGAAAACGATACGACAGAATCTAGCCAAAACAGCTATCCAGATGTTCTTGATGATTACTATTTAGACTTGGAAGCTCTCACCGAGGCTGCCGACGATGAGAAAACTAAAAAGAAAATGGCAGATCTGGCGGCTCGATGTGCGGGCATTTATCCCATAGAAGAGTGTGATACTGAAACTGGAACCTTATTCTAGTTGAATATTTTTATTATTGGACAATAAGTAAAACTCCGCAATATCCTGGAATTGTCATTTGGAGATTTTCTACGGTAATTAAATTGGCAGAGTGAGTCGAGGTGATAATCTTGGCGTCTTCCGGAATGGAGAAGCTTTGTTTTGCGTCTGCAAAATTGATGAAAATGTAAGCACGTTGACCAGCTAGCTCTCTTTTTAATCCGAGAATAAAGCCGTTTCCAGTGTTTTGCACGATACTCAAATCGCCATTTTTAAGAATTGGGAGAGTTTGGCGCAATTTTAGCAGCTTTCGGTGCATATTAAGCAGAGAATCGTTTGCGATTTTTTCGCTATAAACGTTAATCTTCGTGCGATTTCCATTAACAGGAAGCCAAGGTTTTGCACTTGAAAAGCCCGCAAATTGCGAATCATTCCATTGCATTGGCGTGCGTTCCAAATCTCGGCTATCAACAACAGAATTGGCGGGGCTAAAATTATCTTGAATGTCATCAGTGGTTAATTCTCCATTCGTCATGCCAATTTCGTCGCCGTAATACACTACACTAATTCCTGGAGTGAGGAGATTTAAGAAGCTGAGGGCGCGGGCGCGTTCTTCGCCCAATCTGGAGGCGACTCGCGGCTGATCGTGATTTCCGATGCAGAAAAATGGCGTGGTTGAGCTTGCTGATTGCAGATAATTCTCAATTTTTTTCTCAATATTTTTAGCGTGCCATTCGTTGTCGCGATATTCCATAAAAAACGCTGAGGCTTTTGGGTGGGCTGTCAAGATTTGGCTGTATTGGTGATAAATATCGCCCAGCTTGTCGTCTGGATAAAACTCAAAAACCATCTGTTTATCGTCATATTCGTCGCAGGCTGACGCCAATTCTCGTAAATATTCCTGAAAATGCGGTCCCATTTTACAGTGGTCGTGGATAAATGCTCCGTAATCGTTTGGATTGCCATAAAAATCAGGATTTGGAGAGTCGTCTTTAAAGTCGGGATCTTTGGAAATTCCCCAAATTGCATCGACGCGCATTCCATCGACGCCCATATCAAACCAAAATCGCACTATGTTTTTCATTTCAGCACGCACTTCAGGATTATCCCAATTCAGATCTGGCTGCGTTTTCAGGAATGAATGCAGGTAAAATTGCCCAGTGCGCTCGTCAAATTCCCATGAACTGCCGCCAGACAAACTCCGCCAATTGTTAGGTTCGCTATTATTTTTTCCGTCGCGCCAAACATAGTAATCACGCTTGGGATTGTCACGCGAAGATCTGGATTCTTGAAACCACGGATGTTGGTCTGAAGTGTGGCAGGGAACGAGGTCGATCATAACTTTAATGTCGAGGTCGTGAGCTTTTTTAAGAAGCGCCTGAAAATCGTGCATTTTTCCGAAAGTCGGATCAATTGCTCGATAATTTGCAATATCATAACCAAAGTCGGTCAGTGGTGATACGAAGAACGGGGAAATCCAAATCGAATCGACTCCCAGCCATGATAAATAATTCAGCTTCTCGGTAATGCCGTTCAAATCGCCAATTCCATCGCCATTCGTATCTAGAAAACTGCGCGGATAAATTTGATAAAGAGAGGCGACATCTTGCCAAGTTTTCATGATTTAAGTATAAGCGAGATAACAGGGAAAATCAAAACAAATAAATTACATATGATGATAATGATGAGTCAATGCGTGACCTTTGCCTCGACGCAACAAATATAGATTGACGGGATATGATACGGCAAACGCGGCGAACATACAAATTAGCCGGCTAACCCAATAAATCGGATGAGTTAAGTTCTTATCCATGGCGCCCGGAATAATCAGCATGATTATGTTG